>JAFATG010000295.1 GCA_019244055.1 Acidobacteriaceae bacterium | reverse complement strand
CGTTTTTACCGGAAACTACGTATGTGCGTGTCGATGAATACGGGAATCTGCTGATCACGGTGAGCCCATGACAGATCCGATTGAGCTCGCCATCCTCAAGAACGCGTTCCATTCAGTAGCCGTCGAGATGGGCTCGGCCCTGCGCAGAACCGCCTTTTCGCCCAACATTAAAGAGCGTTGCGATTTCTCGAGCGCCGTATTCGACGGAGCAGGGAATGTGATCGCGATGGGCGATGATATGCCGGTCCACCTGGGCTCGATGCCCATGTCAGTGCGGGCGGTGCTGAACAAACTCACTCTCGAACCGGGCGACGTCGCTATTCTGAATGACCCATTCGAAGGCGGCACTCACCTTCCCGACATCACTCTCGTAATGGGCGTCTTCACCGAGGCGCGGAGAGATGCGGTGTTCTTCGTCGCCAACCGCGCACACCACGCCGACGTCGGCGGCATGTATCCCGGCTCGATGGGACCGTGCCACGAGATCTGGCAGGAGGGCATCCGTATACCGCCGCTCAAACTCGTGAAGAGCGGGACCATGAACGGCGAGGTTCTCGATCTGCTATTGAATAATGTGCGGACTCCGCGAGAACGCGAGGGCGATCTCACCGCCCAAATCGGGGCATGCCATATGGGCGTGCAGCGCGTATCCGAGCTGATTGATCGCTACGGCCTGGATCGCATTGAGGCAAATGTCGAATCGATTCTTAACCACTCCGAACGGCTCATGAGCGCCGAACTCGAGCAATTGCCCGAAGCCCAGGTTAGCGCCGAAGACTTTCTCGATGACGACGGCTTCGGCCGTGAGCCCGTCAAGATTCGGGTAACGATAAAAACGGATCCAAAGCGCGGCCTGCTGCGCGTAGATTTCACCGGCTCCGCGCCGCAGATAAACGGCAGTTTGAACGCGGTCGCCGCGATCACGTATTCGGCCGTTTTTTATGTCCTTCGCTGCTTGCTGCCGGAGGAAGCTGCACCCACCACAGGCCTGATGCGACCAGTGGACCTGATCCTGCCGGAAGCCAGCGTGGTCAATGCACAGATTCCGGCAGGAGTGGCGGGGGGAAACGTCGAGACTTCGCAAAGAATTGTCGATGTCCTCTTGCGCGCACTCTCGCAGATTCTTCCCGACCGCATTCCGGCCGCGAGTTCAGGCACCATGAACAATCTCACGATTGGCGGAATAGATCCTCGCACGGGCGCTCTGTATGCCTATTACGAAACCATCGCGGGCGGATCGGGCGCGCGACCTAATGGAGCCGGAGTTTCCGGTGTCCACACCCACATGACGAACTCGCTCAACACCCCGGTGGAAGCTCTTGAGTACGCCTATCCGTTTCGCGTGCGCCGGTACGCATATCGAGCCGGCTCAGGTGGAAGCGGGAAATTTCGCGGTGGCGACGGCCTCATTCGCGAGATCGAATTGCTAGGTCCCGCCCAACTTACTATCCTTTCCGATCGCAGAACCATCGGCCCGTACGGTCTGGCTGGGGGCTCGCCTGGAGCAACAGGAAAGAACACAATCCTCCAGGATGCAACCGAACATTCTATGCCGGGTAAATGCACCATTCAGGCGAAGGCGGGCGACGTGGTGAGGATCGAAACCCCAGGCGGCGGGGGATGGGGATCGCCGCCTGGAGCTGAATGACAAATTAGTGGGGAATTACCGGCGTTTTCGCCGCCGCGCTACCAGTTGGCCCCGGACCTGGAGTCGAACTCGGCTTCACAGTGCCCGGGGTAGGATTAGGCCTCACTGCGCCCGGAACTGTAGGCGTTGTCGCCGGTCCGCCATTCGTGGATGTCTTGTCGTAGAGGGCAACAATATCCTGAGTGATGTCAATGGCGCTCGAGGCGTACAGGACAGGCGTATTCGGATTACTGACATCCAGAATCATTGTGTACCCATTGTCTTTCGCGTACTTTTCGATTACCGCCATCATGCGCTGTCCGAGACCTTGCAGCAACTTCTGCTGTTCGCCCTGCAGTTCGTCCTGAGCGTCCTGCATATCGCGCTGAAGCCGCTTCTTCTTCTCGTCGATGTCGCGGGCAAGCTGCTGGCGCTTGTCCTCATTCATCACCGTGCCGCCCTTGTTGTACTGATCCTGCAATTGTGAAATTTCAGCCTGCCGGCTGTCGAATTCCTTTTTCTTGGGCGTGAACCTGGCGTCGAGCTCCTGTGATGCTTTCTGCCCGTCCTTGGTGCCGACAATCGCGCCCTGCACACTAATCACGCCGACTTTGCCCATCGGTCCAACTTGGCCCACCGCTGCCGGCGCTTGCTGAGCGATCGCTCCCATGGCGAGGCATATGACGCCCGCCGCCGAGATCAAACTTCTTCTCATAACCATCTACTTCTTAAATCCTTCCCTGAATCTTTCGACTGTGGAGTTTCTAATTATCGTCGCACAAGGCGGGGATACCTGTCTGCTAACAGATCAGAACACCCGTCCGATGGAAAACCGGAACAAATGCCGTGGCTCATCGTAGGAAAACGGTAAACCGAACGCAGCCAGAGTGCTTTGATAGGTGGCGTTGTTTGGAAAGAAAGACCGATCCGCTACTATCGGCGGCTGCACGTTCGTGTTGACGACACTTAGATTATACGCCCAGTAGAGCCGGAACGGTGCGTTGACCACCGGCATTAGTACTTGCAATTCCAGTCCGGCCGAAACGCGCGGCTTTTCCGTTCCAGGTACAATCAATGCATGTTGCCCGAAATTGGATTGCGGGAACAGCGAATTTAACTGCGCGACGCGCGTCGGGTCCAGCCCAAGCTGGTTTGGTAGCGAAATCCGGTCAACCCCGACGTCCACGAAGGGCGCCAATGTCACTGGCCCGACAATGGGAATCCGGTACTCATAGTTGAACACCGCCGCCGTATCGCCGCCGGGCAGCAGCAATTGATAAATCGGAATGGTCTGCACGACGGGCGCAGTGCCGATCGATCCATCCGAGTTGACCACCCTTTGGACCCGCTGCGTCCCATCGTTGTTCAGTACGTTAACCTGTGTGCTGGTCGGAACATACACGAAGGGGCTGATACTTAGAAGATTGAACCCGCGTACGTCGTCTTCGCCGCCGATATAGAACCGGCTGTACGGGGGTGCGACCTTCCCTCCGAAACCCGCGATAAAGCGCCCATTTAGGTGAAAGCCCATTACATTGCTCTTGAAGAACCCGCGCCGGAAGTAAGCGACATCGAGAGCCGGCTGCAATATGTTTACATTGCCGCCGAGAATGCTGCCGGTAAACCCGAAGCTGAAATTGATACGCAAACCATGCGTGGGAATTATCGGATGGTTGACCGTGTTGTAGGCATAAGTCGGGGTAATCGTACTCGTCTGGATGCCCTGCAAATTGTTACAGCCCGTCACCGTGATGCCATTCGTCGTGCAAGTCACCGCGGTCGGGCCGCCAATCCCTTGGAAATTGATGTAGCTGAAGTAATTCGCGGCCGCCTGCGTCAGCGGAGTAATCGACATTGTGCTGAAACTGTAACTCAGGCCCAAGCGCGCGAAGCTTCGGCGCAAATTATAACTGGCGAAAGTAGTAATTCCTCTGCCGTTCGTCACATAATTCAGCAGGTTGCAGTTTGGTTGATTCGTCGGACAACCGACTGAACCGATCGCGTTGTAATACGGGAGGAGGTTCTGGCCGTATAGAATCGATTGCTGCTGCCCTTGGTTATAGCTATAACGTTGATAGAAGATAGTGAACCCAGCTTGAATCGGTTTGTCGAACAAGTACGGCTCGGTAAACCCGAAGGTAATGTTGTCCATCAGGGTACCGATCTGGGCGCCCAGGCTCAGCGTTTCGCCCAGCCCTAGAAAGTTATTTGTCGAGTACGAAAACCCGATGAAGCTTCCCGAAATTCCGGACACTCCGCCGTTCAACTGAATGGAGTTTTTGCCGCGTTCCTTCACTTTCAGTAGCAGGTCCACAGTGTTGGTCTTCGTATCGCGCGTGACAGTGGTCGCGTCTTCCGCTTTCAGCGGATCAAAGTAACCAAGCTGGTTGAGCTTTAAAATGCTCGTCTCCCATAACTGTTGGCTGTAGAGATCGCCTTCATCAATTAAGAGTTCGCGACGGATCACACGGTCGCGAGTCGTGGTGTTGCCTTGAAAATCGATACGCCGAACAAAAAACTGATGCCCTTCGTCCACGTCGATCGTGAGATCGATCTGATCCTTTCCGGGAACAATCTCAGGATCGGGTGAAGGGACAAAATCGATGTAGCCGAAATTCCCGTATAGCTTTCGCAGCTCGTCCATGCCCTTCTGCAGCTTTTCAGTGGAGAACACGTCGCCAGGAGCCATCTTGAACACCGATCGCGCGATCAGGTCCGGAGTACGGAACAACTTCATCCCGACAAAGTTGAAATTCCTCAGCGTGTACTTGTCGCCCTCTTGGACAACCATCGTGATGTCTACCCGCTTGCCCGGCTTCTTCGGGTTAATTAACGGAATCTTTATGCCGCGTCCATCAACGTCATATATCTTTTCCGAATGGTTGATCACTCGGGCCGTGAAATAGCCGCGTGATTGATAGAACTGCCGGATGCGCTCGCTGTCCTCTTCAAGCTTGGTCGAATCATACGTCCGCGCAAAGAGATTCTCAAACAGCAAGGAATGAGGAATTCCGATCGGCTTAGTGTTCTTCATCACGCGGATAATGTCCTTCGAGCTGAACGCATTGTTGCCTTGGATGAAAATATGGCCAACTTTGACCTTCGGCCCTTCATTGATTGCGAAGACGACGTCCACGCCACCGGGCGGGACCTGCCGAATTTGGGGAGTTACCGTCGCATATTGGTGTCCGCGCTCCGCCTCATATTCGGTGAGTACGTTTTTCGCGCGCTGAATCCTGCCCGGATCAAACTGCGATTCCGGGGAAAGGTTGACGTGCCTCTCCTTGAACCGGTCTAGGATTTCCGACTTACTGATCGACTTGTTCCCGGTATAGTCGATCGTGTGAATCGTTCTTCGCTCGGTTACTACGAATCGAAGAATGACTCCTCCCTGCGGCCCTTTTTCGGTTTCAACCCGGAGATCGTCGAACCGGCCCGTGTTCCAAAGGGCGATGAAATCCCGATGGATCGCCTCTTCGTCGTAGGTATCGCCCTTCTTAGTGAAGATAAGAGCGCGCAACGTGTCCTGAGGCATTTTGTGCTGCCCGCGGAAATCGATTTCCTCGATGATGTTCGCGCCGATTGGGGCCGGCTTCGCTTCCTGGATGCCTGTCGGTGGATTGGTAGGCGTGGGCTTGGCCGGTGCTTCGGGAACGTTCTCGAACGGGTTCGGGGCAGCCGGCGGTTTCTGCTGCGGCTGATTTGGCGGCGGCTGTGGTGGCTTTTGCTGTTGCTGCGGTTGCGGTGGATTTTGGGGCTGCGCGGAGGGAGCCGTCTGGGAGGAAGGCTGCTGTGCCGTTTGGCCGGCCGGCTGCTGAGCGATTTCAGGCGAAGGGTTCGGTTCCTCAGCCAATACCGGAACACCCGCTATCGACGCGCACAGGACATAGCTGGAAAGTAAACAAACTGCTGAGGCGGACATCCGCAGGCGCTCAGGCCTGTGATGAATCATCTAAACGCGAATCCTTTCCGTTCAGCAGACGCTGACGTTTCAACCCGGCGGAAAACACCCCTGACGTTGGTAACCCTGCGCTGGTTTCAGCGCACGCGTACATAAAGCTGCAAGACCCCGAACTCAAATCCAAACTCCCTAGTGTAGCGGATACCTGACTCGGTAGAGAGACCGCCTCCGAACAGGTCTGAGTGCCCTGATTCTGTTGAAAAATCAGGCGGAAAATCGCTGCATTACTGCTCGCCAAAACCCTAATAGATAGGTCGCTACACTGGTTGCGTAAGGGCGCGTCCCCACCGCCCGCCAAAGGTTAACCATGAGCAATCAATACTCCGCCCCTCCTCCCATGGCCATCGATACGTCGAAGAATTTCTCCGCGACGCTCGATACCTCCAAAGGGACCATCGTGGTCGATCTGTTCGCGAAAGACGCTCCGAAGACCGTCAATAACTTTGTCTTCCTGGCGCGCGAAGGATTCTATGATGGCACTCAATTCCATCGCGTCATCGCAGACTTCATGATTCAAGGCGGTGACCCGACCGGAACTGGTCGCGGCGGCCCGGGATATCGCTTCGAGGATGAAGTGAAGAACAACCCGCATAAGCACCAAGTCGGCTCCCTCTCCATGGCGAACGCTGGACCGAATACGAACGGCAGTCAATTCTTCATCACCCACGTGGTCACCAATTGGCTGGACGGCAAGCACACCGTGTTCGGCCAGGTGAAATCCGGCCAGGATGTGGTCAATAAAATCAAGCAAGGCGACACCGTGAAATCCGTGAAAATCGAGGAGGCCTGACCCGGATCATGACACGGGAACAGGCCTGGAATCTAGTCTGCGAGTTTGTACAATCTGACGCTCTCCGGCGCCACATGCTCGGCGTAGAGGCATGCATGGCCGCTTACGCGCGCAGGTTTGGAGAGGATCCTGAGAAGTGGGCACTCCCGGCTCTGCTGCACGATTTCGATTGGGAAATTCATCCCAATGCGCCGGACCATCCAATGAAGGGCGAACGGATTCTAGCTGAGCGCGGTGTGGATGACGAGACGCGGCGCGCCGTTCTTTCTCATGCCAGTTACAGCGGCGTCCCCAGAGTTTCGCTCATGGAACGAACCCTGTTTGCATGTGACGAACTGACCGGCTTTTTGACAGCTTGCTCGTACGTTAAGCCCAGCCGCAGCATCTACGAAGTCGATGTTGCTTCTGTCAAACGCAAGCTCAGGGACAAAGCCTTCGCCCGCAATGTGAACCGGCAGGATATTGCGGATGGCGCACAGGAACTGGGCGTTCCGCTCGAAGAGCACATCGCGTTTTGCATCGAGGCGCTCAAGGCCCATGCTCCTGAACTGGGCTTGGCCGGCTCAGTTCAGGAACAAGCGGTTAACGCGAACAGCTGAAATCAATAATGGCGGGCGCGGGCGGCTCGCAAATCCTCCGCATCCCGCAGCAGCGCATCCCGCATCTCGGCTTGGAGCGTGTTGTGATCCAGAATTCCTTGCACGTCGCCGATGACATGGTCCAGTCCGCCCTTATCGTAATGGCCTTTCGTCAGGTGGCGATCAAAGGTGGAAAGGTTCTTCTCCGCATCACGGCACCTATCCAGTTGATGATGCTCCCCCTGCACAAAGTGCTCTGATCTTCGAATGTCCTCTTGAGTTCGAGCCACGAGATCACGCAACCCTTCTGGCGTGGGAGAGTACTGTGGCGGACCATATTGAGGCGGATATTGCTGGTAACCACTTCCAGAACTGGTCGATGTCGGCGGAACCCCCGCTACCAGCATCGTGCCGCAAAATAAAGACAAAACAGCTATCGACCGGCTACATCGTTTCATGCCGCTTCTCCTTTTCTCTCTTATGAGACGTTCAAAGGAGCTCGTTTATTTTGGCCAAATTTTGGGCCCGAGATTAAACTTTGGCAACCCACTTGTTTCGGAGTTGCTCGTTTGCCAGCGCAAGCGCCCCATATAGGACGCTGTTATCCGCGAGCTGAGCGGGGACTACGTCGCGCCGGGGCGCGAGACCACTCCGGCATCTGCTTGGTCAGTTCCTGCCCGAGCGGCCCGAAAAGGCGGTCTCCCGCTTTGCTGATTCCTCCGCCGATCACAATACGCGCCGGATTCAGGATCATCAGAGCCGCCTTCAGACCACGCGCCAGATAGACGACGTATTTCACGACGAAAGCCGGATCGGCTAATAACTCTTTGGCGGATTTGCCGTAGTCGCGCTCGAGCCACAGGCCGCAGCACATGCGCTCGAAGCAGCCGTTTGAGCCGCATAAGCATTCAGGCCCATCCGGAACGATGTTGATGTGTCCGATCTCTCCCGCGTATGAATCAGCTCCGCGGTAAACGCGGCCGTTATGAATGATTCCGCCGCCAACACCCGTCGATAAGGTCATGTAAAAGAGCGGATCGAGGCCTTGTCCCGCGCCATAGTATGCTTCGCCCAATCCCCCAACGTTGGCATCGTTGTCCATGACGGCCGGAGCTCCGCTCAAATTCTCAATTTTCGCGATCAACGGATACTGGGCCCAACCGCCGACGTGTGTCGATAGCGTCACGGTCTGGCTGGGAAAATCGATCGGGCCTCCAAATCCAATGCCGCAGAGATCCGGCCGAAATCCGTGCTCATCGCGCCAGCCACAAAAGATCCGTTCAATTTGAGGCCACATCGCCTGCGGGCCGCCTTCACGATCGGTGCTTCGCAATTCGCGCAGGATCAGTCGATCGTCTTCAAATGCTCCCAGGGTGAATTTCGTACCGCCGATATCCAGAGCCAGCGTCCGCATGTCTCTAAGTTTCGCCTTAGAGAGGTGTCCCGTATCGGAGCGCAATCACATGGTCGTTAAAAACACGAAGGGCGTCCTCTGAATCTTTGGTTCAAAGGACGCCCGCTGCGAGGAGGCAGCAAGCGTTGGATCACGCGTGCTGTGCCACGTGCTTACCTGCGCCGAATTCCTCGATTACCTTTTTGTTGAACGCCGGAATATCCGCTGCTTTACGGCTTGTAACCACGCCCTGATCGGTCACCTACTTCCTGATCGATTCACTGTCCGCCCGCGTTGCGAATATGCGTTTCTACAAACCGCGGCGGTCCACAAGAAACAAAATCAGCACCACGATAAGCAGCAGACCCAATCCTCCGCTGGGATAGTACCCCCATCCCGACGCATACGGCCAAGTCGGTAAAGACCCAATCAAGAGAAGAAACAGAACAATGATAAGAATTAGACGCAGCATCAGACGCGGATCCCGCTATCAGAATGCCTTTTACCCTATCAAAGTCCAATGTCCGGTAGGCGGAGCGCCTCCGCTCCGCTAGGTCACACCCAACTCACCGCTTGCTTCCAGGGGCTCAAATTCCATTACCATACCCGAATTGAGCAATGCGTTCTTGAAATCCGCATCTCTGCCCTCCGCAACATCGTACTCCCAAACCTCCGGCGAGAGGCTGAGAAATGAATCGTCTTCTTCCAATCGATCGGACGAGTGAAGAGAATCCGGCTCCGCCCGGCCGACAAAGGCCGCATCCAGCACCACGCCGTCCTCGAGCTGCGTGTCCAAGTAGCTGGCCGGGTCATCGGCTTTTTCACCCGCGCCGTCTGATCGCTCGCGAAACACAACGCGATACTTCATGGGCAACAGTTTCCTTTCGGTTAGGATCCGCTTCGAACCTTTGCGTCAGTTGATTTAGCCATCTCGAGATGGCTTTGCAGAATAGGCGTCGTCTGCGCGGCGAATTGCTTTAATTGGGGATTCTTCCCTTTATCAGCCTCCTTCTTGAACTCCTTTACATCCTCCTCGTGGTCTTTGACCATCGAGCTCATATACTTTTTGTCAAACTCCGCTGCCGATTCCTTTGACAGCTTGTCGTAGAAAGCTTGATCCTTCGCGTTCATTGTGGTAGGAAGCGTCATTCCCTGCTGGTCCGCAATCGATTTCAATTGATCATTCGCCTTTGTATGATCGTCGATCATCTTTTGTCCGAACGCCTTTACGTCGGCATTGCCCGCCTTCTCGACCGCCAGTTGACCCAGCTTTACTTCCGCCAAACCCCCTTGCGCTGCCTTAAGAACGAACTGGGTATCGGGCGACGTCATCATCTTCTTTGCCCCGTTGTCCATGTGATTGTTGCTCGTGTCAGTCTGAGCAAGGGCTCCGCCGACGCCCCATGTCAACAAACAGCTCGCAGCAATGCTTAAGAACCGTCCGATTTGTGTCATTGCTTCGACTCCACAAATTGGATCTGGTTCTTAGAGACTGGGTTACCTGCCGGAAACGCTTGCTGATTTCGGCTCTGATCAGGATTGCCGCGCCGGCACGGGTCTCAAGCGACTGGGAATTAGGCAATATCGTTTGCGATCGCGTACCGCGTCATCTGAGCCGTAGAGTGCAGGCCGAGCCGCTGCATGATCGCCGCGCGATGAAACTCCGCGGTACGAACCGAGATATTCAATTGATTCGCGATGTCTTTAGCGCTGCAGCCGAGCGCGATCAGCCGCAGCACTTCACGCTGGCGCGCGGTTAAGCCGGTCTTCGTTTGTGCTTCGCCGTTGCCCCTTTCAGCAGGAGCCAGGAGACTCTCACCTTCCAGAACGGCCCGAATCGCAGCTATCAGCTCCTGTGCCGGTACCCGCTTCGAAAGGTACGCTTTCGCCCCGACCTGCGCGGCTTGATCGAGATAACTCGAGTCCGAGTACATCGAAAGAAAGACGATCGGCAGCGACGGCTGCCGCTCCAGAACCCTTCGCGCGGTTACAAACCCGTCCCCGCCCGGCATGCTGACGTCCAGAATCGCCACATCGGGCTGGAACGTTCCCACGGCTTCGATGAAAGCGTGACTGTTATCAACCGTCAATACCTCAAATTCGTCCTTCATCATCGCGCAGAGCGCGTCCAGAATCAGATGGTGATCATCGGCCAATAGGACCTTTGGCAGCTTGGCCGGCTTTGGAACTTCAGCTACTGAACTCAATTCGACACCTTTGAGAGTGGATGCGTTTGGGTCGGTGTTTGTCACGGAAAAATTCCACATGCTCGGAAAGCGCGCCGGCCAACTCGAAATTCTCCGGAAAATCACGCATTTACGACCGATGCTCCAAAGAGCGTGCTCCTAAGTTCTTCAACTTTAAGATAATTCGGAATGATAAAATCCGCCCCTACTTCGATGAGGCGCGTGCGCTTCCAGTCATCGACAGTCAGGCACGCCGGCTCTGACGAGGCAACCCCGACAGCAACGCCGCCGACCTTCTTGACCTCCTCGATCTCAACATAGCCATCACCAAATACCAGCAGCTCATTGGGTCCCAAATCCCCTGTTTTCGACAGGATATCTTTAACGAGCAAAGCCTTGGAAAAGCTTTTCAAATCATCCTGGGCCCCGAAAATTCGCCCTTCGAAGAAGGGCGCGATCCCAAGCAGTGTCGCTTCTTCCACCACATTCGCATGATCCGTGCCACTCGCGAGATACAGGCGCATGCCGCGTGACACCAGGAATTCGAGCAACCCTCTCGACCCAGGAACCATGTACTGGTTTGGAACGGCACGGCCGTCGCGGAGGTCCTCAATGCCGTTGCGGATTTTCAGCCATAGCCGGTCCAAATACAGCTTCTTGTAAGCGATTGGCTCCAGCGGCTCACCCGCGCGCTCGCGCACCGCTTCGGCCAGGGCCATCATCTGGTAAATCGTCTCTTTGCCGGTGAGCCGCCATACAAAGTCCTCGACCGCTTCCTGCAGTTCGCCTTGAGACTCCCCGGTGTTAAGAGACGCAAGTTGCTCGACGCACATCGGCACCATGACGTCCCTCCAACCTGAACGAATCAAAGAGAGAGTGCCGTCAAAGTCGAATAGAACCACTTTGGCGCAAGCGGCGGTCGCGCTCGCGCGAATGACTTCAATCACCTCTGCATTCTCGCATGTAAGCTGCTAAGCGCAGTGTTTTCATTGGGGTGCGTTATCATAGCGACATTGCGTCGCAAGCCTTTGCGTCTCAATCTAATCTATGCGCGTAGCGATCATCGGAACAGGGTACGTCGGGCTCACCACTGGAGCCTGCCTGGCGTTTATTGGGCACACCGTCTCATGCCTGGATACGGACGAACCGAAAATTCGGGCCTTGAAGTCGGGCCAAATCCCGATTTATGAACCCGATCTTGAGGACTTGCTGGAGGACGCGCGTCCCAATCTAACGTTCACCAGCAGCTATGCCGAGGCGATTCCCGGAGCTGAAGTAGTATTCATTGCAGTCGGAACACCGCCAACCCCGTCAGGCGCCCCGAATCTGGAGTATCTTTCTCAGGCCGCCCGGTGTATTGGCCAGCACATCAACGGCGACTTCACCGTCGTTGTGAATAAATCGACGGTTCCTATCGGCAGCGGAAATTGGGTAGGATCTCTGCTGCGTGAGTCTAGCGAACATCGAACTGACGGCGTGATTCCTGACTTTGCCGTCGCGTCGAATCCTGAATTTTTGCGGGAAGGTACGGCGTTGCACGACAGCCTTTATCCGGATCGGATCGTCATCGGGGCGGACGAGCAACGTGCGTTAGAAGTTCTCTATTCGCTCTATCGCCCCATTGTCGATCAGACCTTCCAGGCGCCTACCTTTCTGCCTCGTCCCGAATCGATGTTCGCCGTTCCGCTAGTGTCGACCGACCTCGCTTCGGCCGAGCTGATCAAATACGCCGCGAACGCATTCCTTGCTCTGAAGATCAGCTTTGTAAACGAGATCGGACATTTGGCAGAGTGCGTCGGCGCCAATATTTCCGAAGTCGCTCGTGGAATCGGTCTCGATTCCCGCATCGGGCCTCGATTCCTCAACGCCGGAATCGGATGGGGCGGTTCGTGCTTCGGTAAGGATACCGCGGCTCTAATCGCCACAGCAGGCGAATACGGCCTCCACATGCCGATCGTGGAAGCCGCCAAGATCATCAATTCCCGCCAGCGTGATCGAGTTGTCGAGAAACTTCTCCGCGAATTGAAAATTCTGAAAGGTCGCACGATTGGGCTGCTTGGGCTTGCCTTTAAGCCCAACACCGACGACTTGCGCGAGGCCCCCGCAATTGAAATCGCGCAGAAGCTAATTGATCGGGGGGTTCGCGTCAAAGCGCATGACCCGATAGCGCTCGAGCGCTTCGAGAGCGAACATCGCTCAATGGGCGTGCATCTTTGCACCAGTCCGCTAGAGGTGGCCGATGGCTGCGACGCTTTGGTGCTCGTGACCGAGTGGAACGACTATCGTGATCTGGATTGGGATCTGGTCGCGAAAAAAATGCGGAATGCCTTCGTACTGGACGGCCGCCACGCTCTGGATGCCGATAAGCTCAGCCGCGCCGGCATTCACTACGTGACCATCAGTTAGCTGGAGTATCGGAGATATCCCTCCAACTTTTCTGCCATCAAACACCCCGCCTTTGTCTCTGCATAGCTTGTGGGGCAACTCCTGAGTTGCGGCGGCCTCCCAGGCCGCCTTTGTCCCGCTTGTATCGATACTGCGTGACGGTGAAACGATCTCGATGTCAAGATCCAAGGCAACCCCGGACCCTAGCCGCGTGGAGTGTCGCCAAGCTAGACCAAGCCGCTACGCCGTATCTTTCTCTTTCTCTTGAATGCCTATTTCCCTGTGCGCTCTCATGCGGCGGCTGGTGGACTCGGGTTCAACAGCGTCTTCCTTGCTTTGACGGTCAATCTCTTCTTTCAGCCAGGCCGGTGGCCGGCCACGCCGATGCGCTTTGCCCGCCGCCAGCCGTTCCAGGGCCAGAATCGCTTCATCGAGCTGGTCCCGTTCCCTGGCAAGCTCGGCAATCATTTTCTGCAAATCCATGTCCCGCCCGTTTCCGAGTGTATCGCCGTTCCCTAATACGAAAACCCTGACAGATGGGATTCACCGGTCGGGGTTTCGGTTAGTCTTTAATCGGGCGACCTCCTACTCTCCCACACATTCGCGCATGCAGCACCATCGGGACTGAGAGACTTAACTTCCGTCTTTGGGATGGGAACGGGTGGACCCCTCTCGCTGTGATCACCCGAAGGTTGCTGAGGACCTGAGAAATCCGAGCTGATTTCCAAACGATCTGCGCCTTATTGACCCAAGTTTTCCAGCATCCAGATATTGCCCGAGACTGCAGCCAAAGGGAGAACAAGGCGATTCTCGGCGACAGATATCTGTAGTAGAGAAGGATTTTGAGGCGGCATCATGAGACCGGGATTTTCAAATGCGGTGACCTGAAATGGCTCCCCGATGGGATGCCCGGCAACATCGTCAAAGCGGGTTGCCCAAACATTCAGAAGGCCAGTTCGCGAGGACATAAAATACAACAACTTCCCGTCTGTGGACCAGCGAGGTTTGTCGTCCCATGATTTGCCGTCCGTAATGCGAACCCAGGGACCGCCGGACACGGGCACAACATACAAAAGGGCCTGATTTGCGCCGCTACCTCCAGATGATGCATCGCCACCCACGAGTTCGAAAGCTATCCAGCGTCCATTGGGCGAACAGCGCATCTGGTAGAAGCCATCGCTGCGCGTCGAAGTCACTAATCGGGCCTGAGCTTCAGCCTTCGGCGCAGCGGCTAGCGGAAGCAGCAGGATGGAGCTCGTGGGCGAGCCATGGGATTCATGTGCGCCCGGGCCGCTCACTGCGATAACGAATTGGCGGTCGGGTGACCAGTCCGTGGCTGCTGCTTCAAAGCCGCTCGAGATCAGCCGTTCTTCATTGCCGCCGCCTTCCGGCAGGATCACCGGATAATCCGGATCATAGCGATTGTAGAGAACGCGTGCGCCGTCAGGCGACCAGCGCGGCTCGTGACACATACCGCCGTGATCAATCAGAAGAATCTCGCGATTCTCATCCTGCAATCGTTCCCATAATTCCCACTTCCCCGCACGCTCCGTGACGAACAACAGCTTTTTGCCATCGCGCGAAATGTCTGGCATCCACGCATCAATTCCCGCCAGCGTAACGGGCTCGCCTTCTCCGGAGACGCGGCCACTTCGGCTATTCAACGGCCAGGACCAAACACGAACTCGCTCAGCGCGCGCGGTAAACGCTAGTTTGTCTCCATTGCGAGAAACTGCCAGATCAGTATCCGGCCCCGGCCCGGTCGTGAGCCGCTGTAGTGAAATCCAGCGCAGCGTCTTCACATCAACCATTACCTTCCAGAGATTCCGGACACCTCTACATTCGCCTTCAAAATAAATCCCTCGACCCTTTGGATCCCAGCGGAATGTACCAATATCACGGGATATGCCCTGTAGTTGGCGGGAGACGTGGGGGGTTATCTGCGATTTCACTGCTCTCGCACTGGCGATTTCCACAGTCCAGAATGCCAAGCCCGCAGCGGACTCAGCCCAGATCGAAAGGCGTTTACCGTCCGGATACCACTCGACCGACCGTGGCCCCAAAGGCGTGTGTCGGAAGAATTCCGACAGGATCTCGTGCGTGCCCTCCCCGTCGGGCCTGACCAGATAGACTTTGTTCCAAAGCCACGGGACGAACGTACTCTCGAAGAGAATTTGGGTCCCGTCGGGAGACCAACGTGGCCGGTAGCCGAAAGATGAAATCTTCCTTTCCGGACCGCCAAACGCTGGAACCAGAAACAACCCGCCGTTCTTGCCTTCGGATCGAAACGCAATCTGACGTCCGTTAGGCGACCAATCCGGTTGCCAGTTGTGGCCAGGCAGGCTCGTGATCTTGTGGGGATTGAAACCACCTACCTCTTGGACCCAGATGTCGAGCTTGCCGCCGCGATCCGAGCTGTATGCGACGAAGCGACTATCCGGCGAAAAAGTGGCGCCGAACTGGAGTCCTGAGTCGAAAGTCAAGCGTGTCAGGACGGCTTGCGCCGGATCGCGGCTCTTGTCGGACTGACGATGGGCGAGAAACCAGGTGGCTAGGAGAACTGCAGCTACGGCGCTGGCCGTTGAAGCGATTACCCTGAGCGTGGGCTTGTTGCGAGACGGTGCGGCAGATAATTTTTGCGATAACGCGCCCGGTTCCGTCGCGCGACGTTGTGTCGTCTCGGCAGCATCAGTCTGCGTTGTCAGCGGCGAATGCCCATCCCAGCTAATCGTTGCGATGAAGCGATAGCCTCGACGCGCGAGCGTCTGAATATACTTTGGCTCGTCGGCCGAATCCTCAAGCGCCGCCCGGATCTTTTTAATGGCCTTATTTAGTCCCTGATCAAAATCAACGTAGGTGTCGGGGCCCCACAGGCGTTCTCTCAATTCCTCTCGGGTAACCAGTTCGCCCTGCTTTTCCACAAGCAAAGAGAGCACCTCGAGCGGCTGAGCCTGGAGCTTCACCCGGGTGCCCTCGTTTAGCAGCTCGTGTCTGCGCAGATTTAAGGTGAACTGACCAAAACGAGCACAACTACGGTTTGGGTCCACAGTGGCGTCCAAACGCCAATTACTCTAGCACTGGCGCGGGTAAGGCCACAACAGGGCACAACAATCCATCGCAGTCCATCGATTCCATGCCTGATCTGACGTAGTATTTGGAGCGCCGCTCAAATCGAAGCGACAATTCCATAACGAAGAAAAGGGAGACCATCATGAATTTCTTAAACAGCATACGCATCGCTGCTCTGATCTCGCTGCCGCTCGGCTTGGTTGGATTTCCCGCAGCAAGCTGGGCGGGCGAGGATGCTCGTCTCGCCAGTTCGTATAAATCGATCATCAATATCCGAAATGTTTTCCCGGGGGACAAAACATGTCCCTCCGGGTGGGTTCCTGTAGGGGATTCCGGCGACGGCTTGGACCCATTCGGCGCCGATCTTACGCTTACTGAGCAACTTTGCGCGAACCCCTCAATTGGCGCCTTTTTCGGGCGCTTCACTATTAAGCACAGTGCAGTTGATAGCTATGGCGGTGTATTCAACGGAACGTTTGTCCCGTCGGGCGAGATGTTGGAGGTGCACGCGACTTGGAGAATCACCCAGGGTACGGGCCGCTTTTCAGACATAAGCGGCGCAGGAACCGGCAAGGGTATTGCCACTGTTATGGACGGACACCCCGGACCGGGCTCTGTTCTCCTGGACGGCAGTCTTACCAAGCGTTGAAGCAATGCCGCCAGCTTGGGAGCGCCTTCCTTCTCTCGGTACGATTACCATGGACCCCACCGGCCTGCCCTGGGGTAACAAGCTGGCGAATCACGAGCGCAAGGTCACAGCGAGGCAAGTCCATAAAACACGAAACCCCGGCTCCTGTCATCAGAGCCGGGGTCGGTTAGTTTTTAATCGGGCGACTTCCTACTCTCCCACACACTCGCGCATGCAGTACCATCGGGGCTGAGAGGCTTAACTTCCGTGTTCGGGATGGGAACGGGTGGAACCCTCTCGCTGTGATCACCCGAAACTTGGTGTTTTACTGGCAAACCGCCGTTCAAACAAAATTCTTTCAGGTCTTTATAGTTATTGACGAGCGCCTCAAATTGCACAAAACCGCAGAGTTAATCTTATGGTCAAGCCGAACGAGCTATTAGTAACGGTAAGCTCAACGCATTACTGCGCTTACAC
>JAFATG010000293.1 GCA_019244055.1 Acidobacteriaceae bacterium | reverse complement strand
GTCTGACGTGATCAGGTTCGACACGAGCCACACGATGTTCGCAACGGGCGTTCGGCCGGAAGTTTCTTTCTTCGTGAACAGTAGCAAACCAATTCCCGCTAAATCGCAGCTCCATGCCCGTGTTCTTGACGCGGCCGGCCATGAAATCGAAAACCGCACGCTCCAAGACGCAATTCTTGGCGCACACAACTTGTCCCTAGAACCGCGGAGTCCGGGCGTGTATACCGTTCACGTTTCGCTCGAAGATGCTGACGGAACGCCCTTTGCCCAAAACCGGCTCGAGCTGGCCGTAAACGATCTGCCGAAATCCATGCTCGTGTTCTGCGCGCATGAAGACGACGACACCTCGCATCCCGGCATCATTCGCGCTGCTGCCGAAAACAATATTCCGATTCACTTCGTATACTTCACGAGCGGCGACTCGGGTGGCTGCGATCGCTTCTACATGCATTCCTGCGATGCGGCGCGAGCGATGGATTTCGGAGAGGTGCGGATGGATGAATCGCGAGCGTCGCTGGGCCATATGGGAGTGCCGCCCGACAACCTATCGTTTCTCGGACTGCCGGATGGCGGCTTGGAGGAAATCTGGTATCACCATCCGAACTCGAGTGATCCCTACCTTTCGGTTTTGCTGGCGAGCGAGCATTCGCCGTTTCGCAACTCCGCGATCCCGAACATCCCGTACTCGCGCGATGCGGCGGTGAGCGCGGCGAAAGAGTTCATCAAACGCTTCAAACCCGATCTCATCCTCACCGGCCACCCGGATGAACGGCATGTGGACCATAGAACAGGGAACTGGATCGTCGTGAAAGCGATGCAGGAGTTATTGGAGGAAGGCTCGCTCTCACGCGACACAAAGCTGGTTGTCGATGTCGTCTACAAAGCTGCTCCCGGCCGCCATGCACCGTATCATTACGAAAAGCAGAAGCTCTTCGTGTCAGGCGAAGCGGCCAAAATCGGCCAGGAAGCGACCTGGTATTACGAATCGCAGGATGGGAATCACCTGCAGGCCGATATCATCGATTTCGACAAGCTCCCGCGAGAAGAGCCGTATCCTCATTACCGAATCATCGATTGGTATGCGCACGCGGGCTGGAATGAGAGGCCGCCGTCGAAATGAACGGCGGCTCCTGTCTCTTCGGGATTGTTGCCGATCTATGGCGCGGTTGTTAAGATCCGACCTATGGGGACGTCGTTGGCTAAGCCCCACAGCACTGGGGGATTTGGGCCTTGGCCCCCGCTACCCAAGACGTACCAGTTGCCTTCCGAAGGCCTCCAGATAGCGAAATCAGTGATACCGTCCGAATTGTAATCGCCAGGCACAGGAATGTCGCCGGGGAGACCCCATAACGCAACTTCAGTCGACCCACTCACGCTGAAGAACACGTACCACTTACCCTCCGAAGGCCTCCAGACCGCGTAATCTGTGATGCCGTCCCGGTCGTAGTCGCCCGGAACCGGGATATCGCCCGCCGCTCCCCACGACACGACCCTTCCAACGCCTGTGCTGCTGGGCAGGATGTACCAATTGCCTTCAGATGGACGATAAATGACGTAATCGGTCTTTGCATCGCCATCGAAATTTCCGACTAGAGGAATGTCGCCCGGTATGCCCCACGAGGTTCTGACTACCGCGCCTGTGCTGCTAAGAATTACCCACCATGTGCCGGTAGATGGACGCCAAATTGCAAAGTCAGTTTTGCCATCACCGTCGTAGTCGCCGCCCGCTATCGGAATATCGCCTTGCTGTCCCCATGGCACCCGGAATTGGCCGCCGGTGCTGCTCAGAGTTACATACCAGTTGCCCTCAGAAGGTCTCCAGACTGCCAGGTCCGCAATGCCATCACCGTCATAGTCTCCGGGCACGGGCACGTCCCCGTTTAGACCCCAACTAATCTGCGACGTATAGGGCGTTCGGGAATGTAGGTACCAAGTTCCGTTCGATGGACGCCATACCGTGAAATCCGTGTACCCAAAGCCATCGAAATCATTGATATACGGTTTACGACCGCCCAGAGGATTCCCGACATTGATGGTTACGGTTATAGTGGATGTCTCTGAGGTTAAAGATGCACAGGTGAAAACGAACGAGCCAAGCCCACCTTGGATGGTTGTATTGATGGTCTGCGGGTTAGGGGAATTAGAATCGACATACCCGGCCGTGAAATGGGGGATCGCGTTGCCGTCTTGCGTAACATAGAGCGAACCGGTCCAGCTCACGTTTATTGTGATGTTCGTTGTCGCTGAGCCGGGTATTGCCGCCTCATAGAGCACTTTGGAAACCATCACTGGCGCAAGATTGCCAGGGGGCGAGGTCACCGTGTAGGCGAGCGTGGTGGTAGAGGCTGTTTGACTGACGTTCGGCTGAACTGTATAGCCCTGTGCCAGCGTGGGGGCGGGAATTTGCGAGTTCCCCAATAGGAGAGTTGGAGCTTGCGCGTCTAGCGCTGAGGGGAGAAACGCGAGCAGAGCAAGAGAAAGAAGCGGAGAGGTAAGAAAGAACCTGTGCGGGCGAGAAGCGCGCACACAAACTGGGGGACGAATCGTGTGCATGGGTAATCCTCGGCCCACAGATTAGCCGATTGAAATTCACTAGTCAATGAAAAAGAGGAGTCGCCTCGATGCTGCTCATTTAGTGGGCAAGAAAGACGTGAACGAGGGGCCGCCTCCAACCGATAAGCTATAGGCGGCAATCGATTTGCTCGTCCTGCCTCGAAGTTCTTAGAAAGCGAGCTTCAGGCTCAACTGGATGGTCCGTGGACTGTTTTCGGTCCAGTTCAGATCTCCAAAATCTCCGCATGTAACGCATAGCTGGAAAGTGTTGAACGGGGCCAGATTGTATTGAGCGTAATTGAAAGCGTTCAGGAACTCGGCGCGGAACCAGGCCTGGTATCGTTCGCTTCCGAAGTTCTTAGCGACCGAGAGGTCAAAGTTGCGGGCAGCACGCTCGCGAAGCTGTGTCATGCGCTGAGGTGCATTCCCGAGCGTCCAGTTGTTTGGTGGCGCGGTATAAGCGGCGGCATTGATCCAGTTGTTGGGAGTTCGAGTCGACGGCACAGGGTTTCCGACTAGGTCTGCCAGCTGCGGTCCCGGAAAACCGTATGGACCAAGTGGATTGCTATAGCTCCAGAAGACTCCCGTGGGAAGTGGTAATCCGCTGGCCAGCCGGATGACGCTCGAAACCTGCCAGTTTCCCAACACCTCTTTTACGATGCCGGGAGCGCTATTGCCCCAATGTTTGCCACTTCCATACGGCAGGTCGTATACCAAGGCGGTCGCGAAGCTCTGCGGAACATCGTGCGTGCTGATGTTGTAATCGAGCATGGTGTTGTAGGAGTCGCGCCATTGATTGCCAGTGCCCCAGCCGATGAAATCCTCCGGGCCGTTATCCAGGGCCTTTGACCACCGATAAGTCGCGAGCACGCTTAAGCCGGCACCGAAACTGTAATTGTACTTTGCATCAAGTGCGTTGTAAGAGGATCTCGCGCCAGGTAGAGAACGATTCCACGTAATGTCCGTAAACTCAGGGAATGGGCGTAGCAATTGGTTATACGCTATGGTCTTTTGTGATCCCAGGGGGGTGGTTTGATCAAGAATGCCGTAGAACGGGTTCGGTACTTGCTGATCGAGTTGTGATTGCAGACTCAGGTACTGGTCCGGCAACTGATCGGCATTGATGTTGGGATTGCCGTACAGCAGCTTGCGTCCGCGGTTTCCCAGATAACCGATTTGAAACACCGAATGCGGAGTGACTTGGTATTGCAGATCGAAGCTCCACTGTTCGGTGTAGGGCGTCGGATGTGGCGCTTTCGGCCAGATCTGACTCTGGCCGTCGCCAACGAGCGTGAGCAAGCCTTGCGAGCTGCCCGTAGGCTGGTTGATCCCATTGGGGAAAGGATTACTGACCAAATTCAACGGAACATATCCGTTTTGTGTCGTCCCGTTATATGCCGTCGAAGAGCTGAATCCGATGAATTGGCCCGGATTATCGAAAGTGATCATGGCCGAAGGGGGCAGGAAGTAAATGCCAGCACCCGCGCGAGCAACCAGCTTATCCGTTAGCTTGAACGCGACTCCGGCGCGAGGCGCGAAATCGTGATCATTGGGCGGCCATGCGAACCGGCCATTGCCGTTTGTCTGGGCGTAGTCGAATCCACCGAGTACGTTAAATCCGATCTGGGAACTGATGGGATTTACTACGTTCGGGTCGAAGTATTCGAGCCGGTTGAAACGCTCTGTGGCGGGGCGCTGGTTCTCATATCGCACGCCTACGTTCACGGTCAGGCGTGGCGTGACGCGCCACTGATCCTGAATATACGACCCGTAGGTGTGCAGGCTCATTGCGGGTTCGATATTGAAGGACTGCCCGCCGCCGCTCCCAGTGCCTAATAACATGGAGGCAAGTGCGTTACCAGACACACTAGATCCGCTGTTGCTCGCAATGCATGGGCCCCCGTTCGGGTTGGGATCGCAAGAGGTCAGGGCGGTTCCAAAGTCGAAGGCCGCAGATCCCGTGTTTACGCCATTAGACGCCTGGGCGTTATTGATTAGCTGGTCATCGAAGTTGGCACCGAATTTGAGCGTGTGCTTTGAAAACTGCTTGGTAAGATTGATTCCGATTGTAGCCGCGTCCCGCGTGTACGTTTCGAATCCACCGCCGAAAGTGATACCCAGGGTTGCATAGTTCTCAACGGAAATTCCCGGCAAGATCGGCGCCTGAAACAGCAATGGCGAGAGTCCAATGGTCGCTGCGTCGGCCGTACCGAACGTTTGCGCTATGTGCGGCTCTTGCCACCGGCTGTAGCTCACAAATGAGTTAATCACCCAGGTGGGGCTTGGCGTAACGGTGTCATTCAAAACGACCTGAAACCCGTGATCGTTTTCGTTCACGCCGGAATCTCCCCCTGTACAGAAGAAGCAGGGAGGAATCACGTCCTCCCGAAACCGGTCCGACCAGCGCACGAACACTCTGTGCGTCGAACTCTGTTCCCAGTCAAAGCGCGTATCCATCTTGTCGTTCGTGTTCTTACCCGCACCCTGTGCAAAGAAATTATTAATTTGGTTCGGCCCCTGGCCAGGACGGTTGGGCAGTGGGTACAGGCTCATCATCTTGGCGCCGACTGGGTTGATCAGGTTCTGAGGGATAACATTGCCGGCGAACGCTTGACGCGTATAGGTGCCGTCTGGAAGCGGCACGCTTGTGAATGGGTTGTAAATGAGATTCGGCGTGCCGTCCGCATTCAGCGCTCCGGAGAAGTCTCCATTGCGCTCTGCTTGCGTAGGGACTGTTTCCAGTCCGCTACTCTCTGTAGCTGACTGGCGCAGACCCTCGTATCCACCGAAGAAAAACAGGTTGGCGCGCTTCAGGATAGGACCGCTGATATTTCCGCCGAACTGGTTCCTTTTGAATTGGCCTTTCGGCGCGCCGTTCTTGTTATTCGACCAGGAATTCGCATTGAGAGCCGAATTTTGCAGATAATCGTAGATCTCCCCGTGAAATGTGTTCGTCCCGCCCTTGGTGATGAGCGTGACGATACCTGATCCGGACCGTTCGTACTGCGCATCATACGTATTAGTAACGATCTGTTGCTCCTGCACGGAATCTTGGAGCGGGGCTACGAAGAGTCCGCCCCAATCCACTGCGGTAGAGGGAGCACCGTCGATTAAGATGGATTCCTCGCCGGTCCGGCCGCCGTTCAGCCCGAAGCTACTAGAGTTCTGATCCAAGGTGGTGCCGTTTGATGACACGGTCTGCCCCGCAGGTCCTGTGGTCGTGCCCGCGACAGCCAACACGAAATTCAGCGGATTTCGCGTCCCATTTGGCAGTGTACTGAGAAGATGGCTGTCCAGTATAGCCGAGCTATTAGCGGTCTCCGTGTCAACCAGGACTGCCGAACCGGCGACTTCGACCTTTTGCTGTGTGTTCCCGAGCTGGAGCGAAATATTCACTGTGCTGTTGACCTGTGCACGGAGAATCAAGTTCGACTGGACATAAGTCGTGAAGCCCGGAGCTGTCACGGTGATCTGATAACTTCCAGGCTGCAGGTTATTGAACTGATAGGAACCATCGTTCAGGGACGTGAGGTCGTGAACATCGTTTGTTCCCATGTTCTTTAGCTCAATTTTGGCGTTCCCAACCGCCGCGCCCGATGGATCGGCCACCGTGCCGGTGATGGAAGATGTGAACGTCTGAGTAAAACAAAATTGGACAAAACTGAGCGTGAGAGCGGCAACAAACAATAAGCGCGAAACGCGCATATGGACTCCTTGGAGAAAGACCTCGACTCGTTGGAGACAACATATCAAACTCACATGAAACATTCAAATAAATTTCATGTAAGTTTCATGGGGCTCAGGGAAATAGTAAGGGAAGACCGGCCAGCAAAACTTCCGGGGAAACAACTTGGGGCTGGTCTTTTTTCGAGGGGCTCAGATATGCCGCCAGATAATCGGCCGCGTGATTGCGCGTGTCAAGCGCGAGTGCGTTATCGAAATCGTGCTGCGCTGCCCCACGCTGTCCGCGCGATAGCAAAACCAGCGCGTGCGCGATCCAGCCAGCATCCCACTTCGGCCAGCGCGTCTCGATTTCTTTGAATTGCGTGTCGGAATTCTGGCCGGTTAGGTCGGTCGCAATGGCTTTGATGGTGGCCAGTTGTGGATCGCTCATCGCGCCTTGCGAGGCCTGATCGAGAAGCTGCAGGGCTTCGGCCGCGCGCTGGCTTCGGATGAGCACAAGAGCAGCCTTGCCGAGAAGAGCAGCATCCGGCTTGAGCGAAATGAGCTTCCGGGCAACAGCTTGGGCTTCATCGGCCTTGCCGTCTTTGAGTAGGAGCCCTAGGTACTCGACCTCAGCGGCCGCGCTATCCGGATTGCTTGCCACAGTACGTTCGACCCCTGCGCGGTATCGCGCCTGCTGCTCCTCAGGAGGCAGGCTTAGGAAATCGATCAGACCGGGCGGATGGGGCAACGCGGCGTTTGCGCCGCCCAAGTCGCGATAACGCGCAAAAGCCGCAGCGGCTTCCTCCAGACGACCCGTTTTGGACAGGGCTCGTCCGAGATGGAGGAGCACGTTAGGGTTCTTGGAATCCGAGGCTTCGGCCCTTTGCAGAACAGGAACTGCATCTCCGGGCCGGCCAAGAGCGAGATATGTTTCGCCGAGTCGATCGAGGATGACCGCGTTTGTAGGTTCATGTTGCGCGGCAAACTCGAAATCGCGTAGAGCGGCTTCCGGTTTGCCTTGCCGATAGCGCAGAAGGCCGCGAGTAACGTGCGCAGGGATGAGATTTGGCTTTAGCGCGAGAGCGCGCTCAATATCCTTCAGCGCTTGATCTGGATTGCTTGGGCTTTCAGCCATGGCGAGCTCGTAATAACCGTTAGCATCTGTGGGATGGTGGCGAACGAAGCTTTGTAGTTCGGCTAAAGCAGGCTCGACGTTCTCATCTGTCGCGCTCTGTGCGAATGCGCGCTCCCGGCGTGCAATCTCGTCATTGGGAATCAGTTTCAGATATGCGTCCCAGGTCTCGACTGCATCGCCGAAATAACCGAGATCGCCTGCGGTTCGCGCGAGCAATAAGTCAATTTCGGGCCGGTTGGGTGCTAAGTGGCGGGCGCGGGCGAGCAAGGCGAGCGCGGTCACTCGATCGTGGAGAATTACATCCGTGGCGGCCAGATCATAGAGCACGTTCGGATTGTCCGGTTGTTTTTCCAGAGCCTTCTGCAGAGCGTCACGCGCGCGTTCGTTATGACCTGCATGCCCGGCCGCGAGACCGAGATCATAAAGAGCGGCAAAATTGTCCGGCTCTGCTCGCACGGTCCGCTCGAAAAACACCTCCGCTTTGTCGTATTGGCCCGCCGCTGCCACCGCCTTGCCCAATGTGAAACTCTGTACAGGATCATCGTTGGCCGAAAGTCGTTTCAGCATCGCATCCGCCTCGCTCATTCTCCCCACCGCATAATCCGCCTGCATTCGGAGGAAGGCCACATCCTGGCTGTCGCGCTGCTCTGCCGGGAGTCGATCTAGATAGGAGATTGCTTGGGCGGGAGACTTCTGCTCGAGGGCAATGCGCGCCAACTGAATCGTTGCATTGGCGTGAGTGGGATCCAGCGCAAGCACCGCGAGAAATGCTTGCCGCGCCTCTTTTACTTTTCCGGTTGAAAGGAGGTGGTTGCCGTAATTGTTCAGTAATCCAGGCGAACGCCCCAGGCCCAGCGCCCGGCGATAAACAGGATCGGCTTCACTGTATTTCTTCTCTTGATCGAGAACGACACCGAGAACCTCGAGCGCCGCAGCATCCGCGGGATGGTCTTCGATATATGAATGGAGGATTCGTTCAGCGGAGCTGAGATCACCGCGCTGCAACGCCGCAATTGCATCCGATACAGGATCATGAGCGGTTGCGGTTACGAAAGCGCATGCAAGCAACCCAATTACACGCGCGAAACGGAACATTACGGTTTACTTTCCAGGGCCAGATCGGATGGCTTGACACCGGCGGCGTAGACCTCCGAAAGGAAGGAATGAGGGCTGTAGACGCCCACCAGAGCGACATCGGCTTTCGCCGGAATTTTTGACTCGATTCCTACCGCCCAGTAAACGGCATTAACAAGCAACCGGCGGAGCGCTTCATTTTCCAATCCATCCGCCGCTCCCATCGTGGTTGTGAAGACGCGCGCCGCCTTGCCGGTTTCGGTGGTGAACGTGTTTGTCCAGGCAACAGGCATCATCGGATCATTGACGGCACCGGGGACCGGGTCGGCGTCGGGGCCGACCCAGGAGAGTACCTGGCCCAGCAGTAAGGGCTTGCATGTGGGCGGAAGCGGCAAACGAACTTCATAAGTGTCGGTAGACGTCCAGATTTCACCATCGCGAATACCGCGCAAAATGGGGCTGCTTCCCGCGTCGGGCGCAAAGAGGGCACGTGTACTTTGCTGTCCGTGCTTGCCATGGTGAGCAATCCATGTTTCGCCTAAAACTTTTCGTCCGAATCCTCCCTCCCAGCCTGGGACCTTGCTGTTCCACGACCATTTTTCGTACGTTTTGCTGGTCTTAAACCAAAATGGGTGGGTGCCGGTGCGGAGCGACATGATCGGCCGGCCAGATCCAACGTAATCGATGAAGTGTTTCATCTGGTCATCGGGCAAGTCTCGCCAGCGAATAAACAGGATCACGAGATCCGCCGTTTTGAGTGCCTCCAATCCGGGGATATTGCGCCTCTCGCGGGGATCAATGGTCCCATCATCGGGATTGATAGAGAAGAGAACGGTGCAGGTAAAACCGTGCCGAACTGCGAGAATTTTCGCCAGGGCAGGAAGCGCTTCTTCGGAGTGATATTCGGCATCATCGCCGGCGATCAGTACGATGTGCTTGCCGAGGCCGGGGCCATGCGTACCTCCGTAAGTAACGCCTGCCCCGGGGAGGGACCAGCTCACGCAGAAGGCAGTAAGGACAAAAAGCAGAACAGAGCGCAAACGCATTGCTGGAAAACCCGATGAAAATTCCAGGCTAAAGCATCATGTGTTCTTCTCTGCGCAAGGGGCGGCAGGTACTGCGTTTCACGAGAACCGCGGGAACGACTACATCCTCGGCAGTTTTCTTACTGTTTCCGATCTGTGCGATAGCTGCTTTCGCAAGCTGGCGTCCCACCTCGACCATGTCAACCGAGACATTCGTCAAATTGGATGCATGTCCGCGTGCCGCTTCCATCTCGAAGCCGATGAGACTCACGTCTTTCGGTACCTCGCGCCGGTGCTGTCTTAGTCCTTCGCGGGCGCCAAACGCGAGCTGATCGGAGGCGGCCAAGATAGCGGTAATGGGCCATCCCTGTTCAAGGATGTGAAAAACGGCTGCCTGGCCGTGCTCGAATTCATCGTCCGAGAGCGCGATGGTGTGCACATGCGGCTCAAGATCGAGTTCGGCCATTGCCTCCGCGTAGCCCTTCAGGCGGTTTCGGTGCCAGGGGCGTGAAGCATCTCCGATGTACCAGATATGCTTGTGCCCAAGCTGCGCCATGTAGCGGGTCGCTTGATAACAGCCGCCAAGATCGTCATATTCGACGAAGCTGCCATGTGTGGTGCGCTCCACCGCATCCATCAGGTGGTTCTTCAATAGGACGTAGTTCAGCCCGTATCGCTCGAAGGTCTTCAAAATGTTCGAATGGACATTGCCGGCGACGATAACGCAATCAGCGAGGCCGGGCGTTTGCACCACAGTGGGCACCGCGGCACTTGCGACAGGAATGTTGGGAGGGTGCTGGTGCCGGGCGAACAGCAGATAATAGCCGGACCGCGAGCAGTATTCTTCAACGCCGACAAGCAGCAGAGACTGAGCGGAACTCAGCCCAAAATCATTCAACAGAATCAAGCCGATGATGCGGGACTTGGTGTGGACGGCGGTCCGGGTTCGTTCGCTCAACCTGTAACCGACCTTGCGGGCGATGCTCTCCACGCGTTCCCGCAGTTCGGTATCGACATCGTCATGACGATTCAGGACGCGCGAAACAGTCCCGATGGAGACATTGGCGCGAGTGGCGATCTCGCGCATAGTCGGAGAGGAAGATCGACGAGGCATGCTGATGATCAGCTCGCAAACGCGCCGGCGGCCTGAAGGATTTCAGCAATCGCGACCGATCGCCGCTCCCGCAGTGAGCGATACCCGGCTTCGATGACAGCCATAGTCTTTAGGTTGTCCGCTCCGTCAGTGAGCGGCTCCGAGTGCGTCGCAATGGCGTTCATCAGTTCGGTCATAGGTCCTTGAAAGGCATCCGGGAACCATACTTCGTTCCATCTCGGCGTGAACCACACATTCGGTTCGGCGTTCGTCGTGAACGTCAGAGTGCTGGGCGCGCGATTCGGATACTGCGGCCAGCCGATTGTCCCCTCCGCCAGGCCGTCCGTGCCTTCCACCCTCCATTTGATATATCGCTTGAGATCGTCCTGGTCGGTTCGCGGTCCCGCCCAAACGTCGTCCCAGCCGCTCGCACGCAAGCCGTCCGCGTATTCGAGAATGTACAGGCAAATCCCGTCCTCGTGCGCAAAGCGTGTCCTGGGGTCTTTGCGCGCGCTCACAAAAATCGATTCGGGCTCCCCGAACAGGTAACGGAACGTGTCCAGATGATGAACACTCATATTCAGCAGAGTGAGCCGCTGGTAATCCCGCAGCCATGCCTGCCAGTGTGGAACCGCGCGCATCTCTATCGTCGCCAGTACCGGGTTTCCGAGATAGCCGCGAGCCAAAACAGTTTTTAATGCCCGAATCGACTGATCGTAGCGCATGTTCTGATTGACCGCGAGGGGGAGGCCGCGCCGGCGGCACAGTTGAACGATCTGTTCCGCATCCTCATAGTTCACGGCCAGCGGCTTCTGCGCCAGAATGCCCTTGAGGTGAACACCGAGATCGACCGCCTGCCGGACAATGTCTGATTGCCGGTCGGGGGGAACGGCGATGTCGAGAATCTGAATCTCAGGATCGCGCAGCATGTCCGGGAGCGTGTCGTAAAGTTTGGGGATCGCATGGAGATCCGCCACCTCGCGGGCAATCTCGGGAGTTCTCGACGTGATCCCGACAACGTTGTAGCCGGCATTGGCATAAGCCTTAAGCTGCACGTCCCGCATGATGAAGCCGGCCCCGACGGCGCCGATGCCGAAGTCGCTGCGCGCCGGCTTCGGAGGAATGTGATCGAGATTGAGATTGACAGTCACCGACACTCCTATGAACGTTACACTAAACGTTCACGATGTCAACGAAAAGTCTATGATATTATCGCTTTCGGCTTCGCGCTAACCTGACACTCTCGAATGAAACTTGGGCTTATCAACTCCGCCTGGCTGGGCACCTCGGTCGATACGGCGAGCGGTATTCAGCTTACCAAAGAGATCGGTTTCGACACGATCGATATCTTTGCCGACCCGCTCGAAACCACACCACAGGAGCTCAGAACAATCCGGGAAAGCTGCGCCAAGTTCGATTTGCCGGTGGTTTCTACGGTTTGCTGCGCGCTAGGGATTGCGGATTTTAATGGGCCGGTACGGGGCTTTCACATCGACCGTGCCAAGCGCTACCTCGACCTTGCCTACGATCTGCGAGGAAAGAATCTGCTGCTGGTGGTCGGCGAGTATATCTGGAACCAGGAAGTGATTGCGCCTGAGGATCAGTGGAAATGGGCCGTGGAAGGCGTTCGGGAGCTCGGCGCCTATGCCGGTGAATTGGGGCTGGAAATTGCCGTGGAGATCGAGCCCTTTCATCTGTCCATCGTGAATAACGTTGCCAACATGGATCGTTTCCTGAAAGACGTGGGACGTCCGAACGTCAAAGCCAACATCGACGTCTCGCATCTGGCACTCGCCAAGGATCCACCAGACCGGATCACCGCGCTGCGCGGACGCATCGCCCACGTGCATTTGTCAGATTGCGACGGCAAGAAGCACGGGGATCTTCCGCCCGGGCGCGGCGTGGTGGATTTTCCGCCTTACCTCCGGGCTCTCGCCGATTCCGGTTTTAATGGCACGATCAGTATCGAACTCGAATATTCCCCGGAGCCTGGCAAAATCGTCGACTGGGTAAAGGAAGCGTATCAATCGACCAGCCGTCTAATGGATGGAGTAGGAATTCGTTCTTAGGAAGGAGAAGTTTTATGGCCGCGGGTCCGCTGAAAAAACAGACCTCACAGGAATATGAGCGAGACGGGTTTGTAATTGCACGTCAAATGTTCGATGCGGAGGAGATCGATCTTCTGCGCCGCTCGGCGAAAGAAGACCGCGAGCTCGATCAACACGCCTTCGGCAGGGGTGATGGAGAGGGTGGAACTGTAAGACTCTCGCTGTGGAATCATCCGGGGGACACGATTTATGGCATGTTTGCGCGCTGCGAGACGATCGTGAACTCCGCCGAGATGTTACTCGACGGCGAAGTCTATCACTATCACTCCAAAATGATCATGAAGGACGCGAAAGTCGGCGGTGCGTGGGCTTGGCATCAGGATTACGGCTATTGGTATCAGAACGGAGTGCTTTTTCCGCTGCTGACGAGCGCCTTCATAGCAGTGGATCCCGCGACGCGGGAGAACGGCTGCATGCAGGTGCTTAAAGGCTCCCACCTGATGGGTCGTATCGATCATATTCTAACGGGCGATCAGGCCGGCGCCGATCTCGAACGGGTGCGTGAGGCGGAGAACCGGTTGGAGCTCGTTTACGTCGAGATGGACCCTGGTGATGTGCTCTTCTTCCACTCCAATCTTCTGCACCGGTCAGACCAAAACCGCTCGGATAAGCCGCGGTGGGCGATGATCTGCTGCTACAACGCGGCTCGCAACGATCCGTATAAAGAGGCGCATCATCCTCGCTACACGCCACTTCATAAAGTTCCGGATTCTGCGATCCGGGAAGCCGGTCTGCGGCGCTTCGCCGATTCGAAGGCAGACGTCGCGTGGTTGGAAGATGCCAAGGATCAGAGTGCCAGGAGTCTCAAGACAGATACCCACACCGCCGCTTCATGAGCGGCGAGCCGCAGCTTCGCTGCTACATGAACTTGATGGCGCTTGATTCGCTGCCCGCAGACTCGGCGGGTCCAAAGGGCGCATTCACGGAAAAGCTTGCGAGTTTGGCGGAGGCGGGATTCACTGGCGTTCAGTTCGCCACTCTTGGAACGCGCGAGCAACTGGCCGCCTGCCGCGATCTGAAGATGGGTTTCGCTGCCAGCGGCCGGGTGAATCTACCGGAAGATGCGTATTCTTTGACGGAGCGCACCGCTGGAGATGGTTACGAGTGCGCCACCTTACATGTTGGTTGGGGTCTTGAAGACGACGATGTAGCGGGACGTTTAATCGAGAGCATTCTAGACGCGTCGGCTCGCTCGAAAATTCCTCTCTACATCGAGACGCATCGCGCGACCCTGTGCCAGGATCTGTGGCGCACTGTGCAGTTTATCGAGCGCTTTCCCGAAATGCGGTTCAATGGCGATTTCTCGCATTGGTATGCAGGGCAGGAAATGGTATACGGCGGTTTTGAACAGAAGTTTGCCTTCATTACGCCGGTCTTGGAACGAGTGCGGTTCCTTCATGGGCGCATCGCAAGCCCGGGCTGCATCCAAATCGCCGTTTGTTCGGAGCGCGATCAGCTCGCGCCTTACGTCGACCATTTTCGCCAACTATGGACGGCTTCGTTTCGAGGATTCTTGCGGAACGCCAAGCCGGGCGACTGGATCTGCTTCACGCCGGAGCTGCTCGGGCCGGAGATCTATTATGCGCGAACATTCCAAGGAAAAGAAGAGAGCGACCGGTGGGAGCAGTCGCTGATTCTGAAGGGGATTGCTGATCAATGTTTTTCATCAGCGGGATCCTGTTGAGCCTAATTCCCGCGGCGCTGCTCGCGCAGGAGCCGGACGATATCCAGCAAGGACAGGGGAGCGCTACCGTAACCGCCGGCAAGGCGCAGTTTCAGCAGACCTGCGGGTTCTGTCATGGTCCCGATGCGCGCGGCGCCAGTGGACCCGATCTGCTTCGCTCGCCGCTTGTCAATCGCGATGTGAATGGAAATCTGATTGGGCCGGTTATCCGCAATGGACGGCCAGAAAAGGGCATGCCGGCATTTCAGCTCCCCGACGCCGATATCAGCAACATCGTGCAATTCCTGCATGCCGAAGCGAAGACTGCCGCATCAGTTGCGCAACGGATTCCGAGAGAATATCCGCTTGAAAAGCTGCTGGTCGGAAATGCCGAACAGGGGAAGACATATTTCTACGGAGCTGGCAAATGCAGCTCGTGTCATTCTGTGACCGGCGATCTGGCCCATATCGCATCGAAGTACAAGCCATTTGATTTGCAGACCCGGATCGCGTTTCCGTCCGGCGCTAAGCCTGTCGTTACCGTCGAGGACAGTTCCGGCAAAAGGATTGAAGGCGAGCAGGTCTATGCCGACGAGTTTACGGTGACGCTTCGCGATAAGAACCGGTGGACGCACACCTGGAAACGGAATAGCGTGCAAGTGAAGATTCGTGATCCGCTAGCCGAGCACGAAAGCCTTCTGCACACCTACACGGACCAGAATATTCATGACTTGTTCGCGTATCTGGAGACGCTTAAATGATCCGAGTCTTTAGTCTCTTTCTGCTCAGCGCGTTTGCCGCTTCTGCGCAAGGACTCGATCCGAATGCGATTCTAAATCCTCCCAACAGCAGTTGGCCTTCCTATAACGGCGATTACTCAGGTAAGCGGTTCAGTTCTCTCCGGCAGATAAATAAGACTAATGTCGAATTTCTTGCGATGGCATGGGCCTTTCAAACAGATGTAAGTACCGGGCCAGGACTGAAGTCTACTCCGCTGCTGGTGAATGGCACGTTGTATTTCACCGAGCCTGATGATGTCTGGGCAGTGGATGCACGAACGGGTCAGCAGGTCTGGCATTATCGGTATCACCAAAATGAGGGCTTGCACATTGGGCAGCGCGGCCTTGGCATGTATAAGGAGAAGCTGTACTTTGAAACGCCAGACGCGCACCTGCTCTGTCTGGATGCCCGAACGGGTGAAGTGCAGTGGGACGTGGTACTAGCCGACGTGAAGCTCGGTTATTGGGCGACTATGGCGCCACTGGTAATTCGCAATCACGTCTTAGCAGGCGTTTCGGGAGATTTTAACGATCTGCATGGATTCATCGATTGCTTCGATGCCGATACGGGAAAACTGCAGTGGAAATGGGACGCGTTGCCAAAGCCAGGACAGCCTGGATCAGACACCTGGCCGGCCAATACCGACGCGATGCAGCATGGCGGAGGCATGACGTGGGTCACGGGTACCTATGATCCGGAACTGAATCTTCTCTATTGGGGAACGGCGAATCCGAATCCGGTTCTAAACGGTTCCACGCGCCCAGGCGACAATCTTTTCACCTGCTCGATCGTTGCTCTGAATCCTGACACCGGAAAACTCGTCTGGTATTTTCAAGCGTCGCCGCACGACGTCCACGATTGGGATGCGGTTCAAACGCCGGTTCTCGTGGACGGCGATTTTCACGGACAGAGGCGCAAGCTCCTGCTTCAGGCATCGCGCAACGGGTATCTCTTCGTGCTGGACCGTACGAATGGCAAAGCTCTATCCTCGACTCCCTATGAGCAGATCAACTGGACCTCGGGCGTCGATAGTATAGGTCGTCCTGTCGGTAAGCGCGAGAAATACCCGACCGCAGCGGGTACGCTGGTCGAGCCGGATGCCATCGGTGCCACGAACTGGATGTCTCCGAGCTTCAATCCTGAAACGGGCTTGCTCTACGTCGACTCGCACGATTCGTTTAGTCTGTATTACGCGTTCAGCACGGGGAAACCGGAAGGATTCGGTGGACGCGATCTGACCGTGTCGTCGCATTGCTCTCTGCGAGCCATCGATTACCAAACAGGCAAGAGCAAATGGGTGCACGAACTGGGCCAAGGCTGGGATTGGGCCGGAGTTGTAAGCACGGCAGGGGGCTTGGTCTTTTCGGCCGATGTGCACGGCAACATTCTCGCGCTCGATGCGGAAACGGGCCAGACCTTATGGCACGCCTATGGTGGCGGACCGGCTCAAGCGCCCCCAATTACGTATGAGCTGGACGGCCGCCAATACGTGGTCGTCGGAGCGCACGGAGTGTTGTATGCCTTCGCGTTACCGCAGAAGTTGGTTCGTTAGCGGAAACGGACAGCTGACTGGCCTTACTGCGGGCCTGTACCGGCTGATGCAAGCTGCTGCGCGGTTCGCGTATCGTAATGGCGGAATCCCTCCAGCAACGCCGCACGTTCCTCATCGGGCAAAGCTAACGCCTGATCCAAATAAGGACTTACCTGCTGCCGAAGGCCGCCCCGCTTCGGGGCTTGCCGGTTTCTTAAATGATCGATTACGAACCCGCGCATCACTCGGGCCGCGTATCCCACAAAACGGGAGCGGTCGGGAACGGACGGTCCAGTCCGTCCTGTGATTTCAAGGTATGCCTTTTCGTGGAATGGCTGGCATTGTCCACAAAGTCACCTGAGGATGTCCGTCTCGATTGCCCAATTCCTCAGTTATCTCCCGTCGGAATAATTCCAGCATTTTCGACCATGAGAATCACGGTGCGCTCAGGGGCTCGCGTCCGGTGTGGCACGCCCTTGGACACCACAAACCCTTGCCTAGAGGAAAGTTCAACGGTCCGGCCTTCCAAATCGATCAGCAACTTGCCCTCAACCACATAAAAGAACTCGTCATCACGATCATGCTTGTGCCAGTGGTATTCGCCTTCGATTACTCCAAGCCGCACCACCGACTCATTGACTTGACAAAGCGTTTGGTTGTACCACTTGTGAGGAGCTGCATCTGAGAGCGCTTTTTCATCGATCAGATCCAAATGCTTGTGCAAGACGTTAAGGCGCGTGTCGTACGGATATTGGTCAGGAGTGCTCATTCATTTCTCCTTCTTGGCGTAGGCCGTTTAGGAAATTGCACGCTTGATGGCTCATTGCCTACTCATCTCGTTTATATCGCCATCGCGACGGTGCCTAGGCTGGACTTGAGCTCCCTTCGACAATTGGTCATATACTAAAAGCTTTCCGGGGGTGCGGATGCCAGGTGCATCGGGCAATAGTATACGAGAGCGCCGCGAGGCAATCGTCGACGCGCATATCGAAGCAGAAGCCGTGACACACGACGCTGCTGCAACCGTGGCCACCTTCGGGCATCCGCGTTACGAAGTCCCCGCTCTGGGCGCAATCGTGGATGGCGGGGAGGCGGTAAATGGATTGGTTAGCGCACTCCTCGCCGCGTTTCCGGACTTCTATCTACAAAAGATTGCTCATCATCATGCCGACGAGGCCGTCATTGCGGAAGTTCGGTTCGGGGGGACTCACCTGGGCGTGTGGGCGGGCATGGAACCGACGGGAAAGAGGATGGAAGTTCAGGGTGTGCTGATTTTTGTCTTCGAAGAGGACCGTTTGGTCTGCGAGAAAGTGTACTTCGATCACGCCACGGTCCTACGTCAGTTAGGCGCAATCGCATAATTTTGTTTCGATTCTAAGCAGTCCATTTGACGCAGCTATAATCGCCCCTTCTTTGCATTCTCGCCCTGTGAAATTAACGTGATGAGCCTCGATCGTCAATTCGAAGTTATTGCCCGTCAGAACACTCGTGAGTGGGCAACGGTCTGCGCGCGGGCATGGTTGAACTGCTATTCGTCAGAACCGTTCTCCGCCTTCATTTACAATGCGTAGACGGGTTTACAATGAGCCGGCAGCATCGTCCTCGAGAACAAACGTGACGAGGAGATTCACTTTGTAACGGGAGATCTTTCCTCCTTCAATCTGCACCTCCTGCTCCTTGACCCAGGCACTTCTAAGTTGTCGAACGGTTTTGCTCGCTCGAGTGATGCCTTGCTCAATCGCGTCTTCAAAGCTCTTGTCGGAAGTCGAACTGATCTCAATCACACGCGCCACTGCCATAGAATTCACTCCTTTCGATGCACGATGTCAGCATTTGTGGATAGCCGAAATGCACTCGGTACGTTACCACGACAGTCTAACGCGTCATTAGGTTGAAATGGCGCGCTGCCTGCGATGATGCGTTGTCCGATGGTAGCCTGGCGCTACGAATGAAATACGCCGAGTGCTGCGGAGACCACGGCTCGGAGCCAAACTACCGCCGCTATTGCACCCGGGTCCGGATGGCCGATTACCCGTTCACCCAAGTAACTCGAGCGCCCGCGTTTGGGAAGCATGCTCGCGGTTGCTTCGGCTCCGTTTTCTGCAGCGCTTACCGCGGCGTTGAGTGCCTCCGCAGTTGAGCAGCCTTCGTTCAGCGAGCCGGCAAACGTGTTCGCGAATGGAAGCAGAGCATCTAGCATAGTACGATCGCCCGGCCGCGCATCGCCGACTCTGCTGATCGCATCGCAAGCCTCCAGTGATGCTTTGGCCCATGCCTGGAGGTCATTCGCGTCTGCTGTGCGGAGCGAAGTCGCCGCGCGCAGAAGAAATACCCCGTAGAAAGCTCCCGACGATCCGCCTACAACTCTCTGGAGCGTCAAGCCCGCAGCTCTTAACGCTTCCGAGGGGCTGTGAGCCTGATAAAGCGGCAGAGTCTCTTCGATGGCTGTTGCTCCCCGAGCTAGGTTGACGCCGAGATCCCCATCCCCGACCGTTTGGTCCAGCTCCGTCAGCCGGACTTCCGCGTCTCTCAAAGCGCGGCACGCCGAGAGTATGATGCGCTGTAATTGGTTCGGCGGCTGATCAGCCCAATCGCGATGTGAAACAGGTGTGAACTGCGGAGAAGTCCTGATCCGATTTTGCGACAGCCCGGCGCGTGCCGCTGCAAGATTGGGCCAGGCTGGAGCCGATGTCGGCGCATCCAGACGCCTTAGACGATCCTCATCGACGCGCAGAATCGAGAACGATAGGCCAGCCGCCTCGAGTGACGTCATGAATGTTCCGGTGTAGACACGCTCGATCACCAAACCGCGGGATTCGAGCAAACCCAGCGCGTGTCGCGTGAAGATGGCTACCTCCATCATGGTAGTCGCGCCCAGGTTGTTGACCAGTACGGCGATTCGCTCACCCTCCATCAACTCGTGCGCCGCAACAATCTCTTGGATGAGTTCCTCTGCATGATCATCCGCAGCGCGCAGCGGAACGCGGCGTATCCCGGGCTCGCCGTGAATGCCAAGCCCGATCTCGACCTCCTCTTCGTCCAGCACGAAACTCGGTTTGCCCGCAGTGGGCACGGTGCCGGCTGACAGCGCGATGCCCATCGTGGCGACTGCGTTGGCCGTCTCCCGAGCGATTGCAGCCACATCGGCAAGGTCCTTGCCTTCCGCCGCAGCGGCGCCCGCCACTTTATGAACGAGCACAGTGCCGGCGATGCCGCGCGCACCGGCATACTGCTGCGTGCCCGCCAAAGCAACATCGTCCGAAACCACAACGATCTCGACAGGAATTCCCTCAGCGCGCGCCATTTCAGCCGCCAAACCAAAATTCAGACGATCGCCTGTGTAATTCTTTACAATCAGCAACACGCCGGGTTCGCCGCCGGTGGCTTGAATCGCGGCAAACACCGAGTCGGGAGTGGGGGAGGTAAACACCTCGCCGGCAACCGCCGCGCTCAACATACCCGCTCCCACATAGCCCCCGTGCGCTGGTTCGTGACCGCTGCCGCCGCCTGAGATCAGCGCAACCTGTCTGTTGCGCACCTCGTCGGCATCCGCGCGGAGCAAGACATGATGCTCAGGGATCAGCACTAACCCTCCGTGCATCGCGACGAAACCTTGCATCATCTCGCGCACGACGTTCTCAGGACGGTTAATGAGTTTCTTCATAAGTAGAGCGGCTTCCCCGTCACGCTAGATTCTTAGCGAGATTCCGCTTGCAGTATTACGAACTGCAGCTTCGGCACGCCCGAAACGCTCTTACATTCCGTGATCTTTCATTTTGACGAGTTGGCTCACGCTGAGACTGCCATAGCCCTCAGATTGCAGACGCCGCGCGAAATCGGCCGTCACGCCATGCTCGTGAAGCTCAATCAAGTCGGCCGCCGAGGCATTCTCATAGCCCGCTGCGTCAAACGAATGCAGGAACTCAGCATCGACGCCCTGTTCATGCAGTCGTATGATCTCATCTGTCGTGAAGCTCACCCGATGCGAACGTCCAGCTTGCGTCAGGAGTTCGGCCGGCACACCGTGCTCGTGAAGGCTAATCAATTGCTCCGGGCCGGCTGCTTTAAACCCGCTCTGCGCAACCCGCTCCGCAAACTCGGGCGAGATGCCCTGATCGTGAAGCTGGATCAACTCGTCCGCGGAAATTCGCGCCCGCAGCGATTGGGACATGTTGCGCACATATTGCGTGTCAATGCCGTGATCTTGCAGCGCGATCGCGGAGGAAACTGGCTTATCCATGCCGGCACCTTTGGCGGCAGATACCAGGTCGGCATCCGTACCATGATCATGAAGTTGGATGATCTCGTCAATGGAAGGGTTCACTCCGGCCTCTTCCAAATGACGCACAAACTCAGGCGATACGCCATGATCGTGCAATTCGATCAGGTCTTGTGCATTCCCGGCCCCGTTTAACCGCGGGCCCATCTCGCGGATAAGTGACGCGCCCACGCCATGATCTTGCAATTCTGTCACAGACTCCGCCGGCAATTGGTAGCCCGCGGACTGCAGCGCCTCGAGCAATGAAATCTGCACGCCGTGGTCTTTCATCTGGGTGATCGCTTCGATACTCAAGGGGTGCGAAGAGAGGCGTGTCACTCGCCCGAGATAGTAGCCGTCCACTCCATGATTGTTCAGTTCAATCACATCGTCCACGGTCTGGACACATTTGCAGGCGGCGCGAAGCTCGCGGGCAGTTGAAAGCCGGAAGTTGTCTATCGCCAGGTCAAAGAGTTGATCTTCACGAACATCGCGAAACCCAATCTCTTTGAGCTCGCTGAGAAAGCGCGGATCCGGATGAAAGGTCACCGATCCCCAACCCACTCCTAATGCAAACGATCCTTTGCAATATAAGGTGCCGGCGTCGCGGCGAATGTGGAACGAGGCCGGGCCACCGTACATGTCCGATCGTTCCAACCCCCGCAAACTCGAAAGTGGAACCGAGTTCGTTTGCGAGATGGTATTGAAGCCATCGTGCCGCGTAAGAGTGAGATTAACGGTGTCGGCTCCGATATTCGCCAGAATCCGCCAGCGGTATTCCGGATCCGATTCCGCGGCCTGCACAAGAGAGGCTAGCAAGCCCGCCAGGACGACTAGCCGCAAGGAAATCGTTGGAATATGTCGCATATCGCCTCTAAAAGCTGCCCCGGACTGACGCACTTCTCTCTGGGCTTGGAGAATGAGACGAAACCGGATCGCGAAATGTTCGAAAAGACACAAGATTGTTTTATCGTGATGGAGGCGCTATCTCGGATACCTTCGCCTGCCATTCGGCGGCTTTGTCGGGTTTGCCCCAGTGGCGATACAGACTGACGATACTGGCTGCCTGGTCCGCGATACTGTGCCGGTCGCTGGCAGGAAATCGTGTTCTTTTGTTTGTCAATCCTGCGTAACCTGATAGCAGGATGGGCTCGGCCTCGGCTGGCGAATGGTGAGGCGCTTCGAATCACAGCATTGGGTTACGGGGACGCCGTCCACCAGCTCCATCACGAAGTACGGCAACCCTGCCGCCGTCGTACCCGCATCGAATACGCGAGCGATATTGGCGTGGTCCATCACAGCAAGAGCTTGGCGCTCGCTTTCGAAGCGGGCGATCACCTGATTGCTGTCCATGCCTGGCTTTATGATCTTGAGCGCGACTTCCCTACGAATCACTATTAACTGCCAGGTGGCTTTCGGAGTGGCGGGATGCGAGGAGCGACCGCGAGATCTGGCAGCATTGCTTTCGCAAAGCCGCCGTAACGTGTCTTGGTGGATACAATCACCACTAAACCGTGTGTGTAGAGCGCACTCACCGCGACGACTTCAGGGAAATCCGCGTGTAACTGAACAAAAATAGGCGTGCTTGTCGTCATCGCCTGCAGAAAATCAATCTCGGTCCACGGCCGGCCAACATAGACAGCATCGTAGATTGGATCTTTCCGATGCGACAGCCGCTCGATCTCAATGACGGGGTATCTGTGGCAGCCTGAGTAATAGCCTGGGAACTCGCCAAAGGGACCCGCCGTCTCGCGTTGCGTGGCGAGTATCCGGCCCTCGAGCACGTATTCCGATCCCCAAGGAATATCCAAGCCCTTCGCCGTCTGTACCACCCGGTACGGCTTGCCTTGCATAACAGCCGCCATCTTGTATTCGAGTTGGGTGTAGAGCATTGGTGTCGCTCCCATGAGCATAATCACCGGCTCGTTACCCAACGCGATCGCCACCGGGAGATCCTCGCCGCGCTCCTCGGCATGGCAAGTTGAATGGCGATGTCGTGTTGCGGCACAGTCTGAATGCCGAGGCGATTGGGTCCCTTCACCGGCAGACGATAGACTCCCACGTTTTCTACGTCATCGTTGTTCCAGTCGTCGGGATCACGGCTAATAACGCAGGGTTTGTCGATGAAATAGCCGCCGTCCCCGCGATTCATGCGAAATAAGGGCATCAAGTCGTACAGGTTTAAATCCTTCTCGACCACGACCTCCTGCCAGGGCGCCTCAGCCACGCGCTCCAGCTCACCCGGATATTGTTGGTAGCGGCGAACAAACTCGAAGAACTGGTCCCGCGGCGGCGCGTCCTTGTCCATTCCCAGCGCGAGGGCATGATTGAGCCATGAACCGTGCACGTTCATGACGACCTGAGCGTTGGTGTAACCGGCTACTTTGTCGAAATGAATTGCGGGGCTGCCCTCACCGATTTGGGCCAGCGCGCACGCTGCAGTCGCCAAGTCTGGTTCCAGGCTGACCGGCTCGGTAATGCGCAGCAACTGACGCTGCTGATCGAGCACCGAGATAAATTAGCGGAGAGCCTGATACGAAACCATGGCACCGGAATTTCTGGTAAGTAGATCATTTGCGGCGTCAACCTAATTCGGAGGTGTTATGTCAGACATCGGGAATGATCGAAAGTGCCCCGCCTTGCTGTACTTCCCTTTCGCTTCCATGCGCCCCATCGCGCGCCCGGCGCCATGGACAGTCGAATAAAGCGTTTCGTTGCCGAGCGGATCTTCGACTCCCTCGAGGATCATCGGCTGTTGATGCGCGAGGACGGTGGTAGGAGAATCATAAAGCTGCGCGATCTATAAGCCGGTTTCTGTACCCGTCTCTGAGGTGAAGACCAAAAAGGCGGGCGGCAACCATTCGTCTAGACCGCTCATTACTGAGCGGCTCCAGCGACCTACCCGGAAGTCGTAACGGAGCGGGCCACTCCTGCTCCCCTATTTGGTCTTGCTTCGCATGGGGTTTTCCCTGCCAATCCGATTACTCGAATCGCGGTGCGCTCTTACCGCACCTTTTCACCCTTACCTGCCAGGAATCCAGCGGGCGGTATATTTTCTGTGGCACTATCCGTAGCCTGCGCTTGGGTGGGCCGCGCCTCGTGTCGAGACGTACACCCCACTGTAGGCACAAGCCCCCGGCCGTTAACCGGCATGCTGCCCTGGGAAGACCGGACTTTCCTCTCGACCTGCCCGCAAGCGAGCCGGTCCAGCGATTGCCCGATCGCGCAGCCAGTACAAGTATCGCACCCCGAGGGCGTCCCCGCATACACTTGAAGCAGAACGGCTTGAAACGGGTTTTTGTACAAAGCTTTGGTTGCCGCGCTTCGCAGGCGGACGGGGCGGCGATTGAAAGTGCGCTCGAAGAGCGTGGGTTCACGGCAATATGTCAGTCTGCGGGGGCCGATCTTATCGTTGTGAACACTTGCACTGTTACCCGCGATGCCGACGTGGATGCCCGGCGCGTGGTGAGAGGACTGCACCGGGACCACCCCAACGCTGAAATCTTGGTCACAGGCTGTTACGCGCAACGGGCGCCTGAGGAGTTGGCCGGAATTCCCGGCGTCCGCTGGGTCGTTGGGAACTCCCACAAAGCGCAGATTGGCGATATTGTGGCCCCCGAAAGCGAGCCCTACCACGGAGCCGTGGTCGTCGGCCACATCGGCGCTATCCGCGACTTTGCTGCGATTCCGGTGCACGGGATTCGTGAGGACCGAACGCGCCCGAATCTGAAAGTTCAGGACGGCTGCAGTAATCGGTGTTCGTTCTGCATTATCCCGTCGGTCCGTGGCCGAAGCAGGAGTGCGCCGGTGGAGAGCGTCCTGGAACAGGTCCGGACCTTGGCGCAGCGATACCGCGAAATCGTACTGAGCGGGATAAACCTTGGCCGTTGGGGTAGAGATTTACGCGACGGCTCACGATTCGTGGATCTGATTCGTATGATCCTGCACGAAACCGGGGTGCAGCGCTTGCGGATCAGCTCTATCGAGCCGATGGATTGGACCGACGAGTTGTTCGAACTCTTCGCGCGGGAAGAGCGCATCGCCCGGCATATTCATGTGCCTTTGCAGTCTGGCTCCGATGCCGTCCTGAAACGAATGTTTCGCAAGTACCGGACGCGGCACTACGCCACACGTATGGAGATCGCTCACCGTCTCTTGCCCGACGCCGCGATTGGCGCGGATGTGATGACCGGTTTCCCTGGTGAAACAGACGCGGAGTTCGGGGAAACTGTGCGCTTTATCGAAGAGCAGCCGTTCACCTACTTGCACGTGTTTACGTATTCCGAGCGGCCCGGTACGGCTGCAGCCTGCCGCGGCGACGCAGTGCCGGTCCCGGTACGCCACGAGCGCACTCGAATATTGCGAAATTTGTCAGGTCGTAAGAATGCCGCCTTCCGGCGACGGATGATCGGAAATACGCTCTCGGCCGTGACGTTGGAACAGCGTGGGATCGCGCTGACCACGAATTTTCTACGAGTCGAAATGGCCCTGGCGCGCGAGCCAAACCGGATCGTCGATCTTGAAATCGCCGCGAGCAGCGAGACGACGCTGCGCGAACGAACGCTCCTGCCAGTACTATAGGAGGATTACCGTTTATAGCCGAATTTCTGCAACAGCTCGATTCGCTGTTTCACATGCGATTCGGTTTCAACACCTTTTGGCGAACTGCCGTCAACCACGCCGAGAACTCCGCGGCCTTGTTCCGTCTGAGCAACTATAACTTCCACCGGATTTGCGGTTGCGCAGTAAATGCTGGCCACTTCCGGCACCGCCTGAATGCGCCCGAGCACGTTGATCGGAAAGCCGTTCCGGAGCGCGACGACGAAGACATGGCCGGCTGCAATTGCGGTAGCGTTTTCGATGGCGTTCTTTATCAAAGTCTCGTCATTTCCATCGAAGCGGGTCAGACAATCGCCGGAAGCCTCATTGAAGGCGATCCCAAATTGCAGATGAGGCGACGTATTAACAATTGCCTCATAGATGTCCTCCACGCTCTTGATGAAATGACTCTGCCCAACGATAATGTTGCCGTTTTCAGGGATGGCGAGGCGAATGGCTTTAAGTTCCATACCTGCCAATGTATCGGCTCCGAGGCAAGCGCCATAATTGCGGTGTGCCGAAGCACATGAATGAAGCGGCCTTGCTGGAGCATATTCGGAAGCTGCCGCATGCCCGCGCCACCTACAAGCAGCTCATAAAGGAGTTGCGTGTGCAGGGAGAGAATTGCGATTCTCTCGAAGATGCGTTGGATCGTTTGGCTGATAAAGGTCTGCTCGTCGAGCTGCGGTCGGGACATTTTGTCGGCACCGGCAGCAACGCGGAGTATGCGGCCGGGCGCCTGTCCATCCACAAAGACGGATTCGGGTTTCTAATTCCAGACCATACCAACCAACAGATTCGGGGTGACATCTTCCTGCCGCCCGGCGAAGCGGCGAAAGGCATGCACGGCGACCGCGCTCTGGTACACGTCAAGCGCATCGCCGCCGAGGGCAGGGCAGAAGGTGAAATCATCCGCATCTTGCGCCGCGCACATTTGACCGTGGTGGGCGAGTTCCGCATCAAGAAGCGTGGGAATTTCGTGATCCCGGCCGACGATCGGGTGCAGCAATGGATCCAGATCCCGGAGGGACTGGAGATTCCGCCGCCGCGCGCTAGCGCCAATCGTGTCGGGCCGGAGCCGCACTCTGCTACTTCGGTCGACGATCTCGACGGAATGATGGTCAACGTAGAAGTGCTCGATTTCCCGGAGAACGGAGAACCGGGCGTGGGCCGCGTGATCGAAGTGCTCGGCCACCCGGATGACTTCGGCGTTGACGTCGAAATCATGATCCGCAAGCATCATCTTCCGCACGAGTTTCCGGATAAGGTGCTGGAACAGGCGCGTGCGATCCCGCACGGAATCGAAGCGGCCGAGGTGAAGCGGCGCCGCGATTTTCGCAAGCTCGACATCGTGACTATCGACGGCGAGACGGCCCGCGATTTCGACGACGCAGTTTGGGTGGACCGTCTGGCAGGCGGCCATTTCGCCCTGCAAGTTCATATCGCGGACGTAAGCCATTATGTGTCGTCGGGATCGCCTATCGACCGCGAAGCTCTATTGCGTGGAACCAGCGTCTACTTTCCGGATCGCGCCGTCCCGATGCTGCCGGTCGAATTATCAACCGATATTTGTTCGCTGCGGCCGCAAGAGGATCGCCTGGTCTTGTCGGCGCTGCTCGAGATCGACCGGCAGGGCGATATCGTTCGGCAGGAGTTCGTGCGCGGTACCATCCGCAGCGCTGAGCGGATGACTTACACAAGCGTCTTTCGCGTGCTCGAAGGAGACGCGGCTATGCGCGAGCGCTATAGGGCGCTGGTCGACCGTTTTGAGCTGATGCGGGAATTGGCGTTGATCCTGAATCGAAAACGGACCAAACGGGGATCGATCGACTTCGATATGCCGGAGACGAATATCGAACTCGATATGTCCGGCCAGATGATCGGCGTTGCTCGCGCCGACCGCAACATCGCGCATCGCATCATCGAAGAATTCATGTTGGCTGCGAACGAGGCGGTTGCCGGGCATCTGGAGGCGGCCGGTATCCCGACGCTGTATCGCATTCACGAACGCCCGGAGGCGAAGCGAGTCATGGAATTTGAAGAGATTGCCGCTCACTTCGGCTACTCACTCGGTATCGGTGCGATGCCCGTGAAGAAGTTTTCTCAAGTAGAGCGCAGACGAGACGGGCGCAGGGTGCGCAAGGATATCGTGCTCGCGCGCGAGGATTTCAACCTGTCCTCACGGAATTATCAGCGGCTAATTGCGAAAGTCGCGGGCAAGCCGGAGGAGCGAATTCTCAGCTATCTGCTGCTCCGGTCCCTCAAGCAGGCGCGCTACAGCAATGTCAACGAAGGGCACTTCGCGCTTGCAGCGCCCGTCTATACGCATTTCACCTCGCCAATCCGCCGGTACCCGGATCTGATTGTGCATCGCGTCCTCGCGCATTATTTGGATACGAAGCAGCCGCTGCTCGAGGAAACGGCTCTACGAGAGTATGGGGAAGATACCTCCTTCACCGAGCGGCGTGCGGCGGAAGCGGAACGCGAGCTGATCGAGTGGAAGAAGGTGAAATTCATGGAGGACCGCGTCGGAGACGAGTTCGACGCCCTGATCATTAGCACAACAAAATACGGCTTCTTTGTGGAGCTGACAGAGCTGTTCGTTGAAGGTCTGGTTCCGATTGATACTCTTCCCGGCGACCACTTCCGTTATCACGAGAATGGGCGCAAGATTATTGGCGAGCGATCGCGCCGGGTGTTTTCGATTGGCGATCGGATGAGAGTGCGCCTGGACCGTGTCGACACGGTGGAGCGGAAATTGCAGTTCGCCCTGCCTGAGGAAGCGGGGCGGGGGCGCCGAAAGAGAAAAGGCTGATTATTCCAGGACCCTTACGAACTCGGCGATAATCTGATACTTGTCTTCGTTCTTGTCAAGATCCCAGGACGGATACGCGGGATTCAGACTCTCCAGGCGTATTCGAGTTTGAAGGAAACCCTCTTCGGTCTGGATCTTCTCACTGCGATAGCGCTTGACGGTGTACTGATTGTCGTCGGCTAGCTCGGAGTTGCGCACCAGCACGAGCCGCCCATTTCGCGATCCGACAACGCCTTGCCGGAACACGCAGAGGCTTCCGTCGGGTATGCGCGGTTCCATCGAGTGCCCCTGAATGCGTGCTACAAACATGTTCTCATCCAGCTTCAAATCCGGCGGAGTCTCGATCCACTCTCTGGCCTCGATGTCTTCAGGATTAGTCAGAAACGGCCCGGCAGCCACCGCAAGCGAGTAGCTTGGTAAATGCGTCCGGAAGCGCAGCACATGGGACGGGACGTTCCGGCGATACAACTCACCCAGCGTCCTTTCGAAATTCTGCACCGTGATCGATTCCGGATCGCTGATGCGGATTGAGCCGGAGAATTCTGCCTCCAGCTTGTCGAAGACGTAAGCGCCTCCGTTCTCGGCCGCCAGCGAGGAGAGATCGTCTTCCACTTCCGCGAGCACTTCGGCATCCTCTTCGGTTGCCAGAGTGTCCCAATCCCGGCGTAGTCGGAGGTGAAGTGCATCACTCGCGGGATCGTGCAGAAGGACACCGATCGGTTCAGTCGTATGGCCCGGTAGCTCGGCCAGAAGTAGGGCGTACTTCGCCGTCTTAGGCGCATAATCGCTAAAACGGAGAACACGGGCCGACATGTAGCTATCAGCTTATCGTGAATCGGATTGCCGAGCTTTAAAGAAGGGTCAGGGAGAGCGATCAGGGAGTGACCGGATTCGCGTAATATCCCTTGCGGGCCCGTACTTTGACGTTTCCAAGATCAACCACGACCCTGACGTTTCGGTACGACTTAGTGCTTGGGTTATCGGAGACATAGCGAATGATGTATTGTGTGGTCACCTCGCCGGCGACGTCGGCAATGGCATGATACATCCGGCCGTCAACCGCAGAGCGATAGGCGCCGGTGTCAACCGTTAGCGCATAATTGCCGTCATCCGAAGGATGCGAGAGATAACCGTCCGTGTCCTTATAGACATCGCCTAAGGGATACACAACGCGCCCGCCGGTTTCCTGAGCCAGACGGACCAGGTTTTGATCGCTCTGATTCGTGAATCCGAACGCCTGCGTGCTGATGCAGTAAACCGTAACAAGGTTCCGCTGCGCAAGCTCAATCACCTGTTCAAGCGAATGCTTGCTGGCATCGTCGTGACCGTCTCCGATGATCACGATGATCCGGCGCGGCTCGATCGGCTCGCCCTGTACCAGCTTGCGGCTCGTGCAGGCTAGATAAACTGCATCGAAGAGCGCGGAGCCGCCGCCCGGTTTCAACTTGCGAATCTTATCAACCATGGGGTCCGCATCGTTGGTCGTGTTGACGGCCACTTCGGCGTCCTGGGCGTAATCGATCAGATAGCCCGAGTATTTCTTATCTCCCGTCAGCAAAGTCTGAATCAGCTCGACCGAAGCATCCTGGAAGTTCTTCCAATGGATGCGGCTGGCGTTGCTCATATCCAGCAAGAACCCGATCACCACCGGCTGGCTCCGTTCACGCGTAAAGAAGCGGATCTCTTGGGGCCGGTTGTCCTCGAAGACCTGGAAATCTTTTTGGTCCAGATCGGTTACGAAGCGCCCCTTCTCGTCTGTGACGGTGATGGGAACAATGACCTCGTTCACCTGGACCTTGAACGGGCTCTGGTCGTTCTGCGAACTGGTAGGCGCTTTGGGTACATCGGCTGCGGGGACCGCAAGAGTGGCTTCGCTGCTGGCGGGCTTCGCCGGTTCCTTCTTTTCCGTGGATGGAGTTGGGGTGTTATGGCTAGACGTGACCTGTCGAGCCGCAACCGGCTGCAGCAAACAGAATGTCACTCCAAGGGCAGCCGCGAACGCCGTCGGCTTGGGAAACTGCATGTGGGAGATTGCCTGACCGAATTATACCGAGCCGTTCGGTTTCCAGCACAGTCTCAGCGCCGATCAGCGTTGCACGCGGCCGGATCCCGTGCCTCGTATCAACGCGAAAACTTCACTCGAGCTAAGCCGGTTGAAATCTCCCGGAATCGAGTGCTTCAGGCAACCTGCCGCCACTCCGAATTCCAGGGCTTCCTGCGCGGAATCAAGATGTGTCAGGCCATAAATGAGCCCGGCGGCAAAACTGTCACCCCCGCCAACACGATCAACGATGTGCGTGATATCGTACTCGCGGCTGCACAGGAATGCTTCACGAGTGCAGAGACACGCAGACCAGCGGTTGTGGGACGCGCTCCTCGATTCCCGCAGCGTGATGGCTACGGTACTCAAGTTCGGAAACGTGGCCAGCACGCGGTCACAGAGTTCGGCGTATTTCTCGCGTTCCAGATGGCCGGATTCCACATCGATATCGACATGGATATTAATGGCGGTTTGGCAGTCCTCCTCATTAGCGATGCAGATGTCGGCGAGCTTGAGGATCTGTGGCATCACTTCGGAAGGTTGCTTGCCCCATTTCCAGAGGTTCTTTCGATAATTCAAATCGCAGGAAACCTGAAGGTTCTTCTTGCGGGCTCTACGAACAGCTTCAAGCGTGATCTCCGCGGCCGACGCGGTGAGCGCGGGGGTGATTCCAGTGACGTGAAACCAAGTCGCGCCGTCAAGACAAGCAGCCCAGTCGATGGTTCCCGGTTTCGCCAGCGAAATGGCGCTGTGATCGCGATCGTACACAACCTTCGAAGCACGTTGATTGGCGCCGGTCTCCACGAAGTAAATGCCCATCCGACCGGGCGCGCGAACGATGTGTGTCGCATCGACGCCGAAGCGCCGCAGTTCGCCAATGAATGCTTCGGCGACAGGGTTCGCCGGGGGCAAGACCGTTATGAAGCGACTTTGCGCCTCGAACTGAGCCAGCGCTACTGCTACATTCGCCTCGCCTCCACCGAAAGTCGCAATCAGATTCGGGGTCTGCAAGAGCCGTTCAAAGCCGGGGGGACTGAGGCGAAGCATAATTTCGCCGAAAGTGGCAATAAGAGGTTTCATTGGTCACGTCGCGCGTAATCAGGCAGTAAACGGAATTGTACGTCCCCGCTCAGCGGGAAACAGTGACCGGCTCAGCTATCTTGGCTGCAAGCACCGCCTCGACTCCGCCGGATGCGTCGATCGCGGGTAGCCCCTCCACCAGTTGCGCCGTGAATGCGCTGGGAGGGAAGGAAGTGGTTTTGCGAAGCGCCGAGGCGGTATACCCGTCCAAAGTAAAGGCATTTACCTCTACCGGGGCATTAATGGGCTGAAGTGCTGAAGCCGACTGCCGCAGGCGCACAAAAGCTTCGTGTGCGTCATCAAGAAAACTGCCGAAGGAGAGTTGGAGCCACGTGAATATGAGCTCGTGTGAATTGACAAGAGTCACGCGCGATTTTTTCAGCAGTACAACCGGCCCATCCGCCGGCGCTTGCGAGAGCTGCCCGATGGCCTCACACATACTTTCGTCCGAGGCCGGGTCGCGAACGGCTTGCACGATGTTGATGGCTGTGTTAGGAAATACCGATTGCACCAACGCGCGAGCAGTATCGTTGTTCGCGATTTGCGAAGTGAAACAGGTTGACGTTAACACATGCTCCGGCGGCACTCCCGACGCGGAGACACTGGCCTTTAGATGGTCGAGAGCCTGCTCGAAGGACGCCCCGGTCTGTCCCGAATAGAAAGCGAGACCGTTCGGATTCACGCT
>JAFATG010000287.1 GCA_019244055.1 Acidobacteriaceae bacterium | reverse complement strand
GATCATCGGACTGCGGCAAGTCGCCGGGATGGTCAGCTTCCCATTATACGTGGCATCGCCGGTTTTACTCAGCGGCACCGGGTCAGTTTGGGCGGCGACTTTGCCATCACAGAGGACCGCCACAGCGACTGCATCGACGCCATCGGGGCTCCCGTTAGAGCTGCCTGTTGAAGGGTCGTCGAGCACAAGCCCCTTGACTTGAACTATGGTAGTACCATCGTTCTTAATATCTGCTTGTCCTGAATCTATCTTCCATTTCTTGCCACAGGAATTCACGTCGCCGATGGCCTGATGCTGAGCAGGACAAGGTTTTAGTTGTGTATTGACGACGTCGGCGTGTGCGCTCGACGCGAGCAGCAAAAGTAAAGCGCTGGCTGAGCTCGACTTTGGCCATTTATGCGGCCTGAGCAAGTGCGTCCTCCATCCGGTTCCAGATTAGGGTTGGAATTTCTATACTATCTCGGCGTGGGCGGGACATGGAAGAAATCTGATGACGCCAGATTTCCCGCCGTACTGCGGCCATCCCATCACTAAATGTGAGGACTGATTTTGGGTACCAGGCAGCGGTTCTAATTTTGAGCTTTCGTGACTTGGAGAGATCGTGGGTCCACAGCGTGACGATCGAGAACAGGCCGAGCAAAATCGGGGTGGTACGAAGGATCGCCTTGTCGGACCACTGGCGCTGGGTCTCCACCCCGAGTTGACTTCGGGTCTCCTGAAATGTGACCTCGACGCGCCAGCGGCTGACGAACCAGGCGAGGATGTCACGCGGAGTGGCGCTGAGATCGGTTGCCAGAAAGGCCTGCGGTTCGAGTACGCCTGATGGATCCCGGACGATGAGCCAACGGATCGGCACTGGCACGATGCCGCTCCGATACCACAGCGCTGTGCCGGTTGTGATCTCGACGAGGCGGTTGGTTCTGCCGTACCAAAAACTGAGGCGGTAGCGCTCCCAACAGACACGGCGATCTCTGAGGATGGCAGTGAGCTTCTTTAGTGGTTTGCCTTTGATTGGCGGTCGCCCACGGGCTTTGCGCTTCGGTGGAGGAAAAGCAAACAGATTGGCATCGAGCCGTAAGCGGGTCACGACACAAACGTGATTACGGGCGGCGGCAAGGAATTCGATGGCTGCGAACGCGCTGTCGGCCACCAGCACGATGTAGCGTTGGGGGAGCCAACGGTGGATCTGCAGGACGGCTTGGCGAGCCCAATCGACCAGTGTCTTGGGCATTCGGGCTTTGTTGGCATAGAACCTCTTGGAGGGGGCTAGCACAGTGAGGAAAGGCAGCGCCATGACGCTGTCGGCCCATGGCACCCGGACGAGCAGCATGGCCGAAAGCCAACGTAAACCGCTGGCTTTAACGAAGTGTCCCTTGGACGAGCGGACCGGATCGCGATAAATACTGCGGGCGCTGATCTTGGGTCCCCAGCGCCGCTCGATAGTGTCATCGAGCCCGATGACAATGGGAGCTCCCGAGGGCACGAAGGTGTTGACTAATAACACGAGCAGCTGACCTGCTACAGCCCGGGACGACCACGCTGCTCGGTTGAGGATACGGTGAAACGTGCAGAAGTTGCGATCGTGATCGCGCCCGAGGATACGCAGCGCTGCGGTAACGGTGCGGCGGCCGGGGGCCAAGATGACGCCGGCAAGCAGCAGCAGAATGTTTGACCAAGTCGGGCGAGTAAACAGGTCCCCGAACTCTTCGAGCCTGGATAGGAAACGTTGTGGAAGCGGATCAGAGGAGGCGGAGCAATGGGATCGTTTTTGCATCCCATGCGTAGAATCGTACCATTGATTCGCGACAATATGGCACAGCTGCGACAAGTTGAATCAGGCACTCGGGAGGTGAAGCGCTCCTCCGGCAAAACGGCCCGTGCGAAGAACACCGACCCAAAGCTGGCCCAGATCGCCAGCCAGTTCTCGCAATTTGAGATCGAAAGGAGCCGCGGTGGCTATCTTATTTATGATCCCCGTCGCCAGGAGCCCATCGCGCGGCTGCGTCCCATTCCGAACACTGATCGCTTCGAGCTGTTCTACTGGTCAAACGTCCACAGCCGCTGGCGAACCTTCGGTAATCTTGGACGTCTGAAACTCCCGCTTGAGGACGCCCGCGACATCGTCGAGAATGATCCGATGTTCCGCATCCCGCGCAGCCGATGATCGCAAAAAAAATGGCCAAAGTCGAGCTCAGAGGCTGTTGGGAAATATGGGCATGCCCGGGAGCTCTTGAACTGCTCGACAGCTATCTCCATCTACCCCTCTGCAGGCCCCCGCCTAACCAAGTCATGAACGACTCAGACACGCACAGTGGGGCCTTGGCCCAAATGCCTTCTTGAA
>JAFATG010000104.1 GCA_019244055.1 Acidobacteriaceae bacterium | reverse complement strand
CTCGAAATGGGCAGCCGCCATCGCCATGAATACACGCCCAGGATGCGGCGGGAATTCGTGTCGCTGACGTGTGAGGTCCGACGAAACAGCGCGACCCATCAAGTAGCGGATCCCAAGGGTCGTCATACTGCCTCACCGTCGCCCTTCTCCTTCGCCGCCGCTTCTTGGCTCTGCCTCACCAACTCGGCAAGTTCCTTAGATGGCCGGAGTGCAAGCTTCTCCTTCATCCAATGCAGTCCCAGGCTTTCGGCATGCTGTACGGCCTCCTTCATCACCTTCAGCACTCGTTCGCTGTTCAGCCGGAACGTCCTCGGGGTCTGGCCGGGGACTTCAAGAAGTTCCCACTCGCGATCTGCCGTCGGCACAAGCTGGCAGCCCGAGCGCAAACTGGTGTTTACTTCCGAAGCCAGTACACCGGCACACAACGCAAGCGCGGCGAGAACAGCACGGCCAGCATCATTGATCTCCGGAGATTGCGACCTATCCGACGTAAAGCGCAATTTGCGGAGAGCGCCAAAGGATACAACCGTCGTTTGTTCTGTGTAGCGGCAGACAATTCCGCCGTTGCCGGATTCGAATGGTATGTTTCCGTGGTTCAGCTCAGAAGGCCTGAGTTTTCCGTTGCCAACTTCATACGTTCCATCCGCCTTCTCCTTGAGCGGCACGTTCTTACTGGAACCGATGGGATCTATGCGAAAGCCCTGTCGTCTTTCGACCTTCTCGATATCGACAGCAACTATCTCAGACACGTATGCGCGCTCAAACTTCGCGCCCAGTCCACCCGGCTTTTCCGGAGAACCCCACATCCCAAAAACGAGCGCCGTCGGACACAATTCATAAACGGGAGTCGCGTTCCAGACATTCGCTCGTGACCAGCGTTTGGCGTAATCGGATTTAGAAAATCGAGTACCGTCGGCCAACTCGCTGTCACGAAGGATCGCATCAGCCAGACGGTGTGGCACGTCGAGAGTGGTGAGGCTTGGAATAGGGCTACGAAATTTCTCGTTTACGCTGCTGAAGTCGACCTCGATCAAGGGAAGAGAGAGCCTCCCACGGTCGATCGCATGTTTTAGGGCCTCTTCCGCCCGGTTGCTCTGCGATTGCACCGAGTCGATGAGAATACAATCGACTACGCGCTCTTCTCCTGCAGGCTCTGTTATTCGGCGTTTCTCGGTTGCATACACGCCCCCCGAGTAGGTGGCCGGGAAAATTTTGCTTCCAGGCCCTCCTATCGGCTGTAGCCGCGTAATGGACCTAAATCCCGCAGCCATCCCGCTCAATGCGGATTTCAACTCATCAAAACTGAATTCAGACACAAAAACTCTCCTTTAATGAAAGCAGTAAGTCAATTTACTCGCGGTAAGCTTAGGCGAAGCGGGCGAGTAAGCTCCTGTCTCTCCGCTCACGTTCTTGTTGCGAGTCAATACACGTCTAGTGCTGGTCGTGCAAAGGGGGTTTTCGCAAGCCAAAACCCGATGAACAGCCGCCCAGGTGTGGACCGGGGGCCTTGTGTTTTTGGTTCTCCGCCTCCTTTTAGTTAGTTGAAATGGAGGTTCCGGAGAGGATAAGATAAAGGCGAGATGGGTGCCCCTCCGGGTGCCTCAGCGGCTCCGTTCCAGTGGATCGGAGCCGCTTTCAATTTTCTGGCAAGCCGGTGCAGCTTGTCAAGAAAAAAAACTGCTATGGGGTAGCATGAGAGTGTGAATCAGCAGTATACTTGTAACGGCCCGCAAAACAGGGACCGCATTGAAGCCAAGTCTAGTGCTGTTCAACACTGGTTGACAGTGTGATTTCCGCGATCTTCAGATTGGTCGCGGCCTCATTTGAAGCCCTGCGTGAACTTGCCCGAACTAGGCCACTTCTGCATCTCCGCGAACGCGCGATTCCGCGGCGGCTCCGCTCGCCGCGGCCCCATCCGAGCTTTTGTAACGTCGCCCGCACTAGTAAGATGAAGTCCCGTATGCGCAAATCCTTCCTGGTCTGTTACGACATCTCAGATGATAAGCGCCTCCGCAAAGTCTTCCAAACCATGCGCGGCTACGGTGACCACCTCCAATACTCCGTCTTCGAGTGCCAGCTCACCGTCACCGACCTCGTGCGTCTTCGCGCCGAACTCAGCGCCATCATTCATCACGACCAGGATCAAGTACTCTTTGTCGACCTCGGCCCCGCCGAAGGACGCGGCGACCGCGTCATCACCGCCCTCGGTAAACCCTACACGAACCTGGATGCACCTTGCATCGTAGTCTGAAGAAATCCGCTCGAGCTCTCATGGCCACCGCACCCGCACTCCCTACCAAGGCGCTGCCGGACTACCTCCCCGCGCGCATGGTCAACGAATTCGTCTATTGTCCTCGCTTGTTCTTTTACGAAGAGGTCGAAGGTGTTTTCCGCGAAAGTGCCGATACCGTCGAAGGGCAGGCACAACACAAGCGCGTCGACCGTGAAACCAAGGGCATACCCAGCCCAGAAGATCTCGCACGCGAGAAGATACATACTCGCTCTATCACGCTCTCGAGCGAACGCCTGCGCGTCATCGCCAAGCTTGATCTGATCGAGATTGAGAACGGTTCGGTCACACCGATCGACTACAAACATGGCCGCCCGCACGAAAAAGAGGACGCTCTGCAAGTCTGGCCCACAGACCGCGTCCAGCTCACGTTGCAGGGCCTCATTCTCCGCGAGAATGGCTACCGTTGCGAGGACGGCATCGTCTACTACGCCAGCACAAAGCAACGAGTACGCATCGAATTTGGAGACGCCGAAATCGCTGAAGCGGAGCGCGCAGTCTTCGATGCGTGGCAGACGGCGCGCGCTGGTGTACTCCCGCCACCGCTCGTCGACTCGCCTAAATGTGGCGGTTGCTCGCTTGCGCCGGTCTGTCTGCCGGATGAGGTAAATCGCCTCGATGCCGAACAATCGGAGCCGTGCTCCGAGCAATTGATCCTCTTCTCCAGCGATGAAGCTGATCCTCCGAAGAAAATGCCCGCCCGCGAAACACGCCGGCTGATGGCGCCTCGCGACGACCTCCGGCCTGCATATCTCAACACCCAAGGTCTGCGCGTCGGCAAGTCCGGCGCGGTGCTCCAAGTTAGGGAAAAAGACACGCTAGTCCAGGAGATCCGCCTGAATGAGATCTGTCAGTTGAACCTGATGGGCAATATCCAGCTTTCAACACAAGCCGTTCAGGCACTCTGCGAAGCCGATATTCCCGTCTGCTATTTCTCGATGGGCGGATGGTTCTACGGGATTACCACTGGCCTCTGCACTAAGAACGTGTTCCTTCGTCAGAGGCAATTCGCCTGTGCGCAGCAAGCTTGGTTCTGCAAGCGTCTCTCGCGAGATCTGGTCGCGGGCAAGATACGCAATCAACGCACTTTCCTGTTACGGAACCACATCCAGCCAGACGAGGTAACCTTGCGCGAGCTGAAGAAAATGGC
>JAFATG010000002.1 GCA_019244055.1 Acidobacteriaceae bacterium | reverse complement strand
TCAGGGGATCTTCGGAACCGTCCTCTGTCAAACATCCGTGTTTCCAGGCCTTTTCTCAGAGCCGACGCGGGGACTCGAACCCCGGACCCCTTCATTACGAGGCATGCGCAGGCGCGGGTCCGAGTGGGCCGAATGTGGGGATTTGCAGCTAAGACGGGTGATCGAAAGGCAGGCGGCGACCGCTGAAGCACCGCTTTAGCCGGATGAGGCTTCCACCAGGCTTCCATGCCCTGTTGCGAGCAACGTAGCCATGCATACGTGGATGTCGACAATGGCGCGGTCACGATCACCCGGCGTGCCGCTGGTCGTGGGCGCCCACGGCTGTCCAGAGCTGGCTCGTGACGATCGCCAGCCCGGTCGGAGGCCCATTCCCAAGGTGGGTTTCTAGATCAAGCGAGCCTCCCTCGAACCGCGGATCATCTGGCCGCGCTTAGCGAACGCAGGATGCGGTCGCTAAGCGCGGGCGCTCGCGTCGCGCCGATCACTAGCGAGGTCGCCGCACCGACAGTGCGCGACGCGAAACAAATACCGGCCGGACGAGGATCTCGATCACCCTCTGGGATTCATGCTGCTCATCTAGATGGACGTGTAGAGCCCAGTGTTCGAAGCAAGCATGTTCTCCAGCCCCCCAGCCTCGAGCATCCGGTTTGGACCACGCGGACGATCCGGGCTCCCGCGCGAAGCTTCCGCCGTGGGCAGCAGCACCACCACAACCCTCCCAGCGATTAAGGCGTGACCAGGCGCTGCGCCGCGGTGCGTTGCATGAAAGCGACGACAGCGACGCGACGTGACGGAGGTCATCGCGTGTCAGCGCCTGCGCTTGTTGTCGCTAGCCAGGCGAATGTTGGCCTTGCCCATCAACATGTGACCTGACAACCTCGGGCTGTGAGCGCAATCGATTTAGAGGAGGCCTACGAGACTCGTGCGCTGCTCTGTCGCCAGCTTGGCCCGATTATGAAAACTTTGATCGAGCAACTGCTCACCGCAGCGGAGGTGCGCTTCCATTCGGTTGACCATCGTCTCAAGGGCGTGCAGAGCTTCCGGCGCAAGATTTCACGCCAAGGGAGCAGTTACACTTCCATCGACCAGATCCACCATCTACTCGGATTGCGGGTCATCACTTACTTCCCAGACGAGGTCGACGCTGCGGCGGCGGTCATCCAGGAGGAGTTTCGCATTGACTGGGAGAACTCTGTAGATAAGCGCGTGCTTCTCGATCCTGATCGATTTGGCTATCTCTCTCTTCACTTTGTCGCGTCGCTCGGCGCGGCGCGTGAGGATTTGACCGAATATCGGCAGTTCGCAGGTATCTGTTTTGAAGTGCAGATACGGTCGATCCTGCAGCACGCGTGGGCAGAGATTGAGCACGACCTTGGCTACGAGACTGCCGCGGCGGTGCCATCTGCGATACGCCGCCGGTTCTCACGCCTTGCCGGGCTCCTTGAGATCGCCGACACGGAGTTTCAGTCATTGAGAGATGATGTAGGCCACTACCAAGAGGCTGTCATCGCCGAGGTCACTGCACCAGCGCCGGATCTGCGTGTTGATCGGGATACGGTAGCTGCGTACGCGCGAGCCTCGGAAGTTGTGCGAGAGATCGACGAGTCCATTATGACTCAGAGTGCGTGTGCCTCGGTAGAGCCGATAACTGACACCTATGCGGGCTCCTTAGCCAAGGAATTCTCACTCTTGGAAGTGACCTCAGTCGCTCAGATTGACGAGTACATGAAGAGGTACGCGGATGTCATCAAGCGGTTCTTTGTGCTCTGGCATCCAGAGCTCAGGATGACGGTAGTGACGGAGGGGACGTCCTTGTTTTACCTGACGTGGGTCTTGGCAGGTGCGTCACAAGATCTGGAAAAGATCAGAGACTATGTTGCTGAAATGGACTTCTCTGGCGATGCGGCCCAGACGGCAGAAGATGTCCTCAAGACTTACAATGAGGCCATTCGAGACGACTCTGGCGGGTCAGGTCAGGCGGCAGAGGAGTCGGCCCGAGACGAATGAGGCTAACGAAGTCGTGCGCACGTGGGAGTTGTGCGGGGTGTGATGGGGCCGAACAGAAGTGCTTTGGTAGGCCGGAGGCCAAGCGCGAAGAGAGCGCCCACGCCGCGTGTGTCGCTTCTCCTTTTACATGCAACGTAGCCTCGGCCCGGCCCACTCCCACGTGCGGTTAGGCCACGGTCAAAACCCGGGCAGGCCGTGCGCGATTG
>JAFATG010000357.1 GCA_019244055.1 Acidobacteriaceae bacterium | reverse complement strand
TCAATAATTTCTATCACGGGCACGCGGTGATTACTGAACCGGACGCAGCGAGAAGAAACGTCTTGTTGTGGCTCACGGACTACGTTCGAATGCAACTGCTCAGCACTTTGGACGTTTTGGGAATCGAACAGCCGCCGTATATGTAGCCCTGAAAGCGCCGCGAAGCGGTGTGCGTCCTACACTGAAGACAAATGGCCAGTACGAACTCGTTTGGTGCTGCGGCAACCCTCCGCGTCAACAATCAAGAATTTCAGATCTTTCGACTGGATGCGCTCGAGAAGAGTGCGAGTGGCGGAAAGCTTTCCAGAATTCCGTACTCGATCAAGATCTTGCTCGAAAATCTTGTGCGGTTCGAGGATGGGCGTACGGTGAAGGCAAGCGATATCGAGTATGTGGCCAAGTGGGATTCGAGTACGGCTGCGCAGGAGATTCAGTTTCGTCCGGCCCGCATTTTGTTGCAGGATTTCACCGGCGTCCCCTGCGTGGTCGATTTGGCCGCCATGCGAGATGCTTTGAAGAAGCTTGGCGCGAAACCTGAGTTAGCGAATCCCCTTATCCCCGCAGACCTGGTAATCGACCATTCGGTGCAGGTTGATGCCTTTGGGACGAACGCAGCGTTCCAGGAAAACGCTCTGCTCGAGTTCGCGCGGAATCAGGAGCGGTACGCGTTCCTTCGTTGGGGCCAAACGGCATTCGGCAATTTCCGTGTGGTACCACCCGACACTGGTATCGTGCACCAGGTGAATCTAGAATATCTGGCAAGCGTTGTCTTCACAAACACTAAAAATGCAGTCCTGCAGGCCTATCCCGATACATTGATGGGCACCGATTCGCACACCACGATGATCAACGGACTGGGGGTCGTCGGGTGGGGTGTGGGCGGCATTGAAGCCGAGGCCTGCATGCTCGGCCAACCCATTTCAATGCTGCTTCCGCAAGTCGTCGGCTTTAAGCTGAGCGGCAAGCTGCCGGAGGGCGCAACTGCCACAGATCTGGTACTTACTGTTACTCAGATGCTTCGTAAGAAGGGCGTAGTCGGTAAGTTCGTTGAGTTTTATGGTCCTGGAGTGAGTGCGCTTTCGTTGGCGGATCGAGCCACTATCAGTAACATGGCGCCCGAATACGGAGCCACAATCGGTGTCTTTCCAATTGACACGGTAACTCTCGAGTACCTGCGACTTACTAATCGTAGCCCTGAGCAGGTGAACTTAGTGGAAGCTTACGCGAAAGAACAGGGACTGTTTCTGACTGCTAACTCGCCTGATCCCGTGTACTCCGATACGCTTTCGCTTGACCTCGCGAAAGTGGTACCGTCCCTGGCTGGCCCGAAACGTCCGCAGGACCGAATCGAACTTCCGGACGTAAAGGCCAACTTCCTTTCCTCTCTTGGTGGGCTTCCGAAAGTGGTCGATCTTCCAGTGAATGGGCATAAGGGGAAACTCCAGGACGGCGCAGTGGTGATTGCCGCTATCACGAGTTGCACAAACACTTCGAATCCGTCGGTCATGATCGCGGCTGGGTTGCTGGCTAAGAAAGCGGTGGAAAGGGGTCTCGTCCCCAAACCGTGGGTGAAAACCTCACTTGCTCCTGGCTCTAAGGTGGTCTTCGACTACCTGAACGATGCCGGTTTGATGCCCTACCTTGAAAAACTTAGCTTCCATCTCGTCGGGTATGGCTGCACTACTTGTATTGGGAACAGCGGCCCGCTGCCGGATAACGTTGCCAAGGCCGTCACCGAAGGCAAACTGAACGTCGCTGCGGTGCTGAGCGGCAATCGTAATTTTGAGGGCCGGGTGAATGCGCTCGTGCGATCGAACTATCTGGCGTCGCCGCCTCTGGTGGTTGCATACGCGATCGCGGGCAGGGTAGACATCGATATTACGAAGGAGCCGCTTGGCAAGGACACAAACAATAAGGATGTGTTCTTGAAAGATATCTGGCCTACCGCAGAAGAGATAGAGGCGGTTGTCGCTCATTCCGCCCGAACGGAGTTTTTCAAGAAGGAATACGGCGAGGTGTTCTCAGGCGATACGAACTGGAACTCTCTCAAGATTCCTACCGGGAGTATTTACGAGTGGACCGCGGATTCGACTTACATCAAGCAGCCGCCCTACTTCGAAAACATGGTGGAAGGCCAGGACTACGCCAAGGATTTGGTCGGCCTCCGCGCTCTGGCGGTGCTCGGCGACTCAATTACCACGGATCACATTTCGCCGGCGGGGTCGATTCCAAAAGATAGTCCGGCAGGGAAGTACCTGATCAGCCTTGGCGTGAAGCCCGCCGATTTCAATAGCTACGGGGCGCGCCGTGGAAATCATGAGGTCATGGTCCGGGGAACGTTCGCCAACATCCGTTTGAGGAATCAGATGGCGCCCGGCACGGAAGGTGGTTGGACCCGGCACATGCCAGACGGCGAGCAGATGTTTATATATGACGCCGCCGTCAAATACAAAGCGGAAGGTGTGCCGCTGATAGTAATCGCCGGAAAAGAATATGGGTCCGGTTCGTCGCGAGACTGGGCTGCCAAAGGTACGCTTTTGTTAGGAGTGCGGGCCGTCATCGCCGAGAGTTTCGAACGCATACATCGTTCGAACCTTGTTCAGATGGGCGTGCTCCCGCTCCAGTTTCTGGAGGGTCAGGGCAGGGAATCGCACGGACTCACGGGGGAAGAAAGTTACGACCTTACGGGCGTGCCCGAAGCGGTTGCCTCGCCTATGAATCTCGTCCAGGTGACTGCGACAGCCCCCGACGGCAAGCGAACGACGTTTCAGGTCAAAGCGCGTATCGATACACCGCAAGAAGCCGAGTACTATCGCAACGGCGGGATTCTACCGTTCGTCTTAAGGCAGTTGATTGCCTCGGAATCAGTGGCCGCTTGACCCGATATCGCGGCCCGCTGCTGGTGGCGGCGGGTGTCATTCATCGTGAGGGCCAGATCCTGGTAGGCCAGCGCCGCAAAGCCGACCGCCATGCATTCAAGTGGGAGTTTCCCGGTGGCAAAGTGGAATACGGCGAATCGCCGCAGCAAGCGCTTGTCCGCGAGTTGCGGGAAGAGCTACAGATTACCGCTACGATTGGAAGTGAACTGGCCCGCTATGAGCACGAATATCCAGGTGGCAGCCGCGTCCACCTCTTATTTTTCGCAGTCCTGAATTTTGAGGGCCAACCCTCTGCCCGAGTGTTCGAGCAGATTTCCTGGATTGACATCCGCATGCTGCCAAGGCTGGATTTTCTGGAAGGCGATTTGGATTTCATCCGCCGCCTGTCGCGCGGGGATTTCTCATCTCGCTTGGAGCCATAGCGCGGCCCGGTCAATCCAAATCGAATGGCCGCTTCGGTGGTGCTCCCGACTTATCTTCCTTTGCTTGTTTGAGCAGCTCCTCAAATTTCCTTTCGCGTACCTTGTCACTGGTGAGATGCGACGCGAAGCTCTTCTCGAAAATCTGATCGCGGCGCTGTGCCTCTCCTTGAAGCTGTTGAACGGCGCTGTGAAGGTCTTCTATAGCCGGTTTCTTCTCGGGTTCGCGATAACGAATCACAACCTGAGTCTCGGGATCGACGTGGAGCGTCGAACCGCAGCAGGGGCACTGGACTTCAAATAGCTGACTGGGGGACTGCGCCATAGAGGAATCGTAGCGCACGAGAACGAGGATGCTTCAGAGCGAATCTGTTATTCCTAGGCAACAGAAGCCTATGAGGATTCCTGGTTTTCTAGCTGGCTCCGTTTTGATTGCTGTCGCGGCATGCGCGCAAACACCCCCGACGGGCGGCATCGATCTGCAGGCAATGGATAAGAACGTCAATCCTTGCGAGAACTTCTATCAGTACGCCTGCGGAAATTGGATGAAAGCCAATCCGATTCCCCCTGAATACGCGCGCTGGAGCCGGTTCGACGAATTACGCGAGCACAACCAGGAGATCCTCCGGCAGATTCTTGACGATGCTGCGAAGCACCAGGACCGTTCCGCGATCGACCAGAAGATTGGGGCCTTCTATGGGGCGTGTATGGACGAGGCGGTGATCGACAAGAAAGGCGACGAGCCGATTCATTCGGGCATCGATCGGATCCGTGCGGTGAAGGACAAAAACGAATTGCCGGCCGAAGTAGCGCGGCTGCATGATCAAGGCGTCACGGTGCTCTTTCGCCTCAGCGCCAAGCCCGATCCCGATAACGCGAAGATGACGATCGCTGATGTCGACCAAGACGGATTGGGTTTGCCGGACAAGAGCTATTACACAGAGGCCAAGGACGAGAAAACCCGGCAGAAGTATGTGGCCCATGTTTCGCAAATGCTCCAACTGATCGGCGAACCGCCGGCTCAAGCGGATTCCGACGCAAAGGCGATCATGGCTATCGAAACTTCGCTGGCAAAGGCGTCGCTCGATCGGGTGGCCCGGCGGGATCCGCATCTCACACACCACAAGATGTCGGTAGCCGATCTCCAGGCGCTGACTGCGAACTTCAATTTCACTGAATATTTTCGGGCACGTCGCTCGCCTTCCATCGACACATTGAATGTGTCGGTGCCCGACTTCTTCAAGAGCCTGAACGGCACCCTGGCCGCGACGAGTCTCGATAAGTTGAAAAGCTATCTGCTCTGGCACTACGTTTCGGCGTACGCCGCCGATTTGAGCAAGCCCTTCGTCGAGGCGAATTTCGATTTCTATGGCCGGTTTCTTACCGGCGCGAAGGAATTGCAGCCTCGTTGGAAGCGCTGCGTCGATTCAACGGACCGGAGCCTGGGTGAAGCATTGGGCCAAAAATACGTAGAGAGGGCGTTTGCCGGTCAATCCAAACAGAAGACACAAGAGCTGGTCAACATCATTGAACGTGAGATGGCGGCCGATATCGATTCACTCACCTGGATGAGCGATGCGACCAAGAAGGAGGCCTTGGCCAAGCTGAAGGGTGTAACCAACAAAATTGGCTACCCCGATAAATGGCGGGACTACTCGAGCGTGAGGGTCACCGGCACTGACTATGTCGCCGATGTACGCAATGCCCGCGAGTTCGACATTCAGCGCCGCTTAAACAAGATCGGGAAACCGGTGGACCGCGCGGAATTCGGAATGACTCCGCCCACCGTGAATGCTTATTACAAGCCGGACGAGAATAACATCAACTTTCCGGCTGGCATTTTGCAGCCTCCCTTCTATTCGGCATCGCGGGACATGGCTGCCAATTTCGGCGGTATCGGCGTAGTCATTGGTCACGAATTGACGCATGGGTTTGACGATGAAGGTCGCCAGTTTGACGCCGACGGCAACCTGCGTGATTGGTGGACGAAGCAGGACGATGAGGAGTTCAGGAAAAGGGCAGACTGTCTCGTGAAAGAATACTCCGGGTTCAGCCCGGTCGAGGGCGTCAACGTAAATGGCAAGCTTACGCTCGGTGAAAATGGGGCCGACAACGCCGGTATTCGGCTGGCTTACATGGCGCTGCTCGGCGGCCTCGAAAATGGCACGGTCTCTAAAGAGAAACTGGACGGATACACGCCCGAGCAGCGGTTCTTCCTTGGATACGCGCAGGTCTGGTGTGAGAATCAACGCCCTGAATCGCTGCGCAACAGCGTCAGGACTAATCCTCACTCGCCGGGCGAATTTCGCGTGATTGGTGTTGTGGAGAACGTGCCGGAGTTTGCTAAAGCGTTCGGGTGCTCGGCCGGTGAGCCGATGGTGGCGGCCAACGGCTGCCGCGTTTGGTGAACGGCTGATTACACTGAGAGTGGATGGAGACTGGGAAGTTAGCCGCAGCAGTAGTCATCGCGGCTTTGCTGGCGAGCGGCGCACTTGCGCAGACCACCGAAACGAGCGAATCGAAGAGCGGTCTCGACCTGAGTGCGATCGATAAATCCGCGAACCCTTGCGACAATTTCTATCAATACGCTTGCGGCAACTGGACAAAGAACAATCCAATTCCCGCTGACGAAAGCAGTTGGAGCACCTTCGATCAGCTTTACGAGCGGAACCAGAACATTCTGCGTGCAATTTTGGACGACGCGGAGAAGCACCAGAGCGAATCCGCCCTTGATCAAAAAATTGGCGGCTTTTACCAGTCCTGCATGAATGAAGCCGGCATTCAGGAGCGGGGAACTGCTCCGCTTCAACCGGAACTGGAACGCATTTCACGGATCGCAAACGAGCACGACCTGTTGGACGAGGTAGCGCGCCTGCACGAACGCCAGATTGATGTGTTCTTCGACTTCGCTCCCGCGCCCGATCCGAACAATGCAGAGATGACCATTGCCAATCTGGATCAGGGCGGCATCGGGCTGCCGGAACGCGATTTTTACTTCCGAACCGATGCTAAGTCGGAGGAGATCCGCAAGAAATACCTCGAGCACGTCGCGAAGATGTTCGCCTTGATTGGAGTACCTGCGGCCGAAGCACAGAAGAAGGCACAAACAGTCATGTCGATCGAGACGGATCTGGCGAAGGCTTCGCTGGACGTGACCAGCAGGCGGGATCCAAAACTGCTGGTCCATATATTGCCGAAAACGGAGCTAAGCCAGCTCAGCCCCAATTTTAATTTCGATCAGTTCTTTGTTCAGGTGAAAGCTCCATCGTTTTCATCCTTGAACGTACGCGTACCGGCATTCCTCAAAGCGTTGAGTGCGCTGCTGCAAAACGGAAGCCTCCCGGATGTTCGCGACTATATGACGTGGCATTACCTGAATGGAAGCGCAAGACTTCTCCCGAAAGCCTTCGTCGATCAGAACTTCGAGTTCTACGGGAAAGTACTTAGTGGTGTCCAGCAAATCAAACCGCGGTGGAAACGATGCGTGTCTGCAACCGATGACGAGTTAGGCGAAGCCTTAGGACGTAAGTACGTCGAGAAGACATTTGGGGAGCAGGGAAAAGAGCGGACTCTGCAGATGGTGCATGAAATCGAGGAGCAGATGGTGAAGGACCTGGAATCGCTGACCTGGATGAGTCCCGAAACTAAGAAACAGGCTCTGATTAAGCTTCATGCCGTTGCCAACAAAATCGGATATCCGGACAAGTGGAGGGACTATTCGTCGGTAGAGATCGTCAACAATGACTTCTTCGGGAACTGGTATCGGGCGAACGAGTTTGAGAGCAAACGGCAGCGCGACAAGATCGGTAAGCCGGTAGATCGGACGGAGTGGGAGATGACGCCGCCTACGGTAAATGCGTATTACGAGCCGACCGAAAACAACATCAACTTTCCGGCGGGTATTCTGCAGCCGCCCTTTTACTCGAACAGCGCGAATGACGCGGTGAACTATGGCGCCGTGGGCACCGTGATCGGGCACGAACTGACCCACGGATTTGACGACCAGGGGAGCAAGTTCGATGCCGATGGAAACCTCCGGGATTGGTGGCAGAAGAGCGACAGGCAGAGTTTCGACAAACTCGAGGACTGTTTCGTAAATGAATACGGCAGCTTCGAAGCGGTTCCGGGTGTCGAACTGAACGGCAAGCTGACTCTCGGCGAAAATACCGCCGACAATGGCGGAATTCGCCTTGCGTACCTGGCCCTGATCGACGCTCTGTCGAAAAAGGATATAGCGCCATCTGTCAAACAGGACGCCTACACGCAGCCCCAACAATTTTTTCTTGGTTTCGCGCAAATCTGGTGCGAGAATACGCGGCCGGAGGAGGCGCGCCTCCGCGCGGAAACCGATCCCCACTCTCCCGGCAAATACCGCACCAACGGAGTTGTCCGCAATATGCCGGAGTTCGACCAGGCTTTCGGATGTAAACCCGATTCCACGATGTATGTAGCGCCTGGAAAGGGCTGCCGGGCCTGGTAGACCGTCCCCACAATTCTATGAACGCAGAACTACAAGATAATCCTCTGCTGACGGAGCGATTCCCGATTCAGTTCGATTCAATCAAGGCGGAGCACGTCGAGCCTGCCATTCATTTGCTGCTGGAGCAGATGAAGCGCCGCATCGCGGATCTCGGCAGGCCCGAACTCCCGCGCACCTATCGCGACATTCTCCTCGCTTTGGATCAGGCCACGGAGCCACTCGACACCGCTATGGCCATTGTTCGCCATCTGGAATCGGTCGTCACCACGCCCGAGCTACGCGCCGCCTACAACGCTGTGCAAGAGCCGGTCAGCCTTTTTTATACATCCATCCCTTTGAATGCGGATCTCTGGGCGGCCGTGAAGGCCGTCAACGAGAGCGGAGAGAAGGAAACGCTGGCGCCCGTTCACAAGCGGTTTCTGAAGAAGACAGTGTCCGGTTTCCGGCGAGCCGGTGCCGACCTCGATGCCGAGGGCAAGAAGAAACTCGAAGAGCTGGATGTAGAACTGACCAAAACCACAACGAAATTCTCCGAACACGTTCTGGACGCAACAAACGCTTTTGAGCTACTGATCACCGATAAGGCCAAGTTGGCCGGGCTCCCGGAATCGGCTCGTATGGCCGCACGCGAGAGCGCAAAGAGCAAGGGAAAAGAAGGTTGGCGCCTGACCTTGCAAGGACCCAGTTACACCGCCGCCTTGACGTATCTGGACGACCGAAGCATCCGGCAGCAGCTATGGCACGCCTACAATACGCGGGCCACTTCTGGCGACTTCGATAATCGGGAATTGATTCAGGAGATCCTGCGGCTGCGGCGTGAAAAGGCGCGGCTGCTCGATTACCGGGACTTCGCGGATCTTGTACTCGAAGAGCGGATGGCGCATAACGGCGGAAAGGCGCAGGCGTTTATCGAGACATTGTGGCAGAAGACCAAGCCGTTCTTCGAACGCGAAAACCAAAGTCTCACAGACTTCGGCCAAACGATCGGCTATGACGCGATCCATCCTTGGGACATCGGATATCTAGCAGAAAAACAGCGGCAGGCGCTCTATGAATTCGATGAGGAAGAGCTCCGGCCCTACTTTGAACTCGACCGGGTGGTCGCTGGAATGTTCGAAATCTTCAGCCGCGTGCTGGGGATCAAAGTCCTCGAAGAGCCGGGCGTACCGGGATGGGACAAGGCGACGAAATACTACCGAGTGGAGGACGCGGAATCCGGTGAATTGCTCGGCGGCTTCTACACGGACTGGTTTCCGCGCGAGAACAAGCGCGGCGGCGCTTGGATGGACTCTCTCATAACCGGCGATCCCGATCAGAGGAAAGCGCACCTGGGCCTCATCTGCGGAAATCTAACGCCGCCCTTGAGCGATAAACCGTCACTCCTGACTCACCGCGAAGTCGAGACGATTTTTCATGAATTCGGCCATTTACTCCATCACGTCTTGAGCCGCGTGCCCGTACGAACGCTCTCCGGCACCAACGTTCCTTGGGATTTTGTCGAGCTTCCCTCGCAAATCATGGAGAACTGGTGCATGGAGCGCGACGCGCTCCACCTATTCGCGAGGCAGTATCAAACCGGCACGCCAATTCCGGACGAGCTCTTCGAGAAGATGAAGCGCGCGAGAACGTTCCGGGCCGCCAACGCGCAGATGCGCCAGCTAGGGTTCGGCATGGTCGATCTGAAGCTCCATCGCGAATACGAGGCGGCGCGTGATGGCGACGTGATTAAGTACGCCCGCAATATTTTGGCGCAGTTCTCACCGGCGGATCTTCCGGATGACTACGCGATGATTGCGAGCTTCACGCATCTGTTCGCGAGCCCCGTCGCCTACGGCGCAGGTTATTACTCGTACAAGTGGGCGGAAGTCCTGGACGCTGACGCGTTCACGCGATTTCAGGACACGGGCATATTCAACACCGAAACCGGCTGCAAATACCGGCATAACATTCTGGAGCGCGGAGATAGCGAAGACCCGGCACAGCTCTATCGCGATTTCATGGGACGCGATCCGGATTCCCGAGCGCTGCTCGAACGCTTGGGACTTCGGGAAGCAGCATAGCGGCCGGACAGTACCGCAATGAATTCGAGTCAAGGAACCACGGAAGAGCAGCTTGCCCAGGCTCTTCGTGAAAAGGAGGAGCTAAAGGCAGAGCTGGCAAACGCTCGCGCGGAACTTGAATCGGCGCGAGAAGAGGCCGAGAAAAACCGATCCGCCGCTGATTTGGCTAGAGAGGAGCTGCAACAATTCGTCTATGCGGCCAGCCATGACTTGCAGGAGCCGTTGCGGGCCGTTTCCAGTTACTCTCAACTGTTGCAGCGAGAGTATCCGAACGACAAGGAAGCAGCCGAGTTCACCGCCTTCATCGTGAATGCAGCGAGTCAGATGACGAGTCTGGTTCGCGATCTGCTCACCTATTCGCGAAGCAACACACCCCCGCGTCGGGCCATGATCAACATCGGCATTGCCGTTCAGCGCGCCCAGTTTAAACTTGCCGGGGAGATCCGCGAGGTTGGCGCCCGGCTTGACGTCAGTAGCTTGCCCGAGGTGTACGCGGACGAATACCAACTATCGCTGGTCTTCGAGCACCTGATCGCCAACGCCCTGAAGTACAGAGGCGCTGCAACGCCGGTCATTGCAATATCTGCTGTCGAAGGGCCTGAGTTCCATACTGTTTCCGTTCGAGATAACGGGCCGGGGATTGAGCCTCGCTTTCAGAAGCAGATCTTTCTTCCTTTTAAACGCCTGCATCCGAAGAATATTTCCGGCACTGGCCTGGGACTCGCAGTCTGCCAAAGGATCGTCCGCGCCCACGGCGGCGAAATTTGGGTGGAGAGCGATGGAATCTCCGGGTCAGAGTTTAAGCTGACGCTCCCCATCTGATTCTCCCCGTCCGGTGCAATGCGGGCGTGGGTGGTGGTTTTCAGCCAGATCAATTTGAGAATATCCGCGCTAACTCCCTGATTTCCTTCGCGCCTACGTTTGGTTCGTCGCGTGTATAACACTTCAGCGGAAGTATGGTTCGTAGGTTCCTCTCGGTGATCGTGGTTGCAGTGCTGGCCGTTGCGGGAACGGAACCGCGCGGAAGCGCTCAGTTCGCGCCGGCGCCCGCAAACCCCGATCAATCATATTCGGGAGAACCTCAGCAGCCCCAATATCCGCCGGGACAGTATGGTTCACCTAGTTACCCGCAGTCGCCGGATCAGAATGGGCCATCGTATGCCGGAAACGGCACTGCGGCGGATTCGGATTCCAATCCCGCTGCCGACCGGCAGCACGGCGTCGCGCGTATCAGCATCGCGCAGGGTGATGTGAATGTCCGAAGGGGAGACACTGGTCAACTCGAAGCGGCTGCCATTAACGCGCCGCTGATGGCATCCGACCACTTGCAAACATCGCCAGGGTCGCGCGCAGAGGTCGAGCTCGATTCCGGAAATTTGATTCGCCTTGGTCCCAACACCGACATCGGCTTCGCCAACCTTGAATATCACCGGTATCAGGTGCAGTTAGGTGCGGGAACCATCATTTATCGCGTTCTCCGTGATGCTGGTTCTCAGGCGGAAATCGATACTCCCAACATCGCCGTCAGGCCGCTCGGCGTCGGCGAGTACCGGATTTCTGTGATGGAAGACGGCACCACACAGATCACTGTTCGGTCGGGCCAGGCGGAAATCGACAGCCCGGAGGGATCCCAGCAACTCGCCGCGGGGCAGACAACGCTAGTACGCGGAACTCCGAATCAAGCCGAGTTTCAAACAACCGCCGAAATAGGGCGTGATCAGCTTGACGATTGGAGCGCGACTCGTGACAGCGAACTGCTGGCTTCACAGAGTTATCGTTACGTGAGCCCCGATATCGGCGGCGCGGACGATCTGGATCAGTACGGCAATTGGGTGCAATCGCAGTACGGCCAGGTTTGGCAGCCGCAAGGGCAGAATCCGGATTGGTCTCCCTACAGCGATGGTCAATGGGGGTTCGAACCGTATTATGGATGGACCTGGGTCGATGCCGCGCCTTGGGGCTGGGCGCCGTATCATTACGGCCGCTGGTTCTTGAATGGCGGCTTCGGCTGGTGCTGGTGGCCCGGCGCCGTCCGCGCTTCCTATTGGTGGAATCCTGCGTTGGTAGGCTTCTTCGGCTGGGGCGGGGGACTCGGATGGGTCGCACTGGCTCCCTACGAAATCTTCCATCCCTGGTGGGGCCACGGGTTCTTCGGAGCGGGC
>JAFATG010000325.1 GCA_019244055.1 Acidobacteriaceae bacterium | reverse complement strand
CAGCAAATGAATGTCTGGTCGTAGATCTGTCTATCGATCTCTTTGTATCCTGTTCCGCGCTAAGCTGACCCGTCATCGCTCACGGCTTCATCCTTACAAGCCGAAGCGCCTCCCGCGCTTTAAGAGAAATGTTGATGTGCCCTATTGACTTTTCCTACCATGAATGACCCACACTAATTTGCGGAATTTGACAAGCACAACAGAACGCGAGTGACGTTTTTTGCCGCGCCACAGCATTGCACATAAGGTGATCCGTGGTAGAGGGGTCAATCTCACGGCCGCTAGTTGTTTGTGTCTGAAATCTTAGGCGGACTTGAACTGGGAAGGTACACTGGCCGAACCGATTCGATTACAAAACCGTGCGCTCTCTCGATTTGGCTTATCGGCAAGCTGGATCAATTCGCAAAAATTCAAAGCCAGCCGCCGACGCCACCTTTCGACAGTTGGGATTGTCCTAGCGCTCGGAGGGAAAGCATTGCTGAAGGAGGAAAGCGCTCACGTGCCTCCGTTTCTTCTGCGCGTACCGTGCATCTCAGCGTCAACTGCGCTCGTTATGGCGGCCGACTTATGACTAGAGAGAGAGATAGGAAATGAGGCTGTCGAGATCCGGACAAGCGCGTGCAACAACGCGCTGGACGAATCCGATGGTCGCCAGGGCACCAGCAAACTCTTTAGTGGGGTAAAACCATCGCAGGTACCATCGCATATCCGAAGCTAGAGACGTGGTCAAGAATTGCACATCCGCAGCCCCATCCTCAAAAAGGCGCAGTCGAAAATCCGGGAGTCGATCAATGCCAACGCCGAGGGCTTTCACGACGGCTTCTTTCAAAGTCCAGTACCGAAAAAACAATTCACTCCTCTTGTCGTCCGGAGCTGAAGTGATTTGTGAATATTCCTCCGGGGTGAAATGGCCTCGCGCAATGTCCAAATATCCGTCAAATGGTCGAATACGTTCGACGTCTACACCGATGTGACAGTTGGCGCAAATGGCATAGAGTGCGTACGTATCTGAGTGCGCAATGTTGAAGGCTGGCAATGCGTCACCATCTGATAGGCACGGTTTGCCGTTGGCATTGTAGCTGAACTGCAGTGCCTCCGGTTGTTTATGGGTGTAAGCCGCTAATAAAAAGCGCAGCAGACCCCGAGCAATCACAAAACTGTGCTGGTCGCCTGGAAAGCAAAAGCTCTCAGCCCGCCGCATTTCGTCCTTCGATAACACTCGCCAGAGCGTTTGAACATCGCTGACCTGTTGTTCCAGATCAACCAGCCAGAGGTGAGCCTCGCCGGGTTTAAGTTTGCCGTCCCACTTATCTGGATTCAGATGGAAACGCATGGCTACAGCCTCCCACACCCCGATTGCAGCCATATTCGCCTCGAGCCGAGAGTTGCAGAAAGTAGCGATATTGTCCTTCCGTTCACCAGAAACGATACGCTCTACAGCCGGTTCCTCGCTTTCGCGATTAGATCTTCCACTCGTTCTTGAGCAGTCGGAGAAGGGTGAAAGGCCATCACATCCGCCGGGTCATCGCCCTGAACCAACCGGCTCTTGAGCGCGTCCTCGGCGATCCCGCAAAGAGCATCGCCTTTCCGCTTGCCAGCGCCGCCTTCACGATTCCCTTATGGCCCCACTACATAACCGATCAGAACACATGGCGAGCGTGCTGCAAAGGTAATCCGCCCTTGAACAACGCAAACGGCCGTATGTGATAAATGCGCGCTAACTGATGTCGGGACAGCGGCCCGAAAGCGTGACGCCGATCTTATTCGTCGGCGTACGGGCCGACAACACAAACCGGTCGCGTACGACTGATATGTTTTCGAAACCAACTCGAGGCCGAAGAGCGATTCTTGCCCTTCGCGAGGCACGCTGAAAATTGACGCACAGTTCGGTTTGGATCAGCTGCGATTTCACCGAGAAGCTTTACCCAAGCATCTCTCATACCAGCAATCGCATCCGAATTGAAGATATCCCGGCAGTAGCTGATGTTGCCACACAGATCACCGCGGTTCTCTTGTAAGACGACCGACAAATCCCACTTAGCAAAAGGATTATCCGCGCTTCGATCTTCGACATGCCATTGTTCGGAACCCGACGCCGTTGAGGGCTCAAACACAAAAACAGCTTGAAACAGCGGTGTGGTACTCGCAACACGCGACCTGAAACGCCGGACGAGGAGATCGAAAGGCACTTCATGTTCGAGCGCGGTCAGGGTGTTTTCCCTTACTTGACGGACCAGCACCGGATAGAGATCATCGGCAGAAAATCTCGATCTCAGTGGAACCATATTGATGAACAGCCCCAGCAACAGTTCCGTGCCCGGCTGTTTACGGGTTGAAGTGACACATCCGAGTATCTGGTCGCAATCACCTGTGTAATGGTACATAAGTATATGGAAGGCGGAGAGAGCGGCCATAAAGACCGTGACGTCCCAGGCATCAGCAAGTTGTTTTAGCCGTTGAGTAAGGTCGGTCGTAAGTCGAAAACTTTCAATGCTGCCATCAAACTTGCGTATGATCGCTCTGGGTCGGTCAAGTGGCAGCTTCAACACCGGCAGCTCTCCCTCGAGCTGCCGATCCCAATACATCAGATGGGCGTTGCGTGTGCCGCAGGACAGCGACCGCCGCTGCCACTCAGCGTAGTCGGAATATTGAAAGGGAAGTGCAGGCAGATTAGGGTCAGAAGCTTGCGCAAACGCGGCGTATAACGCGTGGAGTTCAGAAAGGAAGATTTGATAAACAGACACCCCATCCGAGATGAGATGGTGAATTACTAGAGTTAATCGGAAGTCGTTGTCCGCCATGCGGACAACACGTGCACGAAACAGGGGCGCTTCTGTGAGCGTGAATGGCCGCTTTGAATCCTGAGCAGTTAATTGAGCGAGCTGCGCCTCGCGCTTCTTAGCCGGAAGGCTTCGTAGATCGGACATTTCCAGAACAACTTCCAGCTCTGCCGCGACCCTTTGAACCACCTTGTCATCCCGCAGTTCGAAGCTTGAACGCCAAGCTTCGTGGCGACTAAGGATCTTATTGATGGCCTTTTCGACGGCAGGTAATTTCAGATCGCCTGAGTAACGCAGCGAAAATATATCGTTATACATTTCGCTACAGCCCGAGATAGCGCAATGGAGCCACAAGCGCTTCTGCTCTTCAGATACTTCCACAGGCGCGGCATAAGTATGCGGTTCGATCTGGCCTTCCGCGACCGAACGCCCGTCCCGGCGGTTCTTAAGAAAACTCGCGACGCGAGCGGACTTCACTTGACGGGATGTTGAGGACACGCACTTACTCCTTCAATTTACAGCTGCACCTTCGGCGCCAGGATCAAACGTTACCGGTAGCGAGCTCAACCCGCGGAGCACGAGATGAACGCGCCATTTCAGCCCAGCCGGCGCGAGATGCAGGTTCGGCAAACGCAAGAGACGCTCAAGTGAAATCCGCATTTCCAGCCTTGAAAGCGCAGCACCGAGACAAAAGTGGGTTGCCCAGCCAAAAGCAAGGTGTCGATTGTCGGCTCGCATAAGGTCTAGGCGATCCGGGCCGGGGAAGCGGACGGGGTCGCAGTTAGCGGCGGCAAGTACCGCGATTACGGGTTCTCCGGCCCTGATCAGCTTTCCGCCGATTTCGAAATCTTTACGGACAACGCGGCCGGTCAGCTGCACCGGTGAGTTATAGCGCAACAATTCCTCAATTGCCGGTGCCATCTTCGTAGCGTCTTGGCGTAGCGGCTCAATCTGTTCCGGATGTTGCAGCAACGTAAGAAGACCCGTACAGATCAATGTCGTCGCTGTCTCCTGTCCACCAACGAGGACACCGATTGCGTTCGCGATTACTTCGTCCTCGGTAAGCCGGTCCCCGTCGATCTCCGCGTTAACGAATGCATGAATCAAGCCATTGTTGGGAATGCTTCGTAGGCGATAGATGCAATCCCGAAAATAGTTCGTCATATCAGCGCAGGAGTGCAAGATTTCGGATGTGCGCTTTGGATCTTGAGTGAAATTTCCGAAGGTTTCCGCAAAATCCGAAGCCCAGCGATTGAGTTCCGGTTGGTCGACCTCGGGCACACCCAACATCGCTCCAATCACCAGGCCTGGTAGCGGGGCGGCGAAGTCTCGGACAATCTCCATTTCACCGCGATCTATTGCGCGCGCGATCAGTTTCTCCGCTGTGACCCTGATATAGCCGGACAGCGCCGCAACGCGATCGGGCGTGAAGGTGGACGAAACCAGCCTTCGAATTCTCGTGTGGTAGGGCGGGTCCGAAAACAACATCTGCCGCCCCAAAACAGATGTAATGGCGCCAAAGTCACCTAGGCCCTGCTCCCCTAGTTCTTTCGCTGAAGGCATGCGCTTCGCCGAGAGATTCTTAACGATCGAGAGAACATCCTCGTATCGCGTGATCACCCACGATCTGAGAAAGACGTCCCAATGAACTGGATCAGTGGAGCGAATTCTGTGATAGAGGGGATGCGGGTCAGCGAGTACATCCGCGTTCAGCAACTGAACGAGACTTAGCTCATAATCCGGATCAGGCTCGGAAGAAAACTTAGATATCACGTGAGCAATCTCTTGCATAAGCGAGGCCTGCGGCTGAAAATTAGGCTGCCCCAGCAAATTCGGACTCTGCTAGGATACGCTGCTCAATAACCATTGAGAGACCTTTTACGGTTGGTGATTCAAAGACTGAGCGCACGTGAAGGTCTATGCCGAAGGATTTTTGGATATTCATAACGACTTGGGCGGCCAATAGGGAGTTTCCTCCAAGGCGGAAAAAGTTATCGGTAAACCCGATATTCGGCCGCTTTACTACCTTGGCCAGAATAGACGCTACCTCGATCTGAATCTCGGTCATGGGTTGCAACGACGACGTTTGCAAATCGAGCAGATTCGAACGGTTGGGGAATGGAAGCGCTGAGTAGTCGATCTTACCGTGCGCGGCAAGCGGCATATTTTCCAGCCGAACGAACAGGTCCGGCACCATATATTCCGGGAGTAGAACACCTACGTGATTGCGGATAGTTTCGGCTGAAGTCTCAGTCTTCAACACAATGTAGCCAAGCAACTGTTTGTCGGCCCCTTCGCCGATCGTTGTCACAGCCGCAGCCGAAATTGCTGGGTGAGTTCTTAGGGCTGAGACGACTTCGGCAGGTTCTATGCGGTAACCGCGAAGTTTGATTTGGTCATCAACACGGCCACAAAACTCGTAATCTCCATTGGGCAGTTTTCGTCCAAGATCGCCAGTTCTGTAAAGTTGAGAGTCCTTTACAGAAGAAATCGTTACGAAACGCTCGGAGGTCAAATCCGGACGGCCAATATAACCAGCTGCCACGCCGGTTCCTCCAATGAAGATCTCTCCCCGTTCGCCATCACGAACTGGTTGCAAATCTACATTCAATACGAAAAGCTCGACCCCGGTGATTGGCCGTCCGATGGTAGGTAGAGCATCACCCGTTGGGGGGCCCAGTACACCGGATGTACTTACCACAGTACACTCCGTAGGGCCGTAATTGTTAACGAATTTAAAGGGCAGGGCGGGAGGTGGAAAAACCCGCAGCGTTTCACCGCCTGTTTGCAAATATCGCAACTTCGTTTCCGACGGCCACTCAAGTGCTACAAGTTGCTCGGCTATGAGCGAGGGAGCCTCGCAAATAGTAATCTCGCGCGCAACCAGGTAATCGCGGAGCCGCTCCGGAATGAGGTAAATTGCGCGATCAACTTGAAAAATGCTTGCACCTTGGCAGATCGGACCCCACATCTCCATTACTGCGACATCAGAAGTCAGCGCGCGTATCTGTGTAGCTCGGTCTTCTCGTACAATCTGAAATGCGTCTTTGTACCACGAAACTAAGTTGCTCAGATTGCTGTGAGTAACTGCAACGCCCTTAGGGCTACCGGTCGAGCCCGAAGTGTAGATCACGTAAGCGACATCTTCCGGAACAAGGCCGGTTTCGTAAGCTTCAGCCGGACCCCCGGGATTCGGCACCGGAGCGGTCGCGAACGGCCGAAGGTCAACCTGCTTCCATTCCCCACGCGGGATTGTTGTGTCGTCGCCATGATCGCGCGCGATGATCCGGGCGTTCGCCTCGGTGAGGATGTGTCGCAAGCGCTGCGAGGGGCAAGAAGCCGCCAGCGGCAAGTACGCAGAGCCCGTTTTCCAGGCAGCGAGTGCGCTTAAAGCCAGATGATACGGGTTGTCGGTAGAGACTGCGATTACACCATTCCGACCGCCGTCCAGCAGAGCTTCGAAGGCGGAAGCCATGACAAAGGCACGGCTGACCAAGTCGCCGTACGTAGTCGGTTCATCTCCACAAACAATTGCGATCGCATCAGGGTGCGCCGCGGCGAGAGAGCAAACGCGATCCAAAACAGAATGAAAAACCTCGCGAGAGTGACCGCTGAGTCCGTCGGAGTTCAAAGCTGAGATTTTGTTGCAGTTGTTGTGCATACGATGTTACCGGTGTTACCAATGCTAGGGAGACGCAAAGCGTGCAGCAACCTAGCGCTGGTTAGATTAGCACAAACTGACGACTTGTCATAGTACACCTCCGGACTAAGCAGCAGCCCTAATCTATTCTAATTGTCGGATTAGTGGAGTAACCTTATGTCCTCTTCCATGAAGGAAGAACTCTATGCACGCAAACAAACGAATTGTCTTTACCAGGCCGAGAATTCATAGGCCATCAGCGCTCTAGATTGCGCGTCGAAGCTCACCTGCCATGAGGTCTGGTACTCGAACAGAGCCCGATTTACATTCGACATTCATGATAAGTCTCTGTCAAGGGGAGGCGGAGTTCCCCCATGAAAGCCGCATGCGGCTTCTGATCTGTCGCTGAACTTCCGATCGAGATCGTCGGCAGGCATAATGCTCAGCGTTGGTTCCTCCCCTGCGGTTGGCAGAACCAGACATTCATTTGCGGTCTCAGGTGCTTTCACCATCACCGAAGATTGAGTTTGGATTCGTCTGCCAGCCACGAAACAATTCGATGTGAGGCATCGGAATAACTTTCTTGCCCAGCGAAGAAAGGCGAGCCCCGGCAGATTGTACTGCGTTAATCGATCTCGATGTTGTCCATCTGTCCCTTTACGTGCGCGCGGTGACTGCTTTCTGTTCGAAGTCCCGCTCGCTTCGGGTCCACAGCAAGCAAGTAAGCGACAATCTTTCTCGCAACTGCTAAGGTGCCGCGGTTGCGATTGCCGTTCCGCTTCTCGCGTTCGTATACCACCGCCAATTCAGGATTCCATCGTGCCACTTTGGCAGCTTCAATCATCGTGGTCTGTAAATGCTTGTTACGTTGTTTGGAAATAGGGCTGCGCTGTGTTTTCCTGCCGGAGCTTTGCTCGGCTCCGCACAGTCCGCATATCGCCCATTTCCAATGCCGAGGTGAGCGACAGTACTTGGCCCACGCCCGGAATCGTCATGAGTCGCTGTACTACTCTGGCGGCTGGGGCGTGATCTGTCTTTAAGGCGTCGAGCAACTGCTTGTTCATTCGACCTGATGAATCGATGGTCAACCGGCTGAGCCGCATCAACTGCGGCATGGAGCTGGCATAGCGTTCGCCTGGTCTTCCGGCAGTTCGTTGAAGTAACGTCCCCGATGGAGCCTCTGCTTGTTGTACGAAATTCCGGTCTCCATCAACATGCTGCCGCTCCGGTTTTTCATCTGAATGCTTTGCCGGACCAGCAGGTTTCGATACCGTTTAAGACTCGCCGGCGGTCGCGGATCTCACGTGAAGCCATATAACACTCCGGGAAATAGTTGTACCGCAGAAGATCGGAAATCTTTTGAGCATCCACCCGGTCATTCTTCTTTTTCCCGGCGGAGATTGCCTTGAGCATTGCTGGATGAGCGACCCTCACCTGGGGCGAGTACTTCATGAGGTGGTCGTAAACCCAACCCGTGAACATCATCGCCTCCATCCCGGCTATCCACGGTTGAGGAACTCGAGGCAGCCAGGCAGCAGGATCAGCGCAATACAGCCGTTTATCGAAGCCCATCGAGAGATCATACATTTCAACGCGCTAGCTATCTGGGCGGCCACGCCATTCCAGTTTCGCCCACACCCAGATGCGGCAGGGGACGCCGACAGCCGCGGTGTTTCCCGATCCGCATCGGCACGGTTCCTCTGACCCAACTGTCGTGACCTCGAGGGTCGATGAGGGCTCTGTGGTCCATGAGGTGTGGTCCGGGTGTTTCAGCTTTGTACAGAGGCTGCGCCAGCGCGAGGATGGCTGTCACTCGCAGTTCTATACTGTAGCTACGCAGGGGGCCTCCCAGATAGGGCCCATGAATTTCGACTTTCCAGCGCCCTTTCTCTTCTTTCGCTCACTCCTGCTGAATCCGAAAGCGATGGGATCGGTTACGGCGAGTTCGCAGAGACTTTGCCAGTTAATGGCATCGTCTGTGGATCCGGAGAACTCGTCCGTGCTGGAGATTGGCGCCGGAACCGGGGCGATCACACGCGTGCTCCTTAAAAGGAAACTCCACCCGGAACGTTTGTTCATCATCGAACGCGATCCTTTCCTTGCGGCTTTTCTCCGCCGCGAATTTCCCGGTGTGCGTGTCCGTTGTGGCGAGGCTATTCATTTGGGCCACATACTCGGGAACGAACCCATGCCACAGATCAACACAGTCGTTTCGAGCTTGCCACTTCGTAACCTTGCCCACGAGGATCGAATCAGAAATGTGCGCGCTATGATCAGCGCACTCGTACCCGAAGGGCAGCTGATTCAATACACGTATGGCACCGGTTGCCCAATCCCAACTCGGCGACTCGGCCTTGAAGCCGAGTGCCTCGGCCACGTCTGGCGAAATGTCCCGCCGGCCGCCGTCTGGCGTTTCACCCTAAAGCAACTGCTCCCGATTGCTTAAACAAATCACGAAGGTGAGTAGAGCCCACTCGGGCGGAGAGCTGGGAATCAGCAATACGGAAGTTCGGCCCAGAACGACATTTGCGAATCATGGTCGAAAAGAAAATCGCCTATGTAGGATGGGGCGACTCGATTGTGGTGGATCACGGGCAAAGTGGAAATTGGGGCTCGCCGTCGTGGGCTCATTCTCAGTGTCCAGTGTGCCGACTATGCTGGCGTAGATGAGCAATCCACTCCCGCGCGATCATGAGTGCCATGGAGTTTAGCAGGCGATCCCTATTGCGAATGGCTGCCTCTGCTGTCGCGGAGCCTCGTACTCGGGAATTCTCTCCGGGTGTTCAACTTTACACGGTGCGGGATCGGCTATCGAACGCTCCCGCAGCAACTCTAGGAGCTATCGGCGAAATAGGGTACCGCGAAGTGGAAATGTTACGCAGTCAAGTGAAGACGATTGCGCCGTTGCTGTCGAGACATCAGCTCCGGCCTATCAGTTTGCATTTCGAGACGCCGCTGCTGACCGGGAACTATACGGCGTGGCAACATGCCGACATGCCTCCCATCGAGTCCGGAGCGAGCTATGGCCAGTCGCTCGAACTCGCGAAAGATCATGGTTTTCGGTATGTCGTCTTTAACTACCTTACGCCGGAGGAGCGGTTGGGCTTGGATTTCTACCACGCTCTAGCCGACAAGCTGAACGCCGCGGCCACCAAAGCCCAAAGGGCCGGGTTGCAGTTCTGCTATCACAATCACGATTTCGAGTTCGAGCCGAAGCCTGGTGGCAGGCCAATCGACGTGCTGATCGATAAGCTAGACAAGAACCTGGTCGCGCTGGAGGTGGATGTTTTCTGGATAAGCATGGCCGGAGTAGATGCCGCTGACTTTCTTCGGCAACATGCAAGTCGAGTGGCGCTTGTGCACCTAAAAGATCGAGCGAAAGGGACTCCCGTCCACTACGATATCGCCACCGTGCCGAACGAAACTTTCCGCGAAGTTGGATCCGGCGATCTGCCATTCAACAGAATTCTCGCTGCGGTCGCCGATACCAGGGCGAAGCATGCATTTGTGGAGCAGGACTTCAGCATAGACCCCATTGCGAGTCTGCGGAAAAGCTTCACATATCTGAAGCAAATCGGATTTTACAGCTAAGCCTGTGTCGCAGTTGCAGATCAGGGCCGATACATGTCGTACTGGTACAACGTTCCAGCTCCCACTCTCACCTGGGCTTGGCACTCCGGCCGTCCTGCAAAGCGTAGATCAGGGCTTGCTCAACCATCCAGTGGCGGACGACTCTCCGGAATGCCGATCAGATCCTCCCCGGCGATCCTTTGCCGACGTGTCATTGCCGCGCTCGACCGCGAAGAGAGTCGGCACGCCGGCCACGATTACTGGCCGCGACCGCTGAGTCCAAACGGGTCAATGCGACGCTTCTCATCGCCAAATTGGATCGCCTGGCGCGCAATGTTCATTTCATCTCCGGACTGATGGAGTCCGGTGTCCAGTTCGTTGCCGCTGACATGCCGCAGGTCAACAGTCTCACGATCCACATCATGGCCCATTCGCCGAACACGAGGCCCGTGCCATTCGGAGCGCACCAAGGCGGCATGGCTGCGTTAAAGGCCCGCGCTACCAAGCTGGGCAATCCGCGCTGGAAAGAATCAATCGATAAGGCACGCCGTGCGCGCATTCAGAAGATCACAGGACCGAGCCCTGCCGTAGTCGACATGATCCAGCAAAATGCGTCTACAATCCGCCAGTCTCCGCGCGATCGCCACGAAGTTGAACGAATTGGGCCTTCAAACGCCTCGAGGCGGCCGTTGGCACGCCAGTAGAGTACGGATAGCCATGCGAAGAGCGCAAGCCTCCATAACGTTCAGCGGGAGACTGCTTGACTCAACGTCATTGATAACCAGCCAGCAACAGCCCAGGTACAAGGGTTGTGCAAAACCTGGGAGCGACAGGTCTCGACCGGGCCGCCATTCGGGCGTTCGATGTCACTTTATCGTCACCTCACACCAACTCAAAGCCAGCAAAGAGAGCAAACCGCTGGCAGCCACTCAAGTGGCTAAAGAGTTTGAGGAAATGCAATCATCGCGATCCGATTGCTTGCCGCCTGTTGTTAACCGCCTCCGCTTTGTCGGTAGCCTCGAGAATAAACCTCCGGCTTTGTTCCGCCGACCTCCGCTTCCTAGAGCCGCTGGGCCAGGTTCGTCGCAAAACGCGCATGCAGCCGAACCGGCCGGTGGTCGGACGCACCGTGCACCAGCTGACCCCATTCATACCATTCAGCGATTGCACACCACTCGTCGCCGCTTTTTTGACCAAAGTGACAACAAACTGAGCTCGATAGAGAGAAAAGGGCGCGGATGCGGGCCGCGACTCAGCAAAAGAGCTCGCTGATTCGCTCGGCGCGCTTGACGCTAGGAACGTTTTGAGCGAGGTTCGTAACAGCACTGCGGAACGGTCCACGAATGACACCCGACTCTCCAATTTTTTTGATCCGACTTACGGTTCTTGCACCCGCACGTTGCGTATTAGACAGGATGCGCTCGGCCGCCACCAGATCTATGGATCGGAGCAGGGGAATGAGTGAGGTCTACCCGGCGCACGATGCCGGCCTGAATCGCCGGTCGAAGTGCCGACTTACTATGGTTACCGCTTGTCTCAGCCTGAGCCTGCTAGTGCTCGCTGGCCTGTGCCAAGCTGCGGATATTACAGTTGATTTCACCGCGACGGCCAGGACCGGCCCGCTTGCCGGGGATTCCTACAGGGGCTCCCTCAGCTATAACAGCAGCACTCTTGTTCCTACTGCCTACACATTCAACTTCTTCACCGCTTACTCGCTGGCAGATACGTCTTACTTAAGTCCCATTTCTGTCAGCAGCACCGGCGCTTTGCAACGGTTTGCGTTTTTGATCGATAACGATAACGATGTCGCCAGCGGAACCCCGGATTCTTACGTCACGTTCAACCAAGGCATCCCGCAATTCTTATATGGATATAGCCTGGGAGGCAACAGTTATCCGAACCCATATGGCACTTGTCCGGATTCGCTGCAGGCCTGTTACGACTGGCAAGGATCCGGAACTGTGGCTCTCGGCAAGAGCGTTGTGACTCCAGAGCCCGGGGGTCCGCTGCCGGTGTTTGGCTACGTTTCTGCAGTCTTGTGTGCGCTCTGGCTGCGCCGCCGACGGGCCGCTTGCTAGCGCTTTTCAACTTGACTCACAGATTCACGGAGATGACTCAATGAATGCTGTCTCACAGAAACGCACTCGACGCGATTTTGTAAAAGCGATCGGAGGTACGCTTGCCGGCGTGTCTCTTCTTGCTACCGGCAGAGCGCGCGGCCAAGCCCTCGGGTCTCTTCCGAGCGGCTATAGGTTCTACCGCGTTTTAACCGCGGGGCAGGGAGGCTCCATCGGAGGTTTGCCGAACAATTTGGGGGCCATGACCGGCTCGGTCATGATGGCATCGCCGCTTTCGGGCGCGGGCCAAGCGTATATCTATCTTCATGGCAGGCACTTAAACACCGGGGCTCCCGCTCTCTTTCGCATCAACATCAATTACGATCAGACCCCGCCCGCCGTATCGCGTGTCTGGGCCGAAGCGTATGAGGGCGGCCTCCTTGCCGGCACCGGCAACGTTTACGCTGACCATATCGGCGTGGGCGCCTCCAATGCTTTAGGCGAGTACGTAACAACCATCCTGCCCCAGAATTCTCAAAATCCAAATACTGCCCCCGCGGTGTATTTGCTGACGCCCGGTTCGACCATCGGCTCCTGGCGCCGCCTGATCCGGTTCGGCGATGATGCGCCCGATGGCAGCTTATATGGCGGAGACTTCGGCGACATCGCGCTCGATGATAGCGAGAATATGCTGCTCGTGGCGGCGACCACGCAAGCGCCCGCTTCTTTCCAACAGGCGTTCTCCGGCTCGCAAGCGCTGATCAGCACGAGCGTTAGCGGTGCATCGCAAGCGCGCGTTGTGCTTCGTACCGGCGATGCTCTTCCTTACACCTCGGCCGCCATTCAATCCGTGGGATTGGTCGACCTGGCGGCGAACAACGCATTTGCCGCGCAGGTGACGGGGCACCTGCCGCACGCGGGCCCATATTCCGGTACCGCATTGATCGCCGGCGACACGCAAGCTCGCACGTCTGGGCTCCGGCTCGTTGCGGCTTGCCCAACGGTTCTGACCGCGAACTCCGCTTCCCTGTTACACGTCTCTTCGGGAAACACCTACCTCGGCGCACGAGTCGATCCCCAGCAGGACGTAACCTTTGTCACTCACCTTAGTCTCTTCGACGCTTCCATCGGCAGCAATGGCCTAGAGGAACTCGGCTATTTTTCCGAACGGAGCTACCGTCTCGGGCAGACGCAGCCGCTCGCGACGAATGAAGAGGTTCTCTCCTATAACGCCCCTTGCATAGGCAATACCGGCCTCGTTTACGTGACCCAGCTTCTAGGTGACGGCACGAATCAGCTTATCGTTTCTGATGGCGCGAACTCCAATGTACTCCTTCAAAGCGGCGACAAGATTCCCGGAGTGTCGCCAGGAGGCGACCTCACCATCACCGAAATCTTCTTCGGCCAGCATGCCACTCAGGTAGATGCTTTCGGGCGGCTGGCATTCACCGCGGAGTTCGCCATAGATCCTAATAATTTACGAGATCCGAACAACTTCATCACGGCTCTGGTGATCGGCATTCCCCTCTAATCCGGAGGACACTCAGATGGCTAAATTCACCCTGCCTATCGGCACATCCGACCCGGTCAATGTCTGCTATGGCCTGCCGCTCTTCCCCACCGGCGCGGCCAGAGCGGGCGCATACGGCTCGTTCCGCTCCTTTAAGCTGCTGGACGTATCCGCCACGATCTTTGTCACGCGGCTGAAGGTGGGCGCTTACGCAGAATATGCGTTTGGCGTATGCGGTCCCTCCGTCGCCTTTTTGTTTAAAAACATCCAGGCTGAGACCAAAAATGAGAATAGTAAAGGACAGCTGAGTCTTACCTTCAACGGGCAGGAGCTGGAGGCGGGCGGATTCGTCGGCGCTTCCGTCGGTGCTGGAATCAACCTCGCCTTCCAGATTTATAGCTCGAGTACGTGGTACAAACCGTGGCAGCTCTCCTGGAACGATGCATTTACCACCTCGCTAAACTTTTCCATAGACTTCTTCGGCTTGCTCGTCGAGCTCATCAAGTACTTACTCGGCCGCAATTCAAAAAACACGTTCGAGAAAGCAAATGGAGACATGCTTGACGGTGTTTTGCCGAAAATCAAAACCTATATTTTTCTCGATTCGACCTCGAACTCCGGCGTGCGACGCGAACTCAGCGCCGCCCCAGAATTGGTTCTTCCCATTAACCTCGCAAATCTCATTCCGCCTCTGAGAGCGCTGAATACGAGCTTCAGCAAAATCGGCGGAGAGATTTCGGTCGGCCCGTCGTTTCATATCGGCTTGCCGGTCACTCTCGGTCTCGACTCATTTACTGTGCAAGGTGGACTGGAAGGCCAAAACAGTGCTACTTATAGCTCGCTGGTATATCAAGATGGCAATAAAGTGGTCGCGACGGGCAATGTATTATTCGAGGAGTCCGTTACTCCCAGCAAAATGACTACCTCCGTGCATTACGAGACCGGTTTCTCTCTCGGCCTGTCGTATCACTTCCGCGTTACGGTCGCCAAGATGTTTAACTTCGAAGTAAACTCACCTACTCTTGACTTTACTAAGCTGCTCTATGGACTTTCGAATTACGAGCCCAAGATAACGCAGAAAGGCTCCGTGTCAACGGGCATCCAAAATCGTTGCTTATTGCTTCCTGATCTTACGCTTGCTATCAAGCCGGTAAACGGCTCCGCCAGTATTTTCGCCGGCGATCAGTTAGTGGGTGTGCTCGAGCTTTCCATGCCCTACCCCGGGCCCACCGCAGAAAACAATGTGAGCCTGAAGATCGAGCCGGATGCGCCTGGATTTCCGAAATCCTTAACTATTGCACCGGGCGCCAAGACCTCAAGTATATTCAACTACACCTTTCCCAACCAAAGTTTGTTAACCGGTAACTTATACGATCCCTTACAAACAACACCGCCCGGGCCGGTGTATACGGTTCAGACCTACATCATCACGGCAAGCATTGACTCTCTATCCAGCGAGCCTTGTGCCGAATTTGAGGTGGTGCTGCCGCTTAATGTGAATAACCGCTACATCCGCTGCCAGAGATCTTTCGGTGTTGCCGGTTCTAAGCCGCCGTGGGACGAAACTGAAAACGGCTTGGCGTCCGCCACCGTTAACGCCCTCAATAGTCCGCCGCCGGCGGGGCTGTCGTACGTCGGGATGTCGTGCTGGTTTCCCTACCCGCCTGGTCAAGCCCCAGCGCCCATCCCCATCAAGTTCACGCTGCTTGATGAGAACCGCTTACCGCACGCGGCGAGCAACGTCGAAGTCGCCAGTGGCGGGGCAACAGCCAAACTCTCCCCCTCGGCGACTCTCATTGTGACGCCCACTGGGGCCTTCAGCTCTAGCACTAACGTTTCGATTAACTGGTTATCGAAAGGCCCCCGCAACGAGTACTCAAACCGTTTCTTCCTGGTTATTGATGCGGGGTCGGCTTACGGGCAGACGGAGTTCTGGCTGGATGTCTGGAACTGGTCATGACCCCACCCGTTACCGCGCATGAACAAACGGAGACCGTTCCGCCCCAGCTTTGCCTGCGAACTGCCCGCGCACTGTTCGAGGCGCTTACAGCGGCCGCCGCTCCTACCCGCCTCTCGGCATTGCAGGCCGTGCGCCTTTCGCCGGCTACCGCTCTCAGCTTCGGCCTCTACGAGAGACGCGATGTTATCGATGTGCTACTGGAGCGGGCGCAGCGCTGGCGCGGCACAATGGAGTGGGTTTCCTGGATTGGAGCGCTCGCCGCCTTTCGCGACGTGCGAGTCGTGCGTTTGTTTGTGTCTCTGGTAAGCACGGAAGACCACGGCGGCCTGCTTTTTGCTCTGGCCGAATATCTGCGGAACGAGCCGGCTGAAGCGTTGCGGCCATGCCTGGCTCCGGCGCTCATGCAAAACGAATGCGCCTCTCGCGCGCGGGCCGTCGCCCATCTACTGGCGGGCTCGTGCGGCGGCTGCGCGGGCGAGCGACTGCGAATCCAACTCTTGGAGAGCAGCGGCGAGGTTCCACTGCCACCGTTTTCCGAACAGCCGGCCGCATGGTTGGCCGAGCTCGACGGCCTCTTTCAATGGGAGGCGCGCGCCGCTTTGCGCGCTCAGGGTCCCGCCACTCTTGCCGCGCTGGCACCTCATTGGGAAGAGTTTTCCACAAATAACGGCGCCTGGCTGCTTGAGTGGGCCGCAAATGATGACCCGGCGCTGGCGGCAGATCTGATGCGAAAGGCCCTGAGCACAGGGCCGCGCCAGCTTGCCGCCGCAGCCCTTACTGCCGCCAGCAAACTTCCGGAAACGCCCGGTTATCTGAGCGGCTTCGCCGTTCCATTTCTTTCGGACAGGAACGAGTTGGTTCGCCGCGCCGCCGTATTGTGCTGCTGCGATCTGGATTTTGGAGCTTTCTTTGAAACAGAATCCTCGGTTCTGGTGAAGCAAGCGTGCCTTGCCAAGCTGGCCAGGATCAGAGGCGTGGCAGCGATCCCCGAGTTATCGGGGCATCTTCGCAGCGCAGATTGGCGGATCCGCGCGGCGGCCGCGGACGCGCTCTTGTTTCTCGGTCATGCTGCTGTGCGTGCCGCGATCGAACTGGTTCCGGTTGCCGGAGAGCCCGTGCGCACCGCAGTCGCTCGTATGGTGGCATCCTGCGCCGACGAAGACTTGCTCGAAGCCTACCTCAGAGCCTGCGGGGCGGGATGAGCGCGGCCCGATCGCTTGACGGCCTGCTTGTGATCGGTTCCGCCTTTCTCCCGGCTCTCAATTTTTTCGATCCGAGTTACGGTTTTTGTGCCCGCATGTTGCGTATTGGTTGAACAGGATGCGCTCCGCCGCTACCAGATCCTATGGGTCATCGGAGCGGGGGAACGGGAAAGTCTACCTGGGCGAAAGGAGAAAGATGTCCACTAACATTCTAATCGTTACTATTGCTACTGTCTTCTTTGGAACGACAGTAACGATGGCGCAAAGTGTTACCGCAGCGGATTCGAGCCAGGATACCGCTATCGACGCTAATGGTTTTAGTCAGTTCCAGTCACTTGTGAAGAGCAAAGCACCCGAGAACCTTGACGCGGCGGGTGTCCAGACATTCGCGGACGGGGTGACAGATTATATCTATGGTTATTCCCTGCTCGCAATTGCCATGACGGAGCGCGTGGCCACGACTGTTCCAGGGCCGATACCGCCAGGCAACCCGACGCGCGCTCCTATCAATCAAATCTTCGCAGCCACGGCATTGCCCAACGCGTCATACCATGACGTGGTGCTACCCAGCACCACCACCTTGTACGGGTCTTCGTTTATGGATCTCACGAGCGGACCCTTGATCATGCACGTGCCACCGCTGCCGGCTGTGGTTGGCACAAATCAACCGAGATTTTTTATCGTCGAACTATTGGACGCATGGACGAATGTCAGCCGGCAGTCACCAAGTTCGCGCATACGGAGCAAACCTGGTGATTACCTTCTGGTGGGCCCCGGCGGGACCACAGCACCAACTACCGGTTATGAAGGAGTTATCAGACTCGATAGCAACACCGTATGGTCAATACTCCGGTTCTTTACGAGCGGCAGCGACGCTGATCTCAAGGCTCTTAACGACGCTCTTAAGCCCCCTGCGAACCCTGCCGACGGGCTGACATTGAGACCGCTCGGTTCCGACACGGACTACCAGCCGCCCGCTAATTTGCCGGTAAATCCTTCCATCGATACGTTTACACAGCCGATTCATCAGGTCAACAACATGGACGCGTGCGCCTTCTTCGAAACGATGTCCACGATGATGATGACCAATCCACCGCGTAAGATCGACGTTCTGGTAGAACCATCGCTGAAGAACCTGGGTCTTCTTACTCCCAGCAAGCCATTTAGCTGCGTCGATCTGCCGGACCAGAACGACGTGACGATACTGCAGGCGGCGGTGCTAGCGGCAAAGGATCTCCTGGCAAGCATAAATCCACCTTCAGCCTCGGCAAAGACAAATTATTGGTCCCTGCCACTCAATGTGGGTGATTACGGAATCAATTACATTTTGAGAGCATTAGTCGCAGAGAAGGCGCTTGGTGGGAACAGGCCGCAAGACGCCGTGTATGGCTACGGCGCGTACGATAGCCGCGGTATTGATCCCGCAAACGTGCTTGTTGGGGGGAATCGTTATGTGGTGCACTTCAGTGCCGAAACGAGTTTGCATCGCACGGGCGAAATTCCACCAGTAAACCGTCTCGCCTTCTGGTCGGTTACGCTCTATGACATTAATGGCTTTCTCGTCAACAATCCAGACGTGAGTTATAACGCGATTGGCATACCATATGTGCAGAACCATAAGGCGTGCCTGAACGCAGATGGCTCACTCGATCTCTACATCCAAGCAAATGCGCCCTCTGATCCGAAACAATTCTGCAATTGGCTCGCGGCGCCTGTACCGGATCCCACTAATTCCGCTAATCCCACTGGCCAATTTATACTCTTCCTCCGTGCGTATTGGCCGGACCAGGCGATTCTTAACGGCACTTGGAATCCGCCGCCAATTGTGAAACAGTAGATCGCATCGAGCCGTTCCCGGAATCGGTGCAATAAGGTCTGAATTGTCGCAGCGCGAAACTGAGCCGGGAACGGCAGTGACGTAATGCGGCTTGTTGCAGGGTGGCTAACCTAAGCGTGGGAACATGGGGCTGCCTGGAATAGAGCACTGCGAACCGTTTCATAGCCTGGCACTTCTGGTGCCAGTAAGCGGCAAGGCGTCGCTGCAGTAGCGAGTGATGCATTTCACGGGCGTCATTCCCGCCAGGAATGCGGCGCGCCTAAAACAAGCTACTTTTCGGTCGGGACCGCTGAACAAAGCGGTACGGTCCAGAGCAGTCCCTATTTAAAATTCTCAACCAGCATGATGTTGCGGTTATCGCGGTCCATGTGAACGTAAAGCAAGCGTGTTTCATCGCGCGATACTGCGAGTGCGCCGGGGCCGGCCGTAACGAGTCTGCCTACCGTGGCTACCCGAACGATTCTCCGGGTGGCGAAATCGAAGAACCGAACAGCCGCATCTTTGCTGAACGCCTCGTCATACGGAACAAAGAAGAGCCCGGTTCCGGCCAGCGCCCATTGCCGGTAGTCTCCGGCCCGCGACAGCTCGGGAACCGGCGCTTCGCTTCCGTTGCTCAGGTTGATTCTCCAGATTCCCGAATGTTCCTCCCTCTTGGAATAGTAAAGATACTTGCCATCCCCGGATTCAAACCCTTCGAATCCTCCGTGGCGCGTAAGCGGAACAGGCTTACCGCCCTGGCTTGGAACCTTGCAAATCTGATCGTCCGACCCGGCATGGAAATAGATCCAGCGGCCGTCGTTCGACCAGCTCGGCACATCGGCGCCCCCGGTGTTCGTGGCGAGCTTGCGAGTTTCTCCTCCTGCAACTCGGACAAGCCAAATGTCCGGTTGCGAGGATGGCGGCCGCAAGTCAAAGGCGATCCACTCTCCGTCTGGAGACCAGCGCGGCGTACCCGCGAACCCCTCGAGAAACGTCAACCGTCGCAGGCCGGAGCCGTCGCGTCTTCCGACCCAGATATCGGTCGAGCCTGCGCGCTCCGAGGAAAACGCAATCCACTCTCCGTCCGGGGAGAACTGAGGCGTATCTTCGCGCATCGTGGATGCGATCAGCTGCACTCCCGCGGAAGCCGAGATCTCCGGTATTCGCCCGTCGCCACTTCGATGCAAGGTGAGATCCCAAATGCTGTGTTCAAGCGCCCAGTGCACATACGCAATCCGGTTTCCGCGAATGGTGATGTCGCTGATGTCGGGCCCTAGTGCCGTAGCCAAAGCGGGCTGTGTAATCGAGCCGCTCTCCACATTCACTTCGGCTAACTTGCCAAACCAGGAATAGGCGAGCGAACGGCCGTCGGCTGTCCAGGTGAGCCCAGCCCACGAGGCTCGCGCCGGAAGGGTTCGTACGGCTCCGCGGCCGCGGCCGATCACAACGATTTGCACTTCGTTACGCTTGAAAGCCAATCGAGTGCCGCTCGGATCGTACACCGGACAGCAATCGGTTTCACCGGACGCTGGAAAAGATTGCTGGCGAACCTTGTGGTCAGAAAAAGATAGTTCGAAAATGGCTCCTTCATTCGTTCCTTTGGCGCCGGCAAACGCTAGTAGCCGGCCATCCGGGCTCCACGCCAGACGTCCGGTCGCGAGAACCGATGGGATGCCCAGATCGGTTTCGGCACCACCGAGCGCGGGAATCGTCAGGATTCGTGCAAAACGTTCGTCGCGGCGTGTGCGCAGAAAAGCAATGCGGGTCGAGCTTGGGTCCCACACGGGGGACCGATCGGCTGAATCAGCAGAGACACTGGTGAGCCGCAAAGGATCGGTTGAGCCGATCAGTTGCACATAGACTTCGAGCGGCCTGTTGCCTTCGTTTCCTTGCCCTACGAATGCGATCTCCTTTCCGTCGGGCGAGATTGAGGGATGCTCCTCGTAGCCGGGATAGTACGTAAACGGAACGACTGTCAGCTTATCCGCCGGATGCGGTCTGTTGGAATGAACAAGTAAGAATATCGAGAAACCGATCAGCCCGGCGATCGCGACGATTCGCGCCGCACGGTAAAATGCGGGGCCAAGGGTGATACGAGCGATCAGGCCCGGCGCAGCTGCTTGTCGCACACTCTCCAGGTCGGAGATCAACGCACTCACAGTTTGATACCGGTTCGCAGACTCTTTTTCGAGCATCTTCCGGAGGATGGAAACGAGTTCAGGAGGCGCCACCTCACGTATCGGCCCGAGGTCCGGGGGCTGCGGGCCTGCAATGGCCGCGAGCGTTTCGCGCAATGTACTTCCCTCAAACGGCACTTGGCACGAGAGCATTTGGTAAAGCACGACGCCGAGCGACCAGATATCGGCGCGCTGATCTACCCGCGATCCGGCGACCTGTTCCGGAGCCATATACAGCACCGTTCCGATCCTTAAGCCCTCCTGAGTCAGAACCGTCTTCTCGGTCCATTGGGCGACTCCGAAATCGAGAATGCGAAGCAGGGGCTCGGGGGATCCCGTGCCGGTCAGCATCAAATTCGCCGGCTTGATATCGCGATGCACGACACCTTTGCCGTGGGCCGCGTGCAGACCATACGCGGCCTGCAGTGCGATGCCGATGGCCTGTTTCACAGGAATCGATCCGGTTCGAATCTTTTCCTCGAGCGACGTGCCCTCGAGACAGGCCATGGCGATAAAGATGAATCCATCCGCCTCCTCGACTTCATAGACCGGACACACGTTCTGATGATCGATAGAGGCGATCACTCGCGCTTCACGGATGAAACGCTCGCGGCTGAGGGGATCGTCTCTGAGCAACGGTGGCAGAAATTTCAGCGCGACCGTCCGCTGGAGCCGAGTCTCCGTTGCGCGATAAACGACTCCCATTCCACCAGCTCCCATCGGCCGAACGATCTGGTAATGCGATAAAGTTCGTCCACTTAGATCTTCGTGAATAACCGGCATTGAGCGATCTGGCGCGAGCTCCGGCTGAATCAGGCCCTTCCGGTCTTCCTGTAAAAGGCTTTCTACCAGCCGGAGTAAATCGGTATCACTGCCGCATTTATCTCGAAGAAAGGCGGCTTGCTCTTGTACCGGCAACTCAGCTGCTTGCGAGAAAAGCTCCGCTACTCGCTTGTAGACAGCGGGATCGGTTATTGCGCTAAGGCCGGAGCGCGTTTTTGAGCCACGCACTGCAGAATCTCCAGTCTTTTTCGATGGTGCTGACGCTTACGCCGAGAACGCCGGCCACTTCGGGAACATTCAGCCCGCCAAAGAAACGCAATTCGACAAGCTTGGCGTGGCGCTCGTCCAGTTTCGCCAGAGCGTCGATAGCCTCATCCACGGCAAGCACGTCGAGGTTCTGCTCCGTGCCGATGAGATCCTCGCTTAGTGTGACTCTGGCCGCCGCGCCTCCGCGCTTTTGGCGTTTGGCTGCGATGGCATGGTTCACCAGGATGCGTCGCATCGCGATGGCGCCGACCGCAAGCAGATGGCTGCGATTCTTCCAATCCATTTGTTGCTCAGCGAGCCGGAGATAGGCTTCGTTCACCAAAGCCGTCGCCTGCAGTGTGTCAGGATGCGCTTCGTGCGCCAGATAGCTTTTCGCAAGGCCGCGGAAGTCGTTGTAGATCAGTGTGAATAGGCGGTCGAAAGACTCGTGGTCGCCGTTGGTCGATTTTTCAAGAACCTCAGAGAGTCCGGGGATTGGAGCTGAGCCGTTCAGGCCTCGCCGGTGCTTTCGTCCCATGCGCATCACCTCAGCTGCCCATTACTCGGGGTCGCGCGGTGTTGTTACGAAAGCAGTTTTTCGGTTGAGTTACCGCGATGAGGCTAAGCAGAAGCAGCGACTTGCCTCCCGGCTGTTTAGTTTACAACGGGCTCGGCAGGGAAGTGTTGCAATCGGGTCTGCGGCCAAGGATTCGCCGGTTGATGTGCGAATCAGTTACAAATCGAATAGCATTCCGGAAAGAATCGCTTGCGCTGCAAGGTTCCGACGAGTAATTCCGAGCACTTGTCGTTTTCTGATCATGTGAACCGCCTCGAGTCCCTGAATCGTTCGACCGCCGGCCGTAATATACGTCTCATCAATATGCCAGCTCGATCGCTTGTATCTGACCTGCCCATGCAATCGGCGCTGTGCCTCCGGTCCGTAGATCTGGGTCCAGCGCCAGATGGTGGTGTGATCAATCCGCAGGCCGCGCTCGGCCGTCAGTTCTTCCCAGATCGCGCAAACTCTGTGAGAACCGTAGATATCAACGGACGCATGTGACGATGATCTCCGGCGCGAAGTGTCGGCCACGGAACAGGGACGGTGCGCTCCCCATCCAGTTCAACTTAACAGCCGACTCGTCCTGGCCGGTTGGCAACATTCCATCTTTTCCGAAGACCTCGACTGGAAGCCGCTCGTGGCATTGCCAACTCCGATGCACCTGGCCGTTATTGTTGGTGAACCCTCAGAACCTGTCATTTACGGAATTCAGCCATGACATATCCGCTATCGCCCGCAACAGGCTGTCCGGGAAAACGGTTGAAAATGGGAAATGGTAACAACGGCAAGAACGAGGCTGATGGCGGCCCTGCTACTGGCGCGCCCAGGAGGTAGCGCGGGCGCGCCCGAAGCCCCCCGCACGCTGGTTTCCGGGACGCTTCGGATCGGCACCTACTTCGTTAACCCGCCCTTCGAGTACGTGGCCAACAACGGGGCCCGGGTGGGCTTTGAGGTCGATCTGATGGGTGAGATTGCCCGAGGTTTGGGGCTCAAAGCCGTATTCGTCAACACGCATTGGGAGGCGATCCTTCAGGAACTGCAGGGCGGCCGGTACGATTGCATCGTGGGCGCCATCACGATCACGCCCGAGCGCGAACGGCAACTCGCCTGGTCGGTGCCGTACCTGACCACGACACTGAGCCTGGTGGTCAACGAGGCCAAAACGCCCGGGCAGCGCAGCCTTGCGGACCTGCGGCACGGGACGGTCGGCGTGCAGGCGGCCACGACGGATTATGATGCGGCGCTTGCCATGCAGCGCCGGGGCGAAATCGGCCGCATCAAAGTTTACCCTTTCGATCGGATCGAGCAGGCGATGCGGGACTTGGAGGTCGGGCTGATCACGGCGGTGATGAAGATTGAGCCGGTGGCGGCATGGTTGGCGGCCAAAAACCCGCATTTGCGCATTCTCGGCCAAGTGCCGGACCATCCGCAGCCGCTCGGCATCGGCTTCCGGAAGGCAGAGCGGGCGCTTGTGGCGGCGATTGACCGCGCCCTTGGGGCGATGCAGCGCGACGGGTCGATGGATCGGCTCAAGGCAAAGTGGGCTGTGCCGTGAGAGGCCGTCCGGAGACCGAAAATCTCTGGATCGTGAATATCCGTGCAACTGCGGCAGCTGCTGATATGAACCCTCCTCTGAATACTTGATCTTCCCGCCCCCTTAGCTGACGGCCACATAATCGGTGCGACCGCTTAAAGAATCATTGGATCGATACAAGTCTTCCTCCTCGCCCATTGCTGCCTACGCTTTGCTCGCCGCAGTGCGGGAGCAGCCTTACCGCCTCTACTTCATGAAATTCGGGGAGCTCTAGATGCCCAGGTACTGAGATGAGGGGGATACGCATGGGGCTCACCCGAAGTAAAACTGCCCTCAACATCAGCGCTTGAAACTCGTCAGTCGATCAGCGGGCACACCCTCGTTGCCGTCATTTGCTTCTCGCTTCAGCAGCCGTTATCCTTTCTTATCGGAATCCGCGATGCGCAACCGCGTCAAACTCAGCCTCCTGCTTTATTTGGCTTTGCCGGTCCTTGTCGCCCGTCCAAACGACAACAAGACTAGTCACGCATCCGACGAATCCCGCTGAAGACAAGAAAGCAAATAGTAATGCCGTGCCCAATATCTATGCCATTTCTACTCAATTTCAGCGGGTCATCCTCCTCCGCTTCAAATACGATCCAGACCTGTGGGCCGGTCTCGAATCAATGGTCAAGCAGCAAGGGATCAGGAACGCGGTGATTCTGGCGGGCATGCGGTCCATTCGAAACTATCAAGTGCATGCCTAGCTAATCGGACGTTTCCTTCCACCGACCCTGTTCGTGCGCAATGCGACGGCTCCGGCTGACATCATCGGGATGAATGGCTACATGCCCCTGGGCGTGTACATGCACATATCACGTTATCGGCGGGCAGCTACGCGTTTGGCGGTCATCTCGAAGCCAAATACGAACGTGTTCACGTTTGCGGTGATCACGTTGGGCGTCCTCAACACAGATGCTGATTTGAGCAGGTTTGACGACCAAGCTTTCCGTTGAAAGGATGGTGAACGCGCCACTCGCCTGCTGACGTACGTCACCGGCATGGTGAACCGCCGACTTCTTCTGCAGAATGAATCTCTAGTTGCAGAAAACAGGATCCTGCGCTCGCATTTTCCGGCGCGTGCGGAAGGCGGGTTCCAGGTCATTATGGGCAAAAGCATCGCGACCGAGGGTGAGAACAAATGCCCTGGCGTTTGTCCAAACCTACGATCAGAAACCAAGGTGCCGGCGCCTATTCGAGCTGCTCAAAAGTCAGCATATGCAAATGAATCAGCAGAACACCTCCAACAAGAAAAGATTAAGAAGGCTGTGACGATTTAACCAGGATCCTTACCGTTCCCATGACGATGCTCTCGAGCTTCTCGATTTCGCGTTCCACTCCTCTCGCCCATCCCCATCCCACCACAACAACTTAAGGAGATCGGCCGCGCCGCTCCGTACGATACAAACCAAGACCACGCCACCGACAATCGGAAGGACGCAGTAAGGCCAAACGGCGCGCCGGTTCCCTCGTCTTGTGATCGCAAAAAAGAGGAAAGCGGCAATAGAAATTGATATTGGGAATATGACTGCAGTCAACAGTAATGTGACGGCGCCTAACCCGACGCGGCTAGGGTTGCAGCTCAGAATTCTGTAACGGGAGGCAAACGCGCGACCAGATGTAGTCTCATGGGTTCGGCGATCCGTAACCTGAGGCTATATCGAACGTCGCGGTGTGAGCTTAGCCGAAATCACCACAACCACTCCCATTTCGACGCTCGTGCGAACGTAAGACAGGTACACTCGACGCTCTCAAGCCGCCGGGCGAGCATGTGCAGGGCTTTCGCCGCGCGTACTCTTTTCGAGCAAGAGATACTTTTCGAACCCTTCGAGATTGGGGAAACAATGGACCTTTCGGAACTCGCAGAGCGGCTCGAGCGGCATACCAATCCAGATCACTTCAAGTTTCCGAGCGGCAGCAAAGCCGACGGCAAGACCCAACTCGGCAGGAATCTCCTCGTTATCACGGCGCAAAACAACAAGAGTATCGAACGGCGTCATCTCTTCCATTCGCGCGCGGGTCCAATGTGGCTGAGGCGTGAGAAAGGCCGCTGGCGACGCGTCGTGCCAAGTCGAGCCAATCTGATAGCCTGAGCCTCGCAGCAGCCACTTCAGAGTGAGCAACTCCTGAGTGCGGCAGGGCGCTTCGAGAAATACGACGCCGGACATATGCTACAGACCCTGCCGCCTTCTTGAGCGAAGGTGCACGAACTCCCCAGCCGGCTCGCTGAGCCCCAGCCGCCGCATCACATCTTCGGCGATCTTGCCATCCTGCTTGGCCGCGTTTAACCATGCAAGCCTCTGCTCGTCGGCCCAGTGCACAACCTGGCAGCAGGTGTAAATACCGGATGCGAACTCCTCTTCGAAGCCGAGAGCACGTGCATCGGCTGCCGCTTGCGCTTGATTACAGCCGCACTGTCGGCACAATGCATTGATGATTGGATGATTGTCCCGCATGTCCTTCTCCTCCTTCCCGCGTTCCGAAACGACATGCAAATTGTTTCGGCGAGTAACCGGGAGCAGGTTCGTTGCCAAATGGATTGAACCTCTCCTACTCGCTTGGACGGCGGAGCGAGGCCAGGGATTCATTGGAAGTGTTAAAGTCTTGGGAATGCTTCGTTAAAATGCGTTTACATCGAATCTAAACCCGAACCGTGGGCCACGGAGAACCAGGGCCGCCAATTCGAAGAGCGATTCGCGATCAGGCGAGAGCTCCGCAGTTGTTCTTCGGTCCAGTCGGCGCGCACGATGACGGGCACTGCGAGCAAGCCCAGCTCACGGCCGGCCTTCAGGTGCGGGTCGCCGTCGATGATCTCGCCGCTGCCGGAGATAAGTATTCCAATCCTGAAGCCGTATTCTTGGATCGATCTGCTGCCGGTACATTACGGTCTGCCATCCGGCCGCTAAGAACCTCCTTCAGCGTCTACTGCCTTTTGCTCTGTCACCCTTATGTAGTGGGTGGGGATCCATAATAGATGGAACCGCACCCCTTGGCTGAGACACGCTGGCGTCCGCGGAAAATCGGAAACACAGCGGTTTTGATTATTTTATTTAACATTCGCCGCCATCGTGCTGTGGGAAACGTGGGGGTCCCGGAGGGATTTCCAAAGCCTGTGGAAAGCTTGCGAAACCTGCACTTGGTTTTCCAAGCTTTCCATCAGTGCCGTCGCTTTCCCCAGCCCTCGAATTCATCCGGCGTCGCGTAGCGCAACGCCGAATGCAATCGTTGCCGGTTGTAAATTTCTTCCAGAAACTCGCCGACCCGCCGTTTTGCGTCGTCCAGGTTCTGGTAGTTACGTCCTTGTACTTCCTCCTCTTTCAGTGTTCTCATGAATCGCTCCGCGCGGGCGTTTTCCTAGGGACTTCCGCGGCGGCTCATGCTGATTCGGATCTCGTGCTCGGCGAGCATTGCAGTGTATTCACGCGAGGCATATTGCACGCCGCGATCGGAGTGATGGATCAACTTCGGAGGAACGGAATGGGCGATACAGCAACCTTACAGCCTTTCGCAGTGGTGAAAGTTTTCTGAAACGGTTTTTCGCCGACGAGCCTGCGGTGGGTCAGTTCGTGGGCAAAGGAAACGATCCCAGCGCCCGTCGACACCGATATCATCGGCGTAGTGAACGACACCTATTACGAGAACTTGCGCGATACAGCCCCGGCAGATCTTTTTGTGCGCAGCACAACAAGCATCTCGTGAGGGATGCCGGATGTCAAAGAGGAGCATGTTGGAACTGTTTGTTCCATAGCCACTTCAGGAAGTTTGCTTCCTAAACGAACCAGCTACCGCCCAGAGAGCAAACTGGTCAGAGGGGCTGGGCAAACTGAGATGGTGGACCTCTACCCGGATCCGCAACGCCTCCAGCCGTGCTGATGGATAGCACGCAGCAGCACCGCAGGGGCTGCTGGTAAACAAGCGGGTACACAGACATGCAGGTGCGTGGGCACCGAGAAGCTGAGGGTAACTTCGGCGCCTAAACCCACGGTGCGAAGCTACGGCCGGCTGCATACCGAACGAGCCTCAACACGTGTTTACCGCCTCTTGGTTACGTCCCAGTAGTTCTCTGCTCTGCTGATCCTTCGCGGGTGGAGGTCACTGCCTCCATGTACGGTAGAGCTGGGGGAGCGAACCACCCACCTGTGCCGCTTCGTACGAAACCACGCGGTTCGAGTCCGCTCAGCCAATTCGTGCTGAACGCCTGTTCCCCGATGCTGTGTTCAGTGCCCGAATTTTCTGCGATATGGAACCGCCTCGGTGCCACATGGCCTCCGTTCGTTCTTTCGGGATTGACAATGTATGCGAAATTATTGGCATAAACAAGCTCGGCCCAGGCATGCGAAGTACGGGTACTACATCGAGATGGGAAAACCGGGCGGAGAGCACACCAGTCTGTCCGCCCGATGTTTGCATTACCGTCGGACGGACTTTACTCCCCGCCCGGGCGGCCACGCAGTTGCCGCTCTGCTTCTCTCCAATCTTCATCAGCAGAACCTTCCGGACAACCTCGTTGTTGCCACAGAGTATAGGCCAATCTGGCAATCTCCTGCTGTGAGGGTTCGTATATCCCGCTGTTGGCGCTGCGCAGCTCTTGCGGTTCTTTGGACGGAACCCGGAGGCGACGTTGCTGATCGATCGCTCCGTGCGGCGAGAGCCTTGCCTGAACGGGCCTTGGACGGAGCAGGCCTGAGATTGTAATGAACAGCGCGCTGGTACACTTTGACAGCGTCCAGTCCGGTTTTACACAGGCAAGTTCCCGAAAATGCGCGCTTAACAGGATTCACGTGGCGGCATTCGAGAAATCATATGCTTATCTGATCAGGCCCGGTTTGGAGAGATGCCAGTGAACATCGCGAAACTCGACACCACACGCATCGCGAAAGTTCCGCAACTTCTGTGGGTACAGAATCAGCGCGGCGACTCGGGATTCGATACGACGCAATTGGACAACTATGATGGCGAGCTACGCGGATCATAGACGAGAAGCAGTCACGCTGCGAGCCGCGCCTGCTAAATCCACATTGCCTGGGCGGAAATCAACGGCCGTGGGCCCATGGCACTCGATGACGGCAGCCGCAGGTACGACATTGGTAATACCCCTCAATCGGCCACATCGGCGAGTCGTGCATGAAACGGCACCACAGCCTAGCGAGTTTCGGCCACCTCTTCTTAGTCATTAAAAATCAAGCCCTCCCAAAGACGAGCGAATTGCGCCTACTTTCTGACTCGTGTTTTTCACCCGGAGCCACGGAGCCCAGGTAAACGCAAACGGAACATTAGAAGTCAGACTGACGGGGAAATGCGCGACGGCTAGAATGGAGTTGCTAAACCACCATTCAACCCGGTCAAATTGACCAAAGATACTGAAACGATCTCGATAAACGCGAGGTCCTTCTAGTTTAGCCATCTGGATTGGTCATGAGCCCGGATTTTCGAAGCACCGCACTATCACGACACCTGCGTGTGGTTGGCTGGCCGACAACTGCTCGATACGCCGCGAATGTCTCGATCATCTGATTGTGTTCAATGAGAACTCTCCCCGCCGCATCCTGTCGAGTTATTGTGCGTACCACCAGAATTGGAGAGCGCATCTATTCCTGGATAAAGACGCTCCGGAAACACGAAGAGTACATCCGCGGACTGCTGGTGAAATGATCGAGACGACGGACGTTGGCGGTCTGCATCACCATCATGAACGCCGAGCTGCGTGATCGCGTTTCCCATCACAGCTAAAAGCGCACTCCCTTACGACTGTGTACAGTGACACGGCATCGCAACATCTCTAAGGCCGCATCCTCCGAATCGAACCCCTTGCAATTAACATCCTTAGGCGAGGAACGGCGTGTCGATCATACGTCCGCGCCCTTTCTCACCAAAGTCTGCAGCTTTCTTTGTAAGCACACTGGCCGGAGTTCAACAACCTTCGAGTTGAACTGCCTCGCGGACGCGAGCCGAAACGGATCAGCTTTGAAGCGAAGCCGTGCTGGTACAGCTCTGAAGCCTCGCTGGCCATTGCGCGCTCGCCGTTTCTGCTATTGCGACCAGCTCCTTCGACCTGCTAATGGCCGGCTGACTCGAGAACGCGAATTTTGCCCAATGCGTACCAGCCGTCGTTTCCGCGGCCCTCAATTGCGAGGCGAATGCCGGGCTGAAGGGTCATGGGATCGAGCAGTGCAACGCTGAATTCATAGTCGCCGGGCGCCAGATCTAGAGGCACAAAGACAGGACCCTCAAACACTGCATCGCCCGGAAGCCATTTCCGTATGTCCGAATCGGTTCGCACCACCGCCGTATGGCTGGCCGAACTAAAACGAAACGCCAGAACGAACGGCCGGTAAATAGGAGCAACACCCTCGTTCACCCACCACGTTCTGAGCCCGATTGCCTGGCCCGCTTGTACGGCCTCCTGCCATTCGGCCCGGCGCAAGGCAAATCGATAGCCCATCTTTCGCTCGAAATCCTCGAAGTCACTTTTCCAGGACGCGGGGATTGCGCTCGATTTCACGTTCAGCGTGGTTATGTGCCATCGCAGAGCTTCGCTAAGGATGTACTTTACGTCCCAGTGCTGGCGAAACCACGATTCCGGAACACCGCAGGTTTCCATCGAAACAGGCGCGGTTCTCCATACATCCTGAATTCCTGTTCTCGCGATCTGTTCCGGATAGAAGTCGAGCATGTGCGCCCACTTTTCACGCATATCGCCGAGACAATCGAAGCGCCATCCAGCGCGCGATGTTCCGTAGACAAGCGCCTCCGGTTCATCGAAATTCATCAGCAGCGGCGTCTTTCGGAAGGCTTGTAAATACACGTCGATCAGTTTGCGTTGAACAGCAAACTCCGGCATGTAATCACTCCAGCCCTCACCCCAATACCCGACCGTCGAAATATCCACGCTGTCAAGATCGGGATGGCCGTCGTAACGCTTGCCAGCCTCGACAACGAGCGCATTCCAACATTTGAAATACGTGGGATCGCTGAAATCGGGCTGCCAGATGCTGCCGTCCTTTGACGAATCGTTGTTTGCGCGGCGCGCGCCCGAGTTGCGGTACCACTCCGGTAAAGGATGTTTCGGGTCATACGGCATAAGGCGAATTGCCAGACGCTGTCCATGCTGTCTCGCTTGCTCGAGAGCCAAATCGACGATCTCCCAGCGAACTTTACCCTGTTCCGGTTCGAGCGTTGCCCAATGCCACCGGCAATACGCGACCGTCGAAGCTGGGAAGTCGGGCCTTTCCGTAGGTGAAACGACCAGCTTTGTGGGCCCTTCTTCCGACCACTCGACGCCCGGATTCAACGCGTCGCCGTTATATCGTTGGAAAGTCTGGATACCCATTCCAGGATTCGTCAGAACGTCCTGAATTTCAACCGGCCGGACGATCACACTGGCCGCATATCCGAGGCTGCCATAAGCGGTTCCAGCGAGGACAATGGCTTTGGCAATCATCGAGAACCGAAGGAACTGTCCGGAAGTGGCGCTCTTCGGGGACATCACACGCCTTTACGCCAGCCGTTATCTCTCCGTGGCTTGATAGAGCACATCGACAAAGGGCAAGGTCGCGACTTTGTCAACGCTCTGTTCGAGAGATTCGCGACCCTCCGCGCCACAACTGAGGGACCGTTTTCCTCCCACGCGTATCCGACCAGACCAAGACCGCGATTTCGCATCGGCTTCTCGAAAGGCGTGGTGAAGGGGATCGTTTGCCAGCCCTGATCCTGGTCAATACCGAAGGGGGCTTGATCGAGCCGTTCGCTTGCTGCGGGGGCCGGCTGATTTCTGGGCTGAACGTCCGATTGAAGTTGCGTGCTGGCTCCTGTGGCTATAGAAGCCAACAATGCAGCGCGCGCGAGAAAGCTTCGGCGCCTCATAACGCCTCAACCACCACGAAGTGGGTCAACAGAAAAGATACGACAATGGCGCTGATGCACTTGAAGACGAGTATTGACAAGACGTTCAGTTTACCGGAGAGTAGACAAAGATTATCGAAACACGAACAAAGAAGCAAATGATTTTGCAAATCCGGCGCCTTGCTGCCGTCTTGATTCTTTGTTCCGCGTGATTCGCCGGCCGTCCCGGTGATTTCAGAGTGATCGGCCAGGGGGTGTAGGCGCGCACTTTTAACCCGACCGTCAGTCCGCACATCATCTATGCAGACGCAACCGCGTTGTGGCGAGGCACCAATGTTGAGAAACGTGCGGGCTGCTACCCCGAAGCCCTCGGGGGTGACGGCAATTCGGATGGCTTCGGACCATGCAGACGAGACGATCGTAAGTGAACCGGATCCGCTGGGCGAGATCACGGCCTTTGCGGTTGATCCGCAAGATTCGCGCACCCTTTATGTGGCAGGGGTAAAGGGGTCGACCGCCGGCCTGTTTTTCTCGCATGATCCGGGCAACAGTTGGGAACGCAAGAGCAGCCTCGAAAAGGCACCGCGTCATTTCCGGATCCTGCCGATAGAAATAGCGTGTACGTGATGACTTTTAGTGGTAGCGTGTGGCACGGGTCCGTGAGCGGAATGGATCGCCGCCGCTCGATATCGTGTCTCCTGTATTCGAACCCGGACACATTCCGTGACCAGACGGGACTTCATCGGAGCTTTATGATGTGACCTGTGCAGCCGTTATCGGAGGTGTCGCGCAGCAGGCCGCGAAGCGGCTGAGTGAAACTGGAGTGGGAGCGATTGGATGACGAACCGGCGCGACTGGCTACACGTCGTGGGATCGAGCTTTTTTTGTGCATCTGCCATGGAAGCGCGGATCGGAAATGCGAATGCGGCGACTACGCCCGAAGCGCCTCTTCCGCTCGCCGAATATGAGCCGCGGAGCATGCTGCACGTACGCGAAACGGAAGTACCGCGCGCGCGATATGCCGTAATCGACGTTCACACACACTTGTCGTGGTCTGCGAAATCCGAGAATGGCGTAGCCCTCGCTGCGAAACGTCAATTTCCCAGCACCCCCGCTGAACTTCTTCCCGTAATGGACAGGAAAAATCTTCGGGCCCTCGTCAATCTGACGGGTGGATACGGCGACGGGCTGCGAGAGGCGATCGCAACATATGACAAGGCTCATCCGGGCCGTTTTTATACATTCACGGAGCCTTCGTACAGCCAGCTTTTCGAACCGAATTACCCGAAGCTCCAGGCAGACGCGATTGGCGCGGCGCACGCGGCAGGCGCCCCTGGCTTGAAAATTCTCAAGACGCTTGGTCTTTTTCTGCGTGAAAACATCACCTCCGGCAAGCTGGTACGCGTGGATGACGCCCGCTTCGATCCGATGTGGGACGCGTGCGGACAACTGAACATGCCTGTGGCGATTCACGTCTCAGATCCCGTTGCATTCTTCACTCCTACTGACCGCTTTAACGAGCGATACGAAGAGTTGCATAACCATCCTGACTGGTCCTTCTTTGATCATGATTTTCCAAGCAATGCAGAGTTATTGGACGCGCGAAACCGCGTGATCGCCCGCCATCCAAAAACCCAATTTGTGGTGCTGCACGTCGGCAACTTCGCCGAGAATCTCGAGAACGTGTCCGAAGCTCTCGATCGGTTTCCCAATATGACCATCGATATTGCCGCTCGCGTCGGCGAACTTGGCCGGCAACCGCGCACTGCACGCAAATTCTTCGACAAATACCAGGACCGAATTCTGTTCGGAACCGACGCGACGCCGCACGGTAAGGAGGTGCCGCAGCAATATTTCAGCGATCGGCTTTATGAGATCTACTTTCGCTTTCTCGAGACGGAGGACGAATATTTCGATTACGCACCGGCTAAAATACCGCCGCAGGGTCGCTGGCGCATTTACGGAATCGGATTGCCCGACCAAATTCTGCGCAAAGTGTACAACGAGAATGCCGCTCGTCTGCTTCGAATAAACATCTAAATGCCTCGATATTGCACATTCCTGCTTTTGCTCGTAACCGAAGCCTGGCGTGCTGCCGGGGGGCAGGTGCAAGTTTGGGAGGGGACCCTTACGCTGCCAACGTATGACGAAGGGGCGCCCAATCCGAATCCACCGTTCGATGTTTTTCAAACGACTCGCTTCAATTACCCGTACACGTTGAGGGAGAACCTGACCAATCATCGCCTGGATCATGCCTGGCGCGCCGTCTACCTGGAGAACGAATATCTAACGTGCTCGGTGCTGCCCGATATCGGCGGTCATCTTTATACGTGCACAGATAAGTTAAGCGGGGAACCGATGTTCTATGCCAATCCGTCGATCAAGAAAGCGCAAATCGGCTATCGAGGGGCGTGGGCCGCTTTCGGAATCGAGTTCAACTTCCCCGTCTCCCACAACTGGGTGTCGATGTCGCCCGTAGATTTCGCCTACAGCAAGCATGCAGATGAAAGCGCTTCGGTCACCGTCGGCAATATCGATCGGGTTTATGGAATGGAGTGGAGTGTCGAGATGGTGCTGCGGCCCGGTTCGACACTGCTCGAAGAGCGTGTCACTCTCAGCAATCGCGGCGATGTGAGGCATCGATTCTACTGGTGGAACAATGCCGGGGTTCAGGTGTGGGATGACTCACAAATTCAATATCCAATGCGCTATGTGGCGAGCCATGGTTTTACCGAGGTGCAGCCATGGCCTGTGGATGCTTCCGGCAAAGATCTGAGCATCATCCGCAATCAAACTGACGGGCCGGTGTCGCGCTTCGTACACGGCAGTCGCGAGCCGTTCATGGCTGTTTGGCATCCGCACACGAACACCGGAGTCGTACATTTCGCGGATTACGCGGAATTGCCCGCGAAAAAGATCTGGTCTTGGGGCTGTGATGCGGACGGACTTGACTGGCGCAAAGCTTTATCCGACAACGAGAGTGCGTACGTAGAGGTGCAGGGCGGTTTGTTCCGCAACCAGGAGACCTATGCATTCCTCGAGCCTCGACAAAGCATTCGATTTTCCGAGTATTGGATGCCAGCCCGGGACTTAGGAGGCATCGCGCGAGCTAATCTCGCTGGAGTCGTGAACCTGAGCAGGCGAGGTAATAATCTGCTTGCATCGTTCAACACAAACGCAGATATCCCGCACGCCTCCATTCGCCTGCTTGACGGCGATCGAATCCTGTCAGAAGAAGAGGTCGACCTTACTCCGAGTCGAACCTGGAAACGCGAAATTGCAATCGCAAATTCGGAGGGGCACTACACGTTTGAGCTGAGGGACACCGCTGGAAAGGTGTTGCTCCGACACACCGAAGGAGAGTACGACTGGACGCCTCAGGGCCAAATTCATGTCGGTCCACAGCCGTTGCATACCGTGCCTCCTCCAGAGCAGAGAACAGAAAATGATTGGCTTCAATTCGGCGAAGACGAAGAACTCAACGGCAAAACGCTGGCTGCGTTCGGCACATATGAGGACGGATCAGCGAAATTTCCAAAGAGCTTGGCATTAAGCAAAGCAGCCGGGCGAGTTGCAGTTTGCCTGCTCCGTTATCGCGACGGGATTCGCCATCTTGCACCAGTCGAAGAACGCAATACTACTGATCCGGAGGCGTCGTATTATCTAGCGATCGCCTACGATGGGCTGGGTGATGAGTGGAAGGCACGAGCAGCTTACGAGAGAGCGCATCGTCTTCCGCAATATCGCGCCGCGGCCGCGCTGCGCCTGGCCGAATTAGAAGCTCGCTCAGGCCGGATGCGCGAAGCCGAACGCTATCTCGAGGAAAGCCTGCGCGCTGCACCGGATGACCTTCGCGCGGCGGAGGAACTCGTTGCGGTTCGGGAAGCACTTGGCGATCCGGACAGTGCGAGGACATTTGCACAGAAATGGCTCGAACGACATCCATTGAGTTATTTCCTGCGGGAGGAGCTTGGGACCCCGGATCTGCCGCATCTCGGAGCAGACCCCGATCGTGTTCTCAACATCGCGGCTCAATATGTGCGACTCGGCTTATACCAACCAGCGTTGCAAGTGCTGTCGCGGAGCTATCCCGCCCCTCCGGCGGACCAAAGCGAACCAGGGGCCGTGCTGCCGCAGAATCACGTTCTGGTTGCGTATTTTCGTGCTTATTGCAAACAGAAACTCGGCGAGCCAGCCGAGCAGGACTACGCCGCTGCCTCCCAGCTTTCGACGCGATATACTTTTCCAAATCGCGCCGAGGCTCTAGAGGTTCTACAAGCCGCGCTGCGAGCCAGACCGTCGGATGGAACAGCACATTATCTGCTTGGCACGCTTCTGTTCTCACGCGGCTTGACTGACGCCGCCATTGAAGAGTGGAACGCGGCAGTGAAGTTCGCGCCGGAGACACCCGTGCTCCACGCCGATCTCGGGAAGGCTCTTCTGCGGGTCAAGAGAGATGCAGGCGCAGCGGTCCCTGTTTTTCAGGAAGGAATAGCCGTGGATTCAAAGAATGCGGACCTCTATACGGGCATCGATCAGGCGCTCAGCATTCTCGAGCGCCCGGCGGGCGACCGCGTCCGCGCGCTCGAGAAGTATCCCGATCTCGCTCACATGCCCTCGGCTCTGGTCTACGAATTGGCTTTGAATCGCGCCGAAGCAGGGGATTTCACCGGCGCCGAGAATCTCTTCCGTAATCGGTTCTTCCCGCGGGAAGAGGGCGGCACGAACGTGCGGCAGGTGTGGGTGGAAGTGCGATTGCAACAGGCGCTGTCGCTTGAACAGCAAGGACATTGCTCGGCTGCAGCATCGATAGCGGCAAATCTAACCGGCGAGATGCCAGGGCTTGCATTTACTCAAGACGGACTTGCGCCTGTCGTCGATTCCGCGCGAACCCAATACTTACTCGGTGTTCTGAATTCGCGGTGCGGGCAGCCCGCACAAGCGCGCACACACTTCCAGAGTGCAGCACGGCAGACGGACCCGGGCCAAATATTCTGGGCGTATGCAGCCGACAAGAAGCTGAACCACGGTGAAGCAACCGAATGGCAAGAGAGACTGGAATCTGCGCTCGCGCGAATTCAGGCGAGCAACGAAACTGATTCGAACAGCTCAAGCCTTTACACCCAAGCCTTGCTCGGAAGCGCACTCGGACGCAGCCAACAGGCCGATAGGACGTTCCAGGAAGCGCTCCTGCTTCCCGATCGGATGATGGCGCATCACCTGAGCCGGGTTGCCCGTGCGAGATCCATACCGGAGTGACCTGACAAATGAGAAGTTGCGATGAAGCCGCGGTGGCGTGACGTAATGCTAGCTGTGGCCGCTAGTTCACTCTTGCCGGCCCAAAGCGAGTGGCCATTCTACGGATATGACAGCGGCGGCTCGCGCTACTCGCCAGTCTCCCAGATTACCCCCGGTAATGTTAAGAATCTTCAACGGGCGTGGACGTATCATACGGGCGAAAAGCCTGCGGCATCAGGCCCGCGCGGCCAAAGACAGGTTGCATTCGAAACAACGCCGCTGGTGATTGAAGGCGTCCTCTACCTGACCACTCCTGCAAACCGCGTTATTGCGCTCGATGCAACATCAGGGCACGAGATATGGAAATTCGATCCACAAGCGAAGAGTAAAGTAGCCATTCGGTATCGTGCCCATCGAGGTGTTTCTTACTGGCCCGGGGACTCGCACAATCCTCCGCGAATCCTGCTCGGCACGTTAGACGGGCGCCTGATCGCGCTGAGTGCGCGAACTGGTCTTCCCGTTCCAGGATTCGGTAACGAAGGCGAAGTTGACCTGCGAGGAGGCGTGGCTGAGGGGTTTGCGGATTCCGTTTATGCAGTGACTTCACCTCCGGCGATTTACCAGGACGTCGTGATTACGGGGGCCGAACTGCCCGAAAGCCCCGGACGCGGTCCCTACGGCGATGTGCGGGCGTGGGATGTGCGTTCAGGAAAGCTGGTGTGGCCGTTTCATACCGTGCCGCGGCCCGGTGAACCCGGCCATGAGACCTGGAATTCGAACGGATGGCAGGAACGCACCGGCGCAAATGTCTGGACCGGATTCACGGTCGACACTCAGACGGGCAGAATCTTCCTTCCGATTGGTTCTCCCGCGTACGATTTCTATGGAGGCGATCGCAAAGGCACGAATCTGTACGGCGATTCAGTTGTGGCTCTGAACGCCCGGACCGGCAGCCTTGTTTGGAGTTATCAACTTGTACACCACGACATCTGGGATTATGACCCTCCCGCGCCGCCAGCTCTCATTTCCGTGCAGCGCGGTGGACGTGAGATTCCAGCTTTAGTAGAGGTCACAAAAATGGGGCTCGTCTTCATCCTCGATCGTCGAAATGGGAAGCCTGTGTTCCCCGTGGAAGAACGTTCCTTCCCGCAAAGCGATGTGCCGGGCGAAGCGTCCTGGCCGACGCAGCCTATTCCCGTGAAGCCGCCGCCTCTTTCCCGCTCGAGCATGAGCGCCGAGGACCTGACAGATGTGACTCCCGAATCTCACCGGTTTTGCGCAGACCTTTTCTCGAAATTACAAAACAAGGGCCGATATACGCCCTATGGAACGGGTCTGACGGTCGTGTTCCCAGGGACATTAGGTGGAGCGACCTGGTCCGGGGTTTCCTACGATCCAAACCTCGGGTACGTGTTTGTAAATACGAACGAAGTAGGCGCGATCGGGCAGATGGTCAAAGAGCCGCCAGGATCGGAGGTAGCATGGCGCAGAACAAGCCCTTTCGGTGAGTATGGCCGGTTCTGGGACCCCAATCTATGGCCATGCCAAAAGCCTCCATGGGGGCTGCTGACGGCGGTGAATGTCAACACAGGTGAGATCGCGTGGCGTACTCCGCTGGGCGTGGTTGAGGAACTCGAAGCACGCGGAGTGCATGGGACCGGTGCATTGAACATCGGGGGCTCCATCGCTACTGCGTCAGGCCTGGTTTTCATAGGCGCAACAAACGACCAGCGATTCCGCGCATTTGATTCGCGGACAGGCAAGGAGCTGTGGTCAGCCATAATTGACGGCAGCGGACATGCCACGCCCATCACTTACCTCGGCAAGGATGCACGACAGTACGTTGTTATTGCCGCGGGAGGAGGCGGTTTCTTTGGCAGCAAACCGGCGGACGCGATAGTCGCGTTTGCGTTGCCGCGCAGCAATCAGGCGAATTGGCATAAAAGTAGCCTGCATCAATGAGGCTCGAGCAGATTTCTTCTTGCTTTGTGAGACACCAATGCAGGCGTCGTTCCAGCCGTGAAGGTCACCGTAACCGATCTGTCAACGAACACCACTCGGGACACGAACACCAACGGACAACGAGAATATTACGAGCTTTTTTATCTGGCGTCCCATCGACGTTTGCGTTTTGGACTGTACGCCTACGGTCGCTCGGTATGCGTTGCCGACCATCAGCGGAACGGAGCGCCTAGAAGTGCTTCGGCAACGTTGCAGGTCCCTCATAAGTGAGACTCAACGCCCAATCATCATTGGAAGGAAGTTCCGGTAGCTCGATCTCGCCGATATTGCTGGACCTAATCCTTCCGCCGGCAACATCGGACCATTCTCCTGTTCTCGGATCGAACCACTTCGCGCGATAGTTGCCCATCAACTTAGCGCCTCGAATCACACTCTTCGGGCAGCCCTTTTCGAAATACGCCAGGAAGATCTGCCGGTCTGGTGTACGTGTAGCGTACGCCCACCCTTCATACCCTTTCAGTAGATGAGTTTGACTCGGAGCAACAAACTGATCAGGAACGAGGTCCTGGTAACGCTTGCCTAATGAGAGCGTGAATTCCGATAGATAATGCATTTGCAAACCGGAACGCCACTTGAAGGCGTCCCACATGTGGGTTGGCGCGCTTGGCTCTACATCGGCACCCCAGATGCCCTCAGCGCCATACACGTGACCGGCGAGCCCACCTGAAAGCACGTTGCCGTACATGGCAGACCTGACGTACTGGTCGTCCTTGGGTGTACCGCCCTGGGCTCCGAACTTATAGCCGCCTGCAAGGCCCCGCGCATCGACATAGCCCGCATAATAAGGTTCACCGTTGAGGCCAGGTTGTGGATCGGGCTCCCGAAAGATTTGTGTCAAGTACCAGTAGTATTCATGCTCGCGCTTGTTGCCGGTCTGTTGCAGGGTGACCCATGAGTGCGAGCCCCAGTTGACCAGCGTGGAAGGATTGGCATTGGCTGAGAGTAGATTGCCGAAGGGCGGGCGGCCATAACGATCGAAGGCGGTATTGATGGCGTCGAGGAACTCGGGAATTGTAATGCTTTCCTGGATGATGTCCAAATGGATCGGGCTCAAGACGGTGTTATTGGCCTGATAACGCGAGAAAACATATTCGATGAAACGCGAGTAAGACTCTTTCCAGTTGTAATATTTCCTCCAACACTCGCTTGCATCGCGCCGCGAAACCTCGATGAAGGGCACAAATCCTTGCTCGTTTAGATAGTCGATCTTGCGATCCAAATATTTGAAGTATTCAGGGTTGATTCGATCAACGTCCGGGAAGACGTCTTCATACCCAGGCACTTTACCGGGAAACAAAAATGGACGGCCGCCTTCATTCTTCATGTTCTTGGCCGTGCCCGTGCGATTGTCTGGCCCCGTGCCGAATTCAAGCCAGGCAGAACGGACCGTGGTATGATCCGCATCGTTCATAACGATGTGCCACGGCTTACCATCGTTGTCCCAATTGGGGAAAGCAGCGATTATGCTCACCCAGTTATAGCCCTGCGACTTTCTGAAACGGACATAGTCCTTAAATCCCGCTTCGCGACCGATCGGCGTTGGCGTATCAGTGTCATACCACCGGAAGCGATTCGTAGCAGCCGAGTACCAGGTATCGCCGATCACAAGAAAAGGCGTGCCGTCTGCTGTTTCAAGTGCGTGGTGGTTTGCCGTTGGGCGGAGGAAGCCACGGCGTAGCGGGTTGGCCTGCTTTTCTGCTTCGGTCCAGTCCTGCGCTACGAACGCTCCCCTTCTGCCGGAAACACCAGGCGTTTCTGGATCCGAACCGCTGATCCACGTCCAGCGGCCCACGGCGGTAGCAAGCACCCGTACGCGGAACGTGTTGCCTCCGTCCCAGAATCCATAGACTCGCTTAGCGAAGCCGGGACCCTTCAAGTCCACCCAGACGCGCACGTCCGTGTACGCGTTTTTGAACGCGCGCTGAGATGTGAAGGTCAGTTGCTGCTTTTGCCAGACATGCAAATCGGGCGCGTCGGCGGCAGGGAGCTTCGCAGCGATGACCATAAGAACCGCGGGGATGACGGAGGCGCATGGTCGCATACAGCTTTCTACTATGTGTGTGGCGTGCAGAGGAACCAGTCGATTACTTCTTTTGCAACAGCAAAGTGCCGTTCTGGTTTGACTTTCTAGTCAGTGGCGCACCACCGCGAAAGCGAAAGACGGTGAATTCCGCAAGGTAGAGAACACGGCAGCCTTTCTCGAGGTGACCTCCGTACACGCCTTTTTCAGGGTTGGATAGAGCGATATGCACATGCGGTTCGCCATCGGCTATGATGCCGCCCCCGCCGAGGATCTCTGATGGTCCGCTGACTGTTCTGTACTCGTTTTGCGCCTTGAGATCTGTGGATGCAACGAAATGATACGTACACTCCTGTACAGATCCAGCGCTGATGATGACGTGGCCATCGCGGATGCCTTTCGATCGGATGACATCGTTAATGGATTCGAGTAGCGAAGCGCCGCGATCGAGAGACACCCGATAGACGTCTGTAATTTGATCGGGGCCGAAAATCTCCGGCGCAGACGTTTGTGCGTGTAGGTTAGTTGCGGCGAGGATAAGCGCTGGGGCGAGTAGCAGTCTGGCCATACCGGCCCAAGCTTATCAAGCGGAATTTTGTGTTACGGGGAGCACAGAGACCGTTATCGAGCACTCCCGCCGTTTCTCCAGGGGGCGCGCGCAACGCGAACCTATACCCGTGTAGCCAAAAAGCAGTCGCCGGAGGCGCATCCTGAAAAATTCTGCGCTTACTAACGCACGAACTGGTTGACGTAGTCGGCGCCGAGTCCCGCCTTTATGTAGTGCGCTCGGCACATATCAATCTTGGTGAAGACATCCTCGAAGCCGGTGTTCCTGTTCTTCTCATCCACGTAGTACATACAACCAGAAATATTGAAGAAGGTGATCATTTCTTCGACATCGGCATCGACAGTGAGAGTGTGTGTTTCACCCGGCGGTTCAAAGACGTAGTCGCCGGCGCGGGCGATCCAATCGTGCTCTAGATAGCGCCAGGAACCTTTGAGGACATAGCCGTGGACGGGCGCGGGATGGCGGTGGCGGCTGAGGATGCCGGCCCGACGCACACGTAGTAGGTTGCACCACTGTCCATTCAACGTGTTGAGCATGAGAGGACGAAACCAAACGTTAGGAGCTTGCGGCACCCAAACGCGTTCATCTTCCGGAACGGCTTGCGTCACGATCTGGTGAGGCGATAGAGGATGCGTGGTCTGCATGGAAATCGATGAAAGATCTTAATAAGCCAGGTAGCCGCCGTCCACGGCGAGGACCGCGCCAGTGACAAAGGAGGCCAGTTCGGAAGCCAAGAATAACACGGGGCCGGCTACTTCGTCCGGACGGCCCCAGCGGCTGAGGGGAGTGCGGGAGATTAGTTCAGCCGAGCGAGCAGCATCGTTCTGAAGAGCTTGTGTGAGTGGAGTGGCGATCCAGCCTGGAGCCACCGCGTTGACGCGAATGCGGTCTGGAGCCCAGGCGATGGCCAGAGAGCGAGTGAGTTGAACGATCCCGCCTTTGCTCGCGCTATAGGCAGGTACGCGGCCAGAGCCAAAGAAGCTCAGCATGGAGGCAATGTTGATTATCGAGCCGCCCGACATCTTTAGCTTCGAGTGTGAGGCCATGCAGACGCGCATGGCTCCAACCAAGTTGACATTGAGAACCTGGGTGAAGACATGTATCCCGAACTCTTGATCGCGCCGGATAATGCCGGCGGCGTTCACCACCACGTGGAGGTCGGGCAAGCTGCTGATCAATTGCTCGACGGCTGCGGTATCAGTAACGTCGAGCGTGGCTGCCCGCATGGAGGCGGGCAGCGTCTCCCCGGAGGGCAGGCCTACCGCGGTGACGGTTGCTCGAGCGGACGAAAAAGCAATGGCGATCGCGCGGCCTATGCCGCTGGTTGCGCCGGTGACCAGCACGTGCTTCCCTTGAAAGTCGAGCATGAGTCACATTATCCGTGAGACGCAGATTTGGACCGCGGAAGGCGTTAAGCCGTGAGGCTATCCAGGCGATAAATGACCTCGCATCGAGATGTGACCAACGATAAGGGCAGCTTCCGAGTAGGGCGTGGGTGGGATGTACCCGCTCGGCCATTTTGCACTCCCTCCAGGTGTTGCGTTTGCCGCTTTTGGGGAGTGTTTTAATCCGTCGCAGCCAAAGCGCGCAAGTGGGATGGGATCGTCTCGCCCCAGTGATGGACCGCTCGATTCCAATGCCCCGCATTCTGCATCCGGATCCCGGATTCATCCCAACCATCTAGTGACACTCGAAGTCCGGCTTGCGGGGAAAATACATCGACGACAGTCAAGTTGATAAAACCGCGCGTGACCTTATTACTCCTCGACTCGGCAGCTTCTGCCGACAGGCCCGGGAGCGGATATCAGCACTGCCCGGAGTGGAATCGGCGGCTCTCATTGATTGGCTTCCCATGCTCGAGCCCGCGGACGAATGGATGTGGGTTTGTAATCGCCGGACAGGCGAACAGTCTCGGACAACTACCGGATTGCGGACCACACACGAAGTAATCCGGAAACAAGGCCGTCGCGGTGCTCACTTTGCGACAACCAGACACCTTCGCCAGTGAGACCAGATCTACGCGTTGCCGCTCCCTAGGACCACCACGGCCGCCGTCGAACGGCGACTCGCCCAAGGCGATCACAGCAAAATCTTTGGGAGCGATCGGCTGAACTTGGGAGGTCGTTCGCAAAAAATACCAGCGCCCGAGCAGTGATAGAAGCGTAACTGCAATCTTCATTGCAAATCGTTCGTACTCAAAGCGCCGCCATCACTTCTCGATAGAGGTATTTCGCGCCTTCCACTCCGTCCCAAGGGCCTTCCTCGTATTCGAGCGCAAAAAGGCCCGTGTAGTTGGCATTAAGCATGATTCTGACATTCCGTTGAACATCGGGATTCTTCCACCGGCTCCAGTATTTGGCATGCACATTAGTATGAGCATATGGCGCAAGTTCCTGGAGCCCATGGAAAAGCAGATACTCGTGTTCCCAATTGCAGAAATCAGGTGAGGCTTCGCAGAAGGGATTATTCACTTCTTCGACAATAATTCTGATATTGGTCGGACTGGCGGTTAGGCCCCAATGATTTTCCAGCGTAACTTTCACGCCGAGCTTCCCGCCGTAGTCTGCCATCTCTTTAAAAGACTCGATACAGTTAGTCAGATATTGGGCTAGCGCATCGTTCTTGGGATACGAACTTGGATCCGCTACCGGAGTAGGAGCGATGCGTGGACCACCGCTATTCACCCGCATCGATTTTGCGCCCAGCATCGCCGCGCCGTCCAGCCACTTCTTTGCCACTTCAATGCCTGCTTTTCTCCGTTCTGTATCCAGTTCGCAGATATCCCGCGGAGCATTGTTTGAAATGTGATGGCACTTAGTCCCGGTTGCCACCATTTTGCTGGACATCTTCTCCAGCCATTTTTTGCCCGATGCGCTGGCGGGATCGAACTCGCGCATCGTATGAGTGCTTCCGTTCACGTTGATGGTGGTTGTGACGAACATCGAGTCATCACCTGCGTCCCCAAACAACCCGGAGAACAGGTCCATCTGGTACACACCCGGGAACTGTTGTTTCGTGAAGTCCGGAAAATCCAGCATGGTGATTTCCCCATACTTTTTCTTCATCTGCTCCACTTCCTGCGGCGCTGCCATAACGGCGTGGCTCTTGAAGATGTAGCGGATAGGCCAAGTGTTCGATGCGATCCGAGCGATCTTTTCCTTATCCGTAAGCGGTCGGCCCGCGCCAGCGTGTGTTATCGATTCCGGTGCCCCTTCCTGGGCGCTGGCGTTCGGCCCGGTTGCATTGAGGATTAAACTGCCTGCAAGGCCGGCACCGGCACTCTTGAGAAAGCCTCGCCTGCCAGCTTTCGCGCTGCCAGCAGTGCTCTGTTTGTCCATTTGTTTGTTGCTCCTGCCTAGATTAGCCCCGCCTGAAATTTTCATCGCACCTAACTAACCGGTGCGCGTATTCTCAGTCTAAAGACCAGCCGGATGGAATGGACCGACTCAGCGGCTGCCGACGAGGCACGCAACGGTAATCAACAAGCCTTTCGTGTCTTGGTCGAACGCCACAGTCACTCCGTTTTCCGTCTTGCGTTTCGTATGACTGGCAATGAGCAAGACGCCGAGGATATGGTTCAGGAAACGTTTCTACGGGCATATAAGCAATTGCATCAGTTCGATGCACGCTCAGGATTCGGCACCTGGCTATATCGCATCTGCACAAACTGCTCGATTGACCTGATTCGCGCGCGAAAGCGCCGTAATGAGGAACAGCCCTTTGCGGGTGAGAAATTTCCTGTTCACTGGTTGGATCGCGTGGCTTCGCCCGGGCCGTCGCCTGAACGCCTGACGCAAAGTAATCAGATCACGAACCGGTTGGAAGACGCCCTGAAGCGACTGAGTGAAATTGAACGCATTGCATTCGTACTCCGACATTATGAGGGCCACGATATCGAACAGATAGCCGCAGCACTCGGAGTGCAGCCGAATGCCGCAAAACACAGCGTGTTCCGGGCCGTGCAAAAACTCCGGCGCGCGCTGGAACCGGCCTGGGGAGTGGCAGCCCGATGACGCACATCACGGAAGAACTGCTGATTGAGGCGTATTACAGCGATATCGATGACATGTCGCGTCAACATCTTCAAGAATGCGGCGAGTGCCGCGCGGAATTTGAGCGATTGAGCGGTTTACTTGACTCCGTTCGTGATTATCCAGTCCCAGAACGGGATGAGTTGTATGGGTCCGATGTCTGGGCTCGTTTGGCTCCGGATCTGCCGGCGGCGAAGCCGCGCATGAACTGGTTTCGATGGTGGATGCTTACCCCTGCGCTTGCGACCGTTGTTCTGGTCGCCTTCCTTGCCGGTATGTTTACCGGCCAGCGCCGAGCGGGAATCTCCGAAAAAGCCCGCGAACGCATTCTCTTGATGGCGCTCAGCGATCACCTGGATCGCTCGCAGATTCTTTTGACGGAACTGCTCCACGCTGATCCGGAGATCGGCCTGACGGGTGAGCAGGACAAAGCGCGCGAACTGCTCGGTGAAAACCGTTTGCTTCGTCAGAGCGCTGCCCATATCGGTGACGCGGCGGATGCTGATTTACTGGACGCGCTCGAACGCGTGTTGCTGGATGTCGCCAACGGGTCTCACTCGTCATCATCGAACGGCCTTCAGATGATCCAACAGCGTATTGATAGCGAAGCTCTGCTGTTTAAAGTGCGCATCACGGGTACTGACGCCCGGAGAAGAGGACAGAATTTATGATTTGCAAACGTATATCTTTTATCGCGTTGACTATCGCAGTGACTGTGGGTCCTGCTGCTGCGCAGGGTAGTTTTGTGCCATTTGCGCAAAGTTTTCAGGCCCGTCAGGCGAATCAAGATGACGCCGATTACCAGAAGGGCTTACAGGCGCTCGACGCGCGCCAATGGGATCAGGCTATATCGTCCTTCGATGCGGCGGCTTCTCATAAGGGGACGCAAGTGGACGCCGCTCTGTATTGGAAGGCATGGGCGCAGAATCGGGCGGGCCACCGCGAGGACGCGCTCTCGACCATTGCGGAACTGCGCAAGGATTATCCTTCCAGCCATTGGATCGGCGATGCACGCGCCCTCGAAGTGGAAGTTCGCGCGCAGACCGGGGCCCCGGTAAGTCCCGCTTCGGAATCGGATGAAAATCTGAAACTCATTGCAATTAATAGCCTCATGCAATCGGATCCGAATCAGGCGTTGCCGATTCTTCAAAAGCTGCTTGCCAGCCCCAACAATTCACCGAAGGTGAAAGAAAGAGCGCTCTTCGTTCTGACACAAAACCCGTCACCCGAGGCGCGAAAGCTGCTCACCGATATAGCCCGCGGATCATCAAACCCGGAGCTCCAGTTAAAAGCAATCCGGTACATGGGCATGATGGGAGGCGACCAGTCCCGCAACGAACTGGCATCGCTGTATGCGTCCTCGTCGGATGAACGCATTAAGAAGGCGATTCTGCAGGGTTTCATGATTTCGGGCTCACGCGCATTTCTGCTAAAGACGGCCAAGACGGAAAGCAATCCGGAACTCCGCCTGCAAGCGATTCGGGAGTTGGCCATGTCAGGCGGTCAGGATGAGCTCTGGGAACTGTACCAGTCCGATAGTTCGGTCGAGAACCGGAAAGCCATTTTGCAGTCCATGTTTCTGGGCGGCAACTCGGCAAGGCTGATCGAAATTGCTCGCAACCAGAAAGACCCGGCGCTGCGGGTTGCGGCTATCAAATCTCTCGGGCTCATGGGAGACAACGGCCGGGGCGATGTTCTAGTGTCCATCTACCAATCCGATCCGAATCGCGAGGCGCGCGAAGCAGTGTTGAATTCTCTCTTTCTGCAGCACAATGGCAAGGCGCTGGTCGCGCTCGCCCGCAGTGAAAAAGACCCCGAAATGAAGCAAAAGATCGTGGAAAAGATCGCCCTGGTTCAGTCGAAAGAAACCACGGATTACATGATGGAGGTTCTCAGATGAAAAGCCTGGTCCTGCTTCTTACTGCTTCCCTGGCGCTGGCGCAGAAGTGGCAGCCAAACGTCACGAACGCCCGGCTAGAGACTCGCGGGTATTCGGGCAATCTCGAGACGGAGCTTCGCTCAACATCGACCAGCTGGTTCGGATATCCCGTGAAATCTATCCGAAGCGATCACGAGACCTGCTGCTGGAACGGCTCGCCGGGATGCTGGCTTGAGAAAGATGAGAACAGCGAGCGAATCACTACCCCCGCTAATCGCCCCGTTCAACTCGAAGGCGCCGATGCCATCGCGATTCTCTTCCGGGTTGAGAATAACGCGATTCAGAAGATTCAGGTATATTCGCTCTCGTGTCCGCTTGATGCAGGCGGCCTGCCGTTTGTGTGGATCACCGGTGTTCCGGCACACGCAAGTCTGAGTCTTTTACAGGAACTCGCAGTAGATCCGGCTGACCACAAGGCAGAGGGTGCCATCTTTGCGATCGCTCAGCATGATGGCGTTGAAGCCGACCGTGTCCTGGAGCAGCTTACCAAGACCACGCAACCGGAAAGAATTCGGGAGCAGACAACATTCTGGCTCGGGGCCAGCCGCGGCGCGCGCGGAGTTGCCATTTTGAAGAACGTTTTGGCAAATGACCCGAGCGAACACGTGCGCGACAAGGCGGTGTTCGCGCTCTCCATCAGCAAACAGCCCGAAGGGCTGGAGATGCTGATACAGGCTGCCAAAAGCGATCCTTCAGCACACGTCCGGGGACAGGCTTTATTCTGGTTGGCCCAAAAGGCCGGCAAGGTTGCAGCCGCGACCATCACTAATGCCATCCAAAATGACCCTAATACCGAAGTGAAGAAGAAGGCCGTATTCGCTCTTTCACAACTGCCCAAGGATGAAGGTGTTCCCAAGCTGATCGAAGTTGCCCGAGATCAAAAAAATCCGGAAGTTCGCAAGCAGGCCTTCTTCTGGCTGGGGCAGAGCCAGGATCCCCGCGCGCTGGCCTTCATTCAGGACGTGCTGACGAAATAAAGCTGCCGCTCGGTAGCCGCCGCCTATTGCAGGTGAGCGGAGCGGGATTCTGATCCCGTTTTCCACTACCGGTGGAGTCGAGCAGTCTGAGCCATCAAGCTGCGATGTTCTGGATGGCGAAGCGGATGCCATGGACGTCCGCTAATTTTAAGCAACGGCTCTGTTATTTACCGCTCGAGAAAGGCCAGACGCAGAAACGCTGCCGCCGCTTGGCGAACCGTGTGCTGAGGGACATCACCGCGCTCCGTTGTTGCGGGTTCGCGCCACTGGTACAACTCGGCAATTGCCTTACATTCCTGGCGCGAGGAGATCGCCTGCATGTGGCGCTTCACCCGCAACAACGGCATCACGGAAGGCTTTCACACCAAAATGGAAGTCTTGCAACGCCAAGCCTACGCCTTTAGAAATTTCCAGAATTACCGATTGCGCGTTAAGGTAATGTGTTCTTGAGATCAGTCCGAGGCGACTCTGCCCCATTAAGTGTGTAGAGCCGCCAACTGGTCGGGCCGCCGGGATTTGAACCCGGGACCTCTTGCACCCCAAGCAAGCGCGCTAGCCAGGCTGCGCCACGGCCCGAAGCCTTCAGTCTAGCGCAACATCAGAAATCAGCCCACCACCGCTTTGCCTTGGCGCCGTTCGGCCACGATCGTGACCTCCATGTCTTTCGCCAGGCTCACGACGCGATGCACAAAGCTCTTGCCGAGAAGGCGATCAACCCCTTTTCCGATCAATCGCGGAAGGAAGATTTGACGCGCATTTTGGGAGCGGGCGAACTCCACTAGAACTTGTGCCTGGTCGCGGCCGGTCAAGATACGCGTCTCGACGTGCAGTTTGCGAGCGAAGCTGAGATGGCGCTCGACGGCTCCGCGCTTTTCCGTGGATAAAGCGCACAAGTCGCCCTGCTCGTCGACGACTACGGCGATGCAATGGGCATGCATAATATCAGCGACGCGTTTGCCTCGCCGTATCAGCATGGCCGTCGAGGGTGCATCGCTGAGGTAAATTACTACTGCATCGTCCAGCGCTCGCCCGCGGCGAGACAGCAGATTAGAATCCTGCTCTGTGCTCGAAGCTGTCTCGTTCTGCTCGATACGCTCCTCAACCTCGTGTGCGGTCTGGCGAAGCGCCATCTCCCGCAAGGTGACCAGAGTGGACTCTTTGAAAAAATTCTCGAGCGCTCGTTGGGCCTTCTCGGGCCCATAGACTACGCCGCGTTCCAGACGATTCAACAGCGCACGCGGGGTCAGGTCCACCATGACCACTTCCTTCGCTTGGTTGACCACCCAGTCCGGGACGGTCTCGCGCACCTTAACGCCCGTGATTTGGGCCATCTGGTCGTTGAGGCTCTCCAGATGTTGAACGTTCATGGTAGTCAGGACATCAATGCCTGCTTCGAGGATGGCCTGCACATCCTCCCACCGCTTCTCGCGCGCAGATCCGGGAACATTGGAGTGTGGAAACTCGTCAATCACGGCCACCTTTGGATGACGGGCAATGATCGCATCCGTATCCATTTCTTCGAAGAAAGTGTCGCGATACTGAACCTTTTTCCGAGGAATCATTTCGAGCCCTTCGGTTTTCGCGATGGTATCTTTACGTCCATGCGGCTCAAAATAGCCGACGATCACATCGACGTCTTGCGCCTTCATAGCTTGCGCTTCTTCAAGCATCTGGTACGTTTTGCCGACGCCGGCGGCATAGCCCAGATAGATTTTTAGCGCGCCCAAACGAGCCATGACGGGAATGCTCAATTAAAACCGGTGCCATCGCCGGCGGAAGCGGGACCTCATCCCGTTGCTTGAGAAGCGTTTACTGCAGCTCCGATAGTGGCGACCATCTCTCCGCCAGGAACGATCTCGGCCGAATAGCCTTGGAGCGGGCTCAGCTTCACCATCTCGTGGAGGTATTCGTTCAAAAGGCCCAAGTTCAGGAAGCGTGCATTCGTACCGGTAATAAAAAACTTTCCTGGTCCATCCAGGTGAATGCTCGTCGCTGTGGCCGCAGCCAAAGCTCGATGCCAGAGCTTGACGAAGTCCACACAACGCGAATCTCCGGCTTCTGCTTCTGAGAAGATTTCGTCCGGTTCAAGATCCATGAAGCGCAGACGCATGGCCCGGTGCCCCATGATGCCTTCCAGGTGACCCTTGCCGCCGCAGCCGCAGAACTGTTCCTTGGGATCGAGTGTTACTACAGAATGCCCAGCTTCCCATACGCCGTCGCGGGAGGGATAGCGGCCAAACCCGATGCCGGTGCCGAGGGTCCAAACGCGGACCAGTCGGTCGAGGTGCCCGCGTATGGCAGCGATTCCTGCAGCCATGACATCCGCGTCATTGAAGATTGAGACGCGTGGATTTCCGAAGATCCGCCCAAAAGCGTCAGTTACGAGATTCTGCATGTGAATGCCCTTGAACTGAACCAAATTCGGAGAGTCTTCTACGACGCCGTTGCGCACAATGCCGGGCATCCCCAAGCCGATAGAAGATGGATCTTCACCAATACCGAGCTGTTGCACGAGATCCACAATGCGTTGAACGAGATGTTCCGCGGGAACGCCGTACAGCGAGTTCGATATGGAGGTCTCCTCAGGATATGCGCGCAAAGACCCAACCAGAGCATTTCCGGAGACGGCGCCTACTGTAATTCTGTCTGTTATGACGATTCCTATGTCGTGTGCCATGTCGATCCTGTCTCAAGCACGCACGAGCTTATTCAATCCATTGAATGCGGCCGCCTTGTAGCACTCGGCCAGCGTCGGATAGTTGAACACGGTGTCGATGAAATAGTCCACTTTGCCCTTCAGAATCAAAACCGCCTGGCCAATGTGCAGCAACTCGGATGCGCCCTCGCCGATGATGTGAACGCCCAACAGCTCAAGAGTGTCACGATGAAAGATGAGCTTAAGGCGACCCGTCGTATCGCCACGGATCTGACCGCGCGCAATCTCCCGATAATACGCCACGCCCACCTCATACGGAACATCTTCGTCGGTCAGTTGTTCCTCGGTCTTTCCAAGGAACGAGATTTCCGGGATCGTATAGATGCCGAACGGGAAATAGCTTGGATTCGAAGTAATCGGTTTCCCGAAGGCGTGCGCGACGGCAATCCGGCCCTGCTCCATTGAAACGGAAGCAAGGCTGGGAAACCCGATCACGTCTCCGACTGCATAGATGTTCGGCTGCGACGTCATATAATTTTCGTCGACAGCGATTCGGCCGCGGCTGTCGGCTTTGAGTCCGGCAGCTTCCAGGTTCAGCTCATCCACGTTTCCCTGGCGCCCTACGGCATACAACAGAGAGTCTCCGGGAACCTTCTTGTTGCTCTCCAAATAAGCAATTACACCCCCGGTTGCCGAGCTTTCCTCAACGCTTTGGACTTCCTCGTTCAGCCGCATGGTTACACGATGATCGCGGAGATGATAGGAGAGTGCTTCCACGATTTCGGAATCGGCGAACTCCAGAAGCCGCGGCCGCTTCTCAATCAAAGTGACGCGGACACCGAGGGCCGCGAACATGCACGTGTATTCGACTCCGATCACGCCGCCGCCTACGACCAACAGGGTTCGCGGAATGGCCGGCATCTCGAGGATCTGGTCGCTATTGATAATCGTGCGCGCGTTGATCGGCACCTTGGGTGATGCCGCCGGCTTAGTCCCTGTTGCAATTACGACCTTGTCCGCGCTGACCTCGTTAGACCCGCGGGTACTCGTTACCAGGACGGATGTCGGGCTCTTAAGAGTAGCGAGTCCGGTCAAGACTTCGATACCATTTCGCGATAACTGGGCTTGCGTGACATCGATTTCGGTTTTGATCACATGTTGGACGCGAAACGCCAGATCCGCCATCGTGATCTTTTCCTTAACGCGGTAGCTGACGCCGTAAATGTTCTGATAGTTGTAACCGGATAGGTGCAATACGGCTTCGCGCATTGTCTTGCTAGGGATAGTTCCGGTGTTGATGCAAACTCCGCCAATCACTTCGCGCTTTTCAATCAGCGCGACGCGCTTCCCGCTCTTGGCGCCCTGAATGGCAGCCCGTTGGCCAGCGGGGCCAGAACCGATCACGACCAAATCGTATTGGGACATGTGAGGTTAAGTTCTACTTGCGAGCCAGCAGCCGAAGTCGCGCGTTCCGCGCAGACAACATACCGAGTATAGCCCTCTAATCCGATAATTCGGAGCGGCGATGAGGCCGCGGAGCTTCACTTAGCCATACCTTTTGACTCGTCTATGGTCACGAACTGGTTCGGAACGACGTTCTTGAACTGCTGGCGTGTACCACTGGGCCACTCGACTGTCAAAGATGCGACTGTGCTGTCTTTTGCGAGCCCGAATGTCAAAGCCAGATCGCTTTGTGAACAGTAGCTAGAACCGCTGTGCACTGTCTTCCACTGCTTGCCCAAAGCGCTTTCGATCCGCACGATGGCGCCGAGGGCGCTGCGATTGCACTTGGTTCCGATGAGGCGAACAGTCAGCCAGTTGTTGCGGTTGCCTCCATCATTCCGTAACAGGATCGCCGGGCCGTCATTGGTGTTGATCAGCAGGTCCAGATCACCGTCGCGATCATAATCCGCATACGCCGCGCCACGCGCAATGATAGCTTTCTGGAAATCCGGCCCAAGATCATTACTGACGTTTTCAAAATGACCATGTCCCTGGTTGCGAAATAACAACGGAGGCTCACGGTATTGCACCTTCGGCTGAATGCGATTAATGTCGGGTTCAATGTGGCCATTGGCGGCGAAGATATCGTCCCAGCCGTCGAGATCGAAATCGAAGAAGAACGCGCCGAAGGTGAGACTCAGAAGGCTCGCGCGGCCAACTGTCGAAGATGGGGCCTCATCGACGAAAAATCCTTTGCCCTCGTTGTGATAAAGACCGAGCATTTGATTGGCGAAGTTGCCGACGAGCAGGTCCGGGCGGCCGGAATGGTCGTAGTCGGCGGCATCGACGCCCATTGCGCCACGGGCAACACCATCTTCACCATAAGCGACGCCGGCCTGCATGCCCTCTTCCGTGAATGTTCCGTTACCGTTGTTCCGGTACAGCTTACTCGGCTGCGTATCGTTTGAGACGAACAGATCGGGCCAGCCATCGCCGTTGTAGTCGAACACTACGACGCCGAGCGCCTTCCCCGTCGCGTCGGCGAGCCCAGCTTTCGTTGTTACGTCTTCGAACTTGCCGTTGCCGAGGTTGTGAAAGAGCTTTGAGGACGTGCCCTTGTACGATTCGGGTGTGCAATACGATTTGCTGGCGCCATCGAGCGAGCACCACAGGTCTTTTTCTTTCGACCAAACCACATAGTTGGCGACGAAGAGATCCGGTTTGCCGTCGCGATCATAGTCGAACCAGGCGGCGCTGGTAGCAAAATTCGCGTTGTGAATACCGCTCTGGGCCGTGACATCACGGAAATGACCATGTCCTTCGTTATGGAACAGGCGATCGCCTTCAAGGGCGGTGATGTAGATGTCGGGGAGCCCGTCGTTGTCGTAATCGGCGACCGCGACTCCCATCCCGTACATCTCGACGTCGAGACCGCTGCCGCGCGTCACATCGGTGAACGTGCCGTTGTGATTGTTATGGTAGAGCGCCGGCAGCCACTTCTTGCCGGTTGGGGTGAAATCCTTTCCATTGATCAGAAGAATGTCGGGCCAACCATCGCCATCGAGGTCGATGAAGGCGCAGCCGGAGCCAAGAGTTTCCGGCAGATACTTCTTGCCCGTCGCGCCGGAGTGATGAGTGAAGTGGATGCCGGCCTTGCTGGTTACATCCACAAATCGAACACCGGGTGTGGACATTGCCCCATGAGGGGCCGCAACAGAGAATCCGGCCGCGAGGCACAGGCCCGCGCCCAAAACAACAGAGAGGATCTTCATTTGACTAGGGAAGCGGCACAGATTCGTGATCGTGAATGAGTTGCCGCTCGTTATTATCTTCAAAGCTGACCATGCGCCGCTGCGCCGTTATGGTTTGGGAGGCCTCGTCCGCCTTGAAGCGGCGGAACAGAATCTGCTCTCGGTCTGCATTCGGCTGATCACCCAAGCCGCGGTAGCAGAGCATGGCCGTGTAGTGCATCTGCACGTCTTCCGGATCGATTTCGCAGACACGCTGAAGATAGCTTACGGCTTCCGAGTACTGGCGCTTCAGAAAGAGGATGCGCGCGATCTGATTGAGCACGACGCGATCACGTGGATACTGAGACTCGGCGCGCTGTAAGGATTTAAGCGCGGCATCGTAATCGCCGTCCGATTTTTCAATCAGCGCTTGAAAATAATAGATGCGACCCAGAGAGGAATTGCATGCCAGAGCATGATGAATAAAGGGCTTCGCGGCGTCGGTTTCCCCCTCCTGAATGAGCGCACGAGCCACATTCAGCCAGCCGTCGGCATAAGACGAATCGGCTTCCGTCACTTTGCGGAACGCGTATTCGGCGCCTTTGAGATCACCCTGAAGCAGCAGGCCGATGCCCCAATCGTTCCATCTTTCGCGCGTCCGGGGATTCACAACTGTATTCCAAGCCGGTGGCTGAGAGGACAGGGGCAAGCTCAAGCTGGATTCGGCGACGGTGACGACGGGAAGGTCGGGGATTTCTCCTTTAATCTTGCCTGACACATTCGCCGGAATGTTCTTCCGATCGAAGCTATAAGCGAGTCCGTTGTGGTCGGCGGCGAGCAGCAAGGAAGGCTGACCTGACTTCGGCTCTCCAGCGTATGAAAAATGTGTGTAATACCAGGAGAACTTGCGGTAATTCAGCTTCGCAGTGAAATGAAGATGGCCTTTGGCATCCTTCGGCACGTGAACGAGGTAATGGACGACGTCAGCGGCGCCGGGCGGAATCAGATGGGCGTACAGAGTCGTTCGCGACTGCCAGGCATTCCGCTTATTGATCGCGTTGCCCTGAGAATCGAGTTGATACGAGCGGTAAAAGTGAGCGCCGGGCTCGACGGGGCCGTTACCCTTGTCCTCGACCTTACCGCTCCAAAACACCGGTTTGCCGGTGTCGTCCTGCGCTTCCAGCTCAAGCCAAACATCGAACGCATCGACCGTGCCACCCGGGAAAAAGTGGCCAATCGTTCGAGTTCTGACGACCACATCGACGCGCGCGGTTTCGCCAGGCTGGAGCGTGGTGTTGGCAAGGTCTACGGGAGCAGCAACAGCGCCAACAGTTCGAATCACCGCCGTGGTGCTCTGCTCAGCTTCTTCGCCCACAGCGAATGACGTGTTGGCCTGCGGGGCTTCGCCGTTGCGGCGGACCATTTCCGTGTCGGATTTCTCGTGCCTAACAGGGCTGACCGCAAAGATATCGACGGTGATAAAGCCCGACTTCAGAAAGTTCTCCACGCGTTGAAGCTGCGGCTGATCTTCGTTTGCGAATGGGACTGCGGTATTGGCGGCCGGGAAGTAGTGGGAATGAACTTTTCCGTGAATGTTGCCGGGGTCGTTTGACGGAACCAGCGGCATGTGACAGTCCTGGCAGGTGCTTGACTTCGGCGGGTAGTAAAAGGAGCGCGCACCTTGGCCGGAGACTCCACTGGCCTGCCACGCGTCGTATTCGTTGAAGCCGCGGAACCAGCGGTATTGGTTCACAGGAATATCCAGGTGCACTTTGTGGCACGCCGAGCAGAATTCAGAGCTGGTCCGCATGAACGGCTTCAGGAAAGTGCGCCGGTGCGCCTCCGGAGCGGCGTAGGTGACGAAGTGTTCGAGATCGTGCATCGCCGGATTTGGACTGGTGGCAATTTCATGCAGCGGCGGATACGACATAATGAACGACCCATTTCCGATGCTGCCGTTTACATGCACGATGGAGTGGCAGGACATGCAACTTAAGCCGGCCTGCGCTTCCGGGGTGTCGATTTGGTCCTTGATCGGGCGATCGAAGCGGCCATTGAAGAACACGGCGTGGTCGTGGCAACCGGCGCACCATTTACTCGGCTGCGTGCCGACCACGGATTGCATGTACTCGATGGACTTCCGGTAGAACTGGTTGTTAAAGGAGGCGAAATGGTGAGCGGAACTCTTCCATTGCTGATAAATGTCACGATGGCATTCACTGCATTTCTGCGACTCCATAAAGAAGGAAGAAGGGACCAGTTTGCCGGTGGAAGTATTCGCGCCGGAGGGAAAGAACGGGCTCTTCGGACCAGCACCTTCCTGGTTCATCGATAAGGGGACCACAAGGGAATTGGCAATAACGTTGTCCGGATGAGGAATGGCGTACTTGTATGCCACAGCAGCGGCGAGAACGATGCCGCCGGCGATCGCGGTGATCCGCAGGATCAGCCAGTTTTCGCGCCGGGCAAAAACAATGGCGGCCGCCACCAACGCGATGACAATGTGGATGAGAGCGATGACTGTGTGATCCCGCGTGTTTCCGACAACAGCCAACAAGACGCCCGTAAGGGCGGCAATAACCACCCAGATCTGCCTCGGCTCTTGGCGTACGAACAGCAGCGCGATCACGCCCACAACTGCGCCCAATCCGACATGCAGCAGCAGATTGGCGACGTTAAACGCGGTTGCAGTGGGGAATCCGGCCAGCAGAACGCTGTTGACGAGCAGAATCCCAATCGCGATGGCGAACAGGACAGGAAGGCGCGATTTCACGGAAAAACTGCTCCCTGACGGTCGCGGCTCGGAACGGGATTAGGGAGCGCAGTAGCGGCTAGCGGGCGAATGAGACGTAGCGCGGGCCGAGTAAGATATTCCTTCACGTATTGCCGGTGCTCCGGATCGTCGGGAAAGTGCTCGTCGCTTTTATATGGATAGGCGCTCATGGCGTGAAACGGGAGCGGTAAAACAGTTTCGCTATAAGCGGTATTCGCGTCCGCGTCCTTCGCCCAGCCGTCGACAAGGAGGAGGTAATCCCGTTTCCAGCCCTCCGGTAAAGCCGGTAAATTGCCGGCCGCGAATCGCAATTTCAATTCGTCACCCGAGCCCATGATCACCATGCGATCATCAGCTGCCTGGACGAGCGGCTGAACGTCGCCGTACCTCGTATAGAAGCCAGGAGTGGGATTCCAATTCGAGATGGGGCGGACCTGATCATACAAGAACTGCTCCGGCTGCTGGCGCGTGCGATCGATCAAGGGACGCGAGAAGCCGCGGAAGTGAAGATCCGCTGAATCGGCGTTGAGGCGCGTCAGACGAACCGGAGGCGCGCTCGAGTCATCAATCAAGAAAATCTCGTCCCAATAGACGCAGAGGTTGGTCACAATACGGACCTCGCGCGAACGGGATAAAAACTTTCCAGCCAAATCGACGACGATCGTTTTCGGCTTTCCGGAGGGGATCCCCATGTCTTCGACAACGGTTTTCCAGTTTCCGGATGAATCCTTTACTTGCAGGTAGGGAAAGATTAGCCCGGTGCCATTCTGGGAAGCACCCAGGAACGTGCTGCCGTCGGCCCAATCCACCCAGCCGTTCAGTACCAAGGCGGCGTGATTGGATCTAGCAGCATCGCCAAAATCCAGATCGAGTGTGTGCAGCTCGGCAACACCGGACGAGTTGTGCTTGAACGCGTCCGGATAGGCGTGATCGATACGGGCAACACGCGCGGTGGCATCGACGCCGTGGGCCTCAGTAGCGCGAACAGGGTGAATTTTGGCGCGCGCGCCAAAAAGCCGAAATTCGGGGTAAGGGGGCGACTTGAACTTATCGTTCGTGTAGATGTCGATGTCGCCGGGATGATCGACGGCAATGAGTTGCACCTGATCGAGATACGAGACTTCGTGCAGCTCTTCGGTAATGTGAACGTTGTAGCTGCCGTCTTGTGGTTTGAGCGCAGAGCCAGGCACCTGAATGTACTCGTTATGGTCCACGGGAAAATAGTTGCCGTCTCCGGAGCTGGCGCCGAGCGGGGCAACACCCAGAACGTCAGTGATGAACTGAAATTTTTGGCCGTTCCAAGTAAAAATCATCGGGCAGGAACCGGAGAGGCGCTGGGCTTCCTCAATCTTGAGACCCGCTATTTTCTGGTGCGGTTCGTTCTGAATGAGACCATTCGGCCACGTGATGCGAACGGTATCTATGTCGGCACGCGCGTCGGCGGCAAACGGCAGCGGCACGCCCAGATACACCTTTTTCGCGTAGTAGGCACCTGATTTTACTTCGACCGTCGCTCCCACTCCATCTTTAACGTTTTTAACCCCCTGGATGCGAACTGTCATCCACCTTTGGGTGGAGGAGCTATTCAGATAAACGTGGAGCGAACCGTCGGGCAGGATACGGGCATAGTCTTCACGGTTATCGTCGTTGAAATCGGCGGTGATGGGGGAGGGATCGGGTGACCCGCGGTTGTCCCCTCCCTGTCGGTCGGGGTTCTGTTGGGCCGCTCGCTCAAGCTCGGGGCCGGGCTGAGAACCCAGCACAGTAACGACTTTGGGTTGGTAGCTGACGATATCGAGCAGGCCGTCACGATTCACATCCTGAACGCTTAGCGCGGTCGCCCCGGCCGGAAGCGCTAGGAAATCGCCGGCTTCGAAATGCCCGTTCAGCTTGTCGCGATAGAGAACCGCGGGACGATCCGCGTAAGACACGACCACGTCGCGAGCGGCGGTATCACCACGGACCGCGAACGCGACAGCATCGGTTGCCTGCCCTTTTACAAATGGGAACGCGGCGGTCTTGTCCTCGAATTTGCCGTTACCATCATTTCGCATCAGCACCGAATTCGGGCCGAACAGGAGAAGGTCGAGGTCGTAGTCGTGATCGTAATCTAGCCAAAAGGCGGTGCTGGTTCCTGCCGTGTTCGGGAGATCAACATACTTAGTAAAAGTCCCGTGATTATTGCGGTAGACGGATGCGCCAGAGCCGGTTATGATGCACAAATCGGCAAGACCATCGTTATCGAAATCTCCAGGCGCGATACTGCGGATATCCTTTAGATCTTCCAAGCCACTAGTCTTCACGGGATCCGTGCCGTGTTTCAGCAACTCGATGCGATCGCGCGACCAGACGAGCAGATCGGCACGGCCGGAGCCGTCGGAATCGATCAGTAACATGCCAGTGGTCATCGGATCCCAACCAGTGCTGACGGTCTTGTCGTCATAACGAGTCGGCTCATCAGCGGCGGCGGGGCGGGGCTCCGGAGGGTCGTATAGTTCGGCGTAGAAGTTCCATTCCATGTCCTCGGGCACAGCGGCACCTTCGTTGCGCTTCTTAGCTTCTTCGAATAGCTGCCGCTCGCGCGCGGCCTCATCTTTGTTGCCGGCGCGCTGGTAGAGCGTGAACAGTTGAAAATGAGGGCCAGCGAGATCAGGATTCAACTTCTCGGCCTGAAGAAATTCCGCTAGCGCGGCCTGAGGATCGCCCTTCGAGCGGTACACGGCGCCCAGATTGTAATGAGAAATCGGATCGGTTGGGACCAGCCGAAGCATGCCCTGGAACTGTTCGATGGCCTTGTCGTATTCGCCGGCGCGTTTGTACGCGATGCCGAGGTTAAACCACGTGTACGGGAGCGAGGGGTCCTGCTTTTGTGCCTTGAGCAGCTCGTCCCTTCCCGCTTCGGTTTGACCGGCGCGCAGAAGAGCAAGACCGTAATTGATGCGTTCGCGGACGGAATCAGGCTTCAGATCGAGGGCGGCTTTGAGCTGCTGAACGGCTTGCAGATGCGTATCAGGATTTTCGTAGAAGGCTTTGCCGAGGTTGCGGTGCTCCCAAAGCTGGTTTTCAGATTGAGGAACGTTCGCGGCCAGGAGCAGAAGTGCGCATAAGGTGCCAACGAGGGCAAGACAGCGGAGAGCCTTCATTCGTGGGAGTAAAGATTCAGTTTATAAAAGAGACTGCGAGTAGCAGCCGCGGATGAACGCTGATGAACGCTGATTATGCGGCGGACTTTTGCTTGTTTTCGAGCTGCAAGTTTAGGAGATTTTGGTGATCGAGCTTGGCTTGGTCCAGCAGAAGCGCCCAGTTGTGCCGTTCCTGCTGACGGTTCTCGCGCGCTTCGCGGCGGGCTTGATGCGCCGCTTTGTGCTGCTGCGAAACAAACCCAATTTGCTCTTTGCGTCGTTCTGCTCTCAGCTTTAGCAGGTCCTTCAGGCACTTATGAAACGCCCGCTCATGGGTGGTTTGATAGCGAAGATAAAGGGCCAAGTGGGCGTCGTGGTCGCAGCCGCCATATTCGTTGAAGCACATCCCTTGCAGATACATAGCGCGCTGGGAAAGCCAATAGTGCTCGGCCATTCGATCGACGAGTAAGTGTTCGGTGGGAGTGGAAGGATGGTGCTCGTCGCGGAGGCCGTCGAGGAGGTCCTCATAGTCCTGTTCGCTTTCGTAGGGCATGATTTTGAGGCGCCCGGTGAGACCGTGGCGGAAGGCGTTGAAGGAGACCGCCTCCTTGCCCGCGGAGGTACGTGGCCCCTTACTGAGTTGGGCATTGGTGCGGTTGGCGCGCAGTTGGGCGGGGGAGATGGCTCCGCTCCCTATGGGTCGCGGTTCCGAATGAAGGCCGGCCCTGCGGTGAACACGCTCGCGGACAGCATCAGCTTCGGCGAGGAATTCGGGAGTGAATTCGTCGAGAAGTTCGGGATTCGGCTCGGCACGAGGCACTACGGCCGCTCCTTTACAGTCGGGGTTCTGTAACGCGGCTTTTTCGGCTTTGCGCACAAGTTTCTTCTGTTGGCGCTCCAGCGCGCGGCGGATTGATCGAGCGGACATAGTGGTCTCTTTACGCCACGAAGGTACATCGTGGTGGTTTTTCGGGCGTCATCGGGTGACCATAAGACGTTGTGGGTGCGGGAGAAGAAGGTTTTGAGGTGGTTGTGAACGGGCATGCAAGGTTTGTGCGATGCGGTGGGGTCCGAAGCGACACTGTGCCTCAATCGGAACTGCTAACTTCGACACTGGGTATTTGCTGAAAGGGAGATTGGAGAATGAATCGGGTCGAGATCGAGAGTATCATCCGCCACTCGCGTAATCGAGCCACCGAGGAGGCCGTGATGTTATGGGCGCTTGCGAGCGCTCAATATCCGCTTAATCACCCAGTGATCCAGGAAGAGGCTACGGTCGTTCTGGTCGAAGCCGTGAGCAGCTTCGCAATCAACGCTAGACGGGCACTTGAAGGCTCAGCGGAACGATCCGGGATTAAGCTCGTACAGCCACGGTGGCAGTGGGCACCTAACAATGGTGGGGAGGTCGTTAAGGACCTCTGGGACTCGCTGAACCGAGTGATACATGCTAAAAGGCTGGACGTAGGTTGGGAGAAACTCCCGACCGATGCCTCTGTCATTCCGCACGGCGCCATTGTAGTTCCATACGTGCGAGCTGAGACGGATAGGCGGCCTCTGGCGTTTATTGATCCATTCGCGATGGCTCACGCGTTCTTGTACAAGGCGCTGGCCATACTGGATCGACAGAGTCGCGTACTCGCCAAGCTGCAATAATCTCTTCAATTTTGCGGCAAGGTAAGCGTTCGGTTTCGGAATCAGGGCCCGGCGTGCAGCTTTTGAGGAAATGAGGGCCATCTGGAAAGTGGCCGGATTAGCACCCGAAGGTCGGTCACAACAGCGATCGCTAGCTAATTTGTGTGGAAATGGATTTCTACGTTTTTGCGAAATTTTCTGAACGGTTTGGCTCGCAGGAGCGCAGGTCATGCCACTGTCGGGAAATTTCGTCGCCAGGAACGGGAGGGCGGCCTCGACCGGCGCGTTTGAGTATACGTTTCGCCTTCGCAAGATTGGCACGGCTGGCCCGCTCGCGAAAGTACTCCTTAGTTCGGGATGCCGATACCTTCTCTGCTATTTCCACGTTGTGAACCGCAGAGTTCCCCGGCTGCTACAGTGTGAGCGTGTTGGAACGAAGCGCGACCGCGATGGCGCGGGGTATCCGCTCCAGAGAAACCTCGTCCGTTGAACTGGTGAGGGCGCATCTCGAGCGGATTGAAGAAATCAACCCAGCGATCAACGCCGTTGTCGAGTTACTGGACGAGTCCGCTTTGAAACAGGCCAAGGAGGCAGACCGGCAGCTTGCAGCAGGTGAAGCGACCGGACCGCTGCATGGCGTGCCGTTTTCGATCAAGGATTCGATCGATGTTGCCGGGACGAAGTGTACGGCTGGAACGCTGGGAAGGCGAAATGCCGCGCCGGCTGAGCGCGATGCGACGCTTGTCGCCAGGCTGCGGGCGGCTGGAGGAATCCCGATCGCGAAGACGAATCTGCCCGATCTGCTGTTCTCTTTCGAGGCCGATAACCTGATCTACGGTCGGACAAATAACCCGTACGATCTGGCGCGAACGCCGGGCGGCAGTAGCGGAGGGGAAGCGGCACTGATCGCGGCATGCGGTTCGCCGTTGGGGCTAGGCAGCGACTGTGCCGGCAGCGTGCGAGTTCCGGCCGCGTTCTGCGGGATCACGAGCATTAAGCCGACCAGTGGGCGTTTACCCCGAACGGGACATGTGCCGCCCGCAGGCGGTTGGGTGGAAGCGCTATGGCAGATAGGACCCATGGCGCGATACACGGAAGACCTGATGCTTGCGATGAAGCTGCTCGCGCGCGAAGACGATGAAGATTTCACCTCACCGCCCGTGCCGCTGCTTGATGCGGAGCACCTACGCGGAAAACGAATCGCGTTCTTCACGTACAACGGGTTCGCTCGATGCACGGAGGCGGTGATTGCAGGCGTGCGAAGCTGCGGGAAGACGCTCTCGAACCTGGGCTTACCAGTTGAAGAGTGCACGCCGCCCGGAGTCGAGCAGGCGTATGAATTAGAGTTGGCGCTGCTCGGGGCTGATGGAGCGGACGGAATCGATAGCTATCTGCGAGATGTTGGAAGCAATCAAGTTCATCCGCTGCTCACCGGCTTCCTAGATCACATGCGGCCATATCGCGCGACCGCAGCGGAGTTCGCAAAACGATGGGCGCAGTGGGATGAGTATCGGTCAAGTCTCAAACGGTTTTTCAGCGAGTACGATGCAGTTCTCTGCCCTGCCTACACGCACCCGGCGCTGCCTCACCGGGCTTCGCTCGACGAAACAATTTTTCAAGGATTCAGTTACACCATGGCGTGGAACGTCGCGGGTGCACCGGCCGCAGTGGTCCGCTGCGGGGAATTGGCAGGGCTGCCGGTCGGCGTACAAGTGGCCGCAAGGCCGTGGAGCGACGTGCTAACACTCGAGATCTGCCGTGTACTCGAAAGCGAGCTGGGCGGATGGCAACCGGCGCCAAGCTTGCAAGCAGCCGCCGTTTGAATCTACTGGGCGGGCACGAACAAAACGTCCACCGGTGAAGGCACGTCGAAGCTTTTGCCGGTGGGGGCGAGATTGCCACTGTTTCGATCGACTTTCATCAGCACAAGATTATTCGAGTCCTGGTTGCCGACTAGTAAATATTGACCGGTCGGATCGAGCGCGAACCCGCGTGGCGTCTTTCCTTGCGTGGAAATAGTTTGAATCATCCGAATGGCGCCGTTTCCCGGATCGACCGCGAAGATCTGAATGCTGTCGTGGCCGCGGTTCGAGGTGTAAAGGAACTTTCCGTCTGCGCTGAGACGGATCTCCGCGCCCGTGTTTTCTCCGGAGAAGTCATGCGGTAGAGTCGGGACAGTTTGGACCAATTCCAGACTGCCGTTCGCAACGTTGTGACGAAAGACGGTAACAGCGGGCTTAATTTCATTTAGAACGTAGGCGTACTTGCCGTCGGCGCTGAAGACAATATGTCGGGGTCCGAAGCCGCCCTCCTCCTGCGCATAAGGCGGATCGTTCGGAGTGAGTTTCGCGGTAGCTGGATCCAGCCGGTAAATGCGAATGCGATCGAGACCGAGATCGGGAACGTAGACACGCTTGTTGTCCGTCGCGATCACGACCTCATGAGCATGAGGCCCTTCCTGGCGCGCTGGATTCGGGCCATGCCCTTCGGCGGTCATGAGGGAGGCCATTTTCCCGATTCGCCCATCGCGCTCGATCGGGTACGAAGACACTCCGCCGGTCACGTAATTTGCGACTATCAACACCTTGCCGGTGTGATCGACGGCGGCGTGGCAGGGCGCTTCCCCGCCGGAAGGCTCGCTGTTCAGCGCCGTTAAAGTGCCGCTCTTACGATCGATGCCGAATGCGGCGATCGCCCCTTGTACCTTCTCGAGCTCGCTGACGGCGTAGAGATGCTTGTAATCGCGGCTGGAGGTGACCCAGGATGGATTGACAACCGCTCCCACCATGCCGAGAGGTTGAGCGCCGCCGTTAGCGGAATCAAAGCGAAAAGCGTAAACGCCCTTGCCGTAAGTACCGATGTAGACCAGATACTTCGTTTGACCCGATTGGGTAATTGCCGTGGTGTTTGGTGCGGACATAGCGAAAGGAATTAGCAGGGATATAAGGGCGAGACCAGAGTGCGAGCGCATGCGCGATTTTCAGGGTATCGCACTATGCTTTTTTGCCCGAGCTTTGAGTACATCTCGATAGGCACGGTCCAGCATCAACTGGATGTGAACCTGGGGCATGTCCATTGTCAACTGGTTCTTGGCGACATCGATGGCGATCGTGTAGGGGCCGTCGCGCGTGCCCAACTCGTCGTAAAACACAAGCTGGTTACCGCTGAGCTGATAGGTTCCATGCCTCTGGACTCGCTGCCCGTGAATGTAGATATTTTTTACGAACTTGTTGTCTGGCGAAAATGTTAGAGTGCCACTGCATGTTTTTGGATGAGGATGGCCGTCGAAGCAGGTATGCGTCGTCTGAATCCCGCTGTCAGGATCGGTGACGGTAATGAATTCCCACCCACCCGGATCCTGGAATAGCGTCACCTGCTGTTGAGTGAGATCCTGCCTTGCACTCAAAGGCACGATAAATAGCAACGGAAGTGCGGAAGCAAGAAATGGGAAACCAGTGCGCATGGCCTTAATGAGTCATTGAATAGAGGATATAGTTAATTCCCACCCGAATGCCGAGCGCAGAGTACTCTTCCGGGTATTTGGCATCGTCAGCCCATTCCCAGGAATCGCCGATATCGGAATTGAAGGCAATTGCGACCATGAGACGGCCCTTGTCGTCATAGATGCCGCGCCAGTGCGCGACATAACCGTCGTTGCGGTACGGGATGCCTCGCCACACGCCCCACTCGCCGGTGATCTGGTAACGATGATCGAGATCGTAAACCGTATGGAACAGTGCGTCGGCATCGGGAACCTCGACTACTGTCCGATCCGGGAAAATGCGCTTCATGCTGTCTTGGAAAACTTCCCAGTCACGGGTGCCCCAGAAATCATCACACATGAGAAAGCCGCCACGCAGCAGGTACTCGCGAAGAGTCTTCGCTTGCGCGTCGGTCAATTGCCATTCGCCCACAAAGACAGCGTAGAGCCAGGGATAGTTGAACACATCGCCGGGGTCGTCGAGATTCACCGGTTGCTCGACCGACCGGGCATCGAGCCGGGTTAGGCGTCGCACAGCTTGGAGGAAGTGGCGATCAGCACGAGGATAATCGTTGGTCCAGCTTGAATGACCCTTGGTCCAATCCCACCCAGCGTGGCGGAAGTGCGCATCTGGAATGGAGGGATACATCAAGCGGGCAAAGACCCACTCGGATTTGTCGAGGTAGTTGGGAGGGAGAGGAATGGAATCGACGCGGTATTCGTCACCAGGATATTCGCGAAAAGGCTGAGGGAGAGTTCGATCGGCAGCGTAAATGGCACCAAAAACAACGAGCGTGACTGCCGAAACCCGCAAAACCGTCTTGCCAGTGGGCCGCACGATACTCCAGGCGCGAGAGGGGAGCCTCGACCCGAGAATAACATCACGACACGTTCACTGATTCCCGAGCGAAACTTGAATCTTCATTCCACCGATGAATTTGTCGGCAGCGCCGTAATATCCGAAGAGCGAAAAACGGTCCGTGCTGGTTGTGTCCCGATCCGGGATGGCGCCTTCCAGAAAGATCACGTTCGGAACATTACCCACTTTTTCCCAACCGAGAGCAGGCTGGATAAACGGCTCGTTCGATCGAGCTAAGACGCGCCGCGGGTCGTTCCTATCGAACAGGACCCAACCAGGCCGGTACACGAGAGACTCGTCGGCGCCGTTATAAAGAAGGAGAATACCTGCACCCGTCAAAAAGGGCGGCGGCCCCGGCTCCATGACTCGCGCATCGAATGCCGACGGGCGGCGGTCGAGAACGGGCTTTGCCGTTGCATCGCTCCAATGCAGCAGGTCGCTCGATGAAGCGAGCCCCATATAGTCGCGGGCTTTACCGTCGCTGTCTTTCTTCGTTCCGAGATAGTACATCCACCACTTGCCGAGAATCTTTTCGGGCACGATCGCGCCCGATTTCGTCCACTGCTCGTTCCAGGTACCTTTATACGCGGGCAAGATGACGCCCAAGCGTTGCCAATGCTCCAGATCCGCGGAGGTGGCCAGGCATAATTGCGCGGCATGCAGGTCATAGCCAGTGTAGGTGAGATAGTAAGCACCACCGATCTCGATAAGGCGCGGGTCCTCGATGCCGCCGCCTTTCTCATAGGGCGCTTCGGGGGAGAGCACGGGTTGACGGCGAACGGTGAAATGCACGCCGTCGGAGCTTTCGGCGTACCCAATATACGAGGTGTGCTTTGCATCTTGCGCGCGAAAGAGCAGGATCGTCTTGCCGTCTTTCTTGATAGCGGCCGGATTGAACAGACCGAATCGAGTCCAGCTTGTGCCGTCGGTGCCCGGGCGCAGAAGAGGTTCTTGAGAGACTCGATGAGCGCTAATGGTCAGGGAGACGAGCGCTGTCGCGAACAGCGCCGCAATGGAGGTCTTCACGTCTGAACGCTCCTGAGTGATTCTATGCCAAAGCGTTCGCAAACCGAGGCGGGAGTGAGCGCATAAGGCCTAGACTGCGGCACTGGACTGCTCGGGTTGTTCTGCTTCACTTGGAGACTTACTATCTCGGGTTTCCGGCATGCGGAACTGATACAGAAGTCCTCCAAGGATCGCGACTGCAGAAAGTCCCCAGAAGCTGGCGTCGAAACTGAGGGCCTTGGCGATCCAGCCGAACAGGCTGTTACTGAGAAGGCCTCCGAGGCCCATGGCCGATTGCACAGCTCCTTGCAAGCGATTGAAACGGCCGGTTCCCTTGGCAAGGTCTGCCGTTATGAGAGTTAACAGGACTCCATAGAGCCCCATCGCGACTCCGTCGAGCGATTGCAGCGAGATCAGATAGTACTCGTTATGGCTAATCACTGTGAGCGCGTTCCTGACCGCTAGTACTCCAAACCCGATCAGGAACAGCGGCTTGCGTCCCCATTTGTCAGCAAGTTTGCCGGTGATCGCGGCTATTCCGACCATGACGGCCTCGGCTGCAACGACCGCGGCGGCAACTTCCCAGGCGGAGCGCCGGCCGTGCTCACCCCTGGTTAGGATCTCGCTCACAAGCGGCAAGGTCGCGGAGTTCGCGAAATAGAACAACACGACTGCTGCGGTGAATGTCACAATGCGCCGGTCCGTCAGGAGCTCTTTCCAACCGGTTCGTTTCTTTTGCTCGCCTTGCTTCGCGTCGTCTTTGTCGGCGCCCCTGGCGGCCTCATAGTCAACATGTTCCGCGCGGATGAATAGAACCGAAGGCGCCATTCCCGCAGCAAAGAGAGCCGCTGCGTAAAAGATCCCCTGGAGAGCGAGCAAAGTCCCGACCGCACCCGCCGTTACGGCGAATACCACGTTGCCGCCGTGGGTGAAGCTCTCATTCCGCGCAATTCGACCGGACAGTTGATCTTTCGCGACCATCCCCAACGCGAACGCGGATGTAGTGGCGGGGAAAACCGTAACTGCGATACCGATTATCAACTGAATTGCGACTTGCAGACCATAACTGGGAAGAGTGACTATCCCGATCGCGCCGAGTGCGACGATAGTTCCAGCGACCGCCGTCCAGAGCCGTTTGTGATGCGATTCGTCGATGACGCTGCCGATCCACGTTTGCAGAACAATGCCGGCGACAGACTGGCAGGCAATCAGCACTCCGACCTGACCAGGGTGCCAGTGCCGTACCGCCGTGTAAAAGATCGCGATAAATGGACCGAGTCCGGTCTGAATGCCGGCATTGCAGAAATTCAAAGCATCTAGCGCTCTCAGGCTGCGCACTTTATCATCAGGCATACTTCAGCCTCAGTCGCGGCACGCTAAGGGACGGGCGACGTCCTCTAACGATTTCCTTTCTGCGTTGACGCCCAGAAAAACTTCTGCCATTCCACCGGCGGCCATCACAGCGGCACCAGCGATATAGCCCCAGAAAAGGAGGCCCCTCGACCCTGAGCCAACCAGATAGCCGTAGAGCGCCGGGCCACCGACCCCTCCGGCCAGAGTGCCGCAGGCATAAAAGATGGAGATCGCGATTGCGCGAATTTCCAGCGGGAAGACTTCGCTTACCGTGAGATAGGCGGCGCTGGCCGCAGACGATGCAATAAAGAAGATGACGCTCCAGCAGATCTGTTGGGTTAAGGCGGTAAGCATCCCGATTCGAAAGAGCCAAGCGGTGATTGCCAGGAGAGCGCCCGAACCGATGTACGTGCTCGAGATCATGATTCGCCTTCCCACCGTGTCGAAGAGCCGCCCGATCGTCAGCGGTCCGAGGAAATTGCCCAAGGCAAGCGGAACAAGATAAAGCCCGAGTTTCTGTGCGGGTACATGGTAGTACCGCAGAAGCATCAATCCATAGGTGAACTGAACACCGTTGTAGAACAAAGCTTGCGCCACCATTAGCGAGAACCCTAGAATGGAGCGTTTCCGGTGTTCGTGCACCATGGACTGCCAGATTTCACGAAATGGGGTGCGGTCCCGGGCTTCCAGCTTGATTGCGTGTTCTGCAGGAGGAAGCTGTCTTAAGCGAGACCCAGCGACTTTTGTTCAATTTGGTCTACGATCGATTCGGCTTCTTTCTGCCTGCCGTGAATAATGAGCCAGCGGGCGCTCTCCGGCACAAAGTGGCGCATGACGAGCACGCCTGCACCAATGACTGCGCCGACACCGAAAGCTGCGCGCCAACCCAAAGTGGGAGGAAGAATGCCGGTGTCAAGCAGCAGCAGCGACGCCCCGGAGCCGAGGGCCGCACCGATCCAGAAAGTTGAATTGATCAGGAGATCTACGTGCCCTCGGACACGCGCAGGAATTAGCTCGTCCACTGCGGAGTTGACGGCAGCATACTCGCCTCCAATTCCCGCACCGGTGAGGGAGCGGAAAAAGGTGAAGCTCGCAAAATTCCAGGAGAAAGCGGTCGCAAGGGTCGCGGAAAGATAGAGCAGCAACGTGATGGTGAAGAGCTTCTTGCGTCCGAAACGATCCGTCGCATAGCCGAAAACAAGCGCGCCGAGAACGGCACCGGCGAGGTAGTACGTACCGCTAAGGCCTATCTGCGCGTTTGTGAGAGCCAGCGTGTCGTGGCGCATAAGGACGCCAGCGAGCGAGCCAGCAAGATTTCCTTCAAGGCCATCGAGCAGCCAAGTAATACCGAGGGAGACAACTACGAGCAGATGCCACCGACTCCAGGGCAGCCGGTCGAGGCGCGCGGGAATGTTGGTTTCGAGGCACTCGGTTACTGGCATGCTGCAATCAAGTGTTGAAAAGGTGACCCAGAGATGACCAGCGGCAAAGAATAGTTGTTTCCGCGCAAAACAACTAGCGAGCCGAATGCACCGCTTGTTTTGGCATCGGATAGATCTGGTGAAACGAAGTCATAGGCCCGACCACGAGTGTGCGGAAGGAGATCAGGATGGCTTGGGTTGCAAGACATGGTTTGACACCGGCCGATTATCAGTCCACGTTTGACAGCTTAGTCAAGCAGGGCTACCGGCTAGTCAACGTGAGTGGTTACGTCAGCAATGGGGAACGATACGCAGCGTTGTGGGTCAGCGGAAGCGGACCGGCTTGGGTTGCGCGGCACGGTTTATCAGCGGCAGATTATCAGAACGCCTTCAATACTTACGTTGGCCAAGGATATCGGCTCAGATACGTCAACGCTCATGAATTTCAAGGCCAGGCGAGCTTTGCGACGATTTGGGACAAAGGCAGCGGTTCTGCATGGCAGGCCAGACACGGAATGACAAGCGCCGATTACCAGGCCGCCTTCGACAGCTTCTCCAAACAGGGTTACCGGCTAGTTCACGTGTGCGGTTATACGCAAGGTGGAAATGTTCTCTATGCGGCGATTTGGGAACAGTCTTCCGGGCCGGCGTATGAGGCACGTCACGCGTTGAACTCTTCTGAATATCAACAGACGTTCAATCAACTGAATGGCCAGGGCTACCGGCTGAAGATAGTGAGCGGATACAATGCGGGCGGGCAGGATTATTATGCCGCGATTTGGGAAAAGACAAACGGACCCGTATGGTATGCCCGAAACGGAGTACCGGACGCGTGGTATCAAAATGTCTTCGACAATTTCTACTACCAGGGCTACGTCCCTGAATTCATCAATGCCTTCACATCTGGCAGCGCCGGTAAGCTAAACGGCATCTGGCAGAACACAGTATTTTCGTGGGCCGATCTTAGCACCATCGAGTCGTACGTGAAGAGCTATATGAGTGCCTACCAGGTCCCTGGCGTAGCGGTGGCGATCACGAAAGACGAGCGGCTGGTCTACGCCGCCGGATTCGGATATGCGGATCAAGCCTCGGGAGAAGAGCTGGGCCCCACAAACCTGATGCGAATCGCGAGCGTATCGAAGACGTTCACGTCCGCGACGATCATGAAGCTGGTAGAGGCCGGCACAGTCCACTTGGATGACCACGTGTTCGGGCCAGGTGGAATCCTCTCTTCGCAATATCCAACTCCAGCGAACAACCAGCTCATCAATGGAATTACGATCCGATACTTGCTGGAGCATGTGTCGGGCTTAACTGATTCGCCGAACGATCCGATGTTCCAGAACCTGAATTACGATCACCAGCAGCTAATCAATTGGGTGCTGAACGATCCAACCAGGAAGGTCGCGCGGCAGCCGGGCTCGCAATACGAATATCTGAATTTCGGTTATTGCGTGCTTGGCCGCGTCATTGAAGCGAAGACCGGCATGAGCTATGAGAATTACGTCAAGGCTCATGTGATGGCTCCTTGCGGGATCACTCAAATGCGGATAGCCGGAAATGCTCAGAACCAGCGCGCGCCGCGGGAGGTAACGTACTACCCAGCGGACGCGTACACTCTGAACGTGACGCGAATGGATTCGCACGGCGGCTGGATCGCTTCGCCGGTCGATCTGGTCCGTTTTCTGGTGCGCGTGGATGGGAACACTGCTAAACCAGACATCATGAGCGCCGCTTCGCACACGACCATGACCACAGCGGCTCACATAAAAGACGCGGCCGGCAAGGATCCTGACTATGCGTTCGGATGGGTAGCCAATCCGCAATGGCATAACGGTGATCTCGAAGGAACCATCTCCATGCTTCGCGTTCTGGGGAACGGCTTCGAGTATGCGGCGATTGCGAACTTCAGACCCGGCACCGACCTGTATGCCGGCAACATGGCCAATGCGGTCGAGAGTGCGATCAATACCGTTTCGGCCTGGCCCAGCTACGATCTGTTTTGATATTCCCAGACGCCTTGGCCAGTAAGCCGAGGCGTTCTCTTTCCGGCCGTTATAAAATCCTGCCGTGAGACACATACACGTTTTGTTGGCAGGAGCCTTGCTTCCGGCGCTTTTGATTCCGGTAGCGCTTTCTCAGGAAGAAGCGGTAAAGGTCGAGCGGTTGGACAAGCAGATCGACGCTCTGATACCCAGCGACGCGAAACTCGAGCGCTTGGCAACCGGTTTCAAATGGACCGAAGGGCCTGTGTGGATCCACGCAGGGTATCTACTGTTTGCTGAAATCCCAAGCGACAGTATCCGGAAGTGGATGCCGGGAGGGGGTGCGTCCATTTTCCTTCAGCCGAGCGGATATAAGGGATCGGCGGCAGCGTATGGCGGTCCGGAATCGGGATCGAACGGCATGACGCTCGATTCGCGCGGGCGCCTGACGGTAGCGGGCCACGCTCAGCGGGATGTGTACCGGCTGGAGACGATGAACCCAAAGGGCGAGATTACAATTCTCGCGACTGAGTATCAAGGCAAACGGTTCAATAGTCCGAACGATCTTGTGTACCGGTCAGACGGTTCGCTGTATTTCACAGATCCTCCTTACGGTTTGCGCACCCAGAGCGATCACGATGCTGAAAAGCAGTTGAAGGTGAATGGAGTTTACAGATTACCGGGCGCAACGGATCAGGCGGCGGGATCAGCGCCTGCGAATGAGAAGCTACAGCTTCTCATCACCGACCTGCCGAGGCCAAACGGCATTGCGTTTTCTCCCGATCAGAGTGTGCTCTACGCCAACAACTCCGAGCCGCAGAAGATCTGGCGGCGGTATCGGGTCAATTCAGATGGATCTCTTTCGGAGGGCAAGCTATTCTTCGATGCAAGCTTAGATACTCGTCCGGGCGCGCCCGACGGAATGAAGGTGGATCAACGCGGGAATGTCTATAGTGCGGCTCCGGGCGGAGTTTGGATCTTCTCGCCCGAGGGGAAGCATTTGGGAACGATCGACATGCCTGAGAAGACGGGCAATCTCACGTTTGGGGATAAGGACGGAAAGACGCTCTATATTGCGGCGAGCAGCAGCATTTATCGCATGCGGGTGAATGTGCCGGGGATTAGGCCGTAAGTGGACTGCGTCAAAAGGCAGCGCCTCGGACACAATCCGATTTGGTACGGGCCAGCGCCATCGCAGCCCAATTCGTCGCTGCGCCGGCAGCCTGCTGTGTAACTCGCTGGAGCAGACCCTGATGAATCAATTGCACGTCCTCCGGGGCGAGCGAAAGTGGATGGGCACCCATCTCTTCGATTTCCTTTTTTGTCCAGCTTGCTTTCATGAGGCCGGTTTCGGAATGGCGATCTACACGCTCGAGAACGTGCGCGATTTCATGTGCGATGACGTGCGCCAGCAGAAACGTGCCGAGCGGATTGGCGCCCCGAACTGTTTTCTGTACGCGATCCCAAAAGACCCGAATATGAACGCCTTCATACACCTGTGCGCAAGCCAAGGCACCCGGTGCAAGCGTTTTCGGAGTGTTCGAGCTGAGGTCTATGACGATCGGCATGTACTGTTCGCCGCGCCTGGGCTCTCCCAGTTGCCATTTGATGTGCACGCCGGCTTGGGCAAAGATTTGCGAAGCAGTGTTCTCTGCCCAGGACACGTTCAGGTTACGATCGCTTACGTTTCTTAGCACGTAGACCTTCACAGTCGCTCTTGCTTCCTCCGCCGAGCTTTGGGCAAGGGCCGATGTTCCGATTGCGAGTAGGCTCGCTACTGCTGTAGCGCAAAGGGCGCGGATGCGCGCCGCGGGACAGTGTCGGCGCTCGCTAGTTTTTTGCGCGGCACGCTTGATGCCGCGGCCGTTTTGCGCGAGGTTCCCAATAACCCTCATTTCGTTCCGCCTTTCGCAGGGGTAAGCGGAAACGGAAATGAAGAACTACAATGGCGGGAAGAAATCTTGCAGAAATCACCCGAGCGATGACGGAAACAGCGGAAATCACGATTTGGCTGAAGGCTTGGGCCGCTGGGGACCGGGCAGCCTTGGACCGGCTGATGCCAGTCCTATACGCCGAGATGCACCGGCTTGCCCGCCGCCACATGAAACACGAGCAGGCCGGCAACTCGCTGCAGGCTACGGTCTTGATCAATGAGGCTTATCTAAAGTTGGTGAATGTAGGCGAGGTGGACTGGAAGGATCGCGCCCATTTCTTCGCTGTCTCGGCACAGGTAATGAGGCGCATCCTTGTCGACGCCGCAAGGACACGCTCTGCCGCCAAACGGGGCGGTCAGGCGCGCAAAATCGCGCATTCGTCAGCCGTGAATTTCGATGAAATTGCCGACGGGTCATCCCGGCGCGCGGAAGAAGTGATCGCCGTCGATAACGCATTAGCGGCCCTGGCGCAACTGGATGCAAGAAAAGCACAGGTGATTGAGATGCGCTTTTTCGGCGGGCTCAGCGTGGAAGAAACAGCCGAGGTCCTCGGTGTCTCGCCACAGACCGTGATGCGGGATTGGAAACTGGCGCGGGCGTGGCTGATGCGTGAACTGCCGAAATAGGAGTGGCTCGCATCCAAGCTTAACGTCTTCCGCGGTCCTCGGGCTCTTGAACCATCCAGACGTTGCTGCTGTAGGTTGCCCTAGGCGTCGCGAGATAGCGGCCGTCCGGCGAAGGAATGCCATATAGATCCGTCGGCCAAGGTACGCTCCACAAAATCTGTGACGCGCCGCTCCTCTGAACATGTATCAGGCGACTCTCGTTGCTACGCATGTCAGACATGAAGAACCCGGCGCTATCTGCCGACCAGTCCAAACTGTTCAGATTTTCGACGCCAGCCACCGTGACGTCTGCTTCGATCCTCCCGTGCAAGTCCGTGATCCGGACGCGCCTACACGGTGTGTCCGGGATCACATAGGCAACGTGCTTTCCATCCGGCGAGATATTCGCGGAGGTCGCCCCTTTGTCACGAAAAAGAACCGCGCCGGGGCCTTTCATCGGATCGACTGCGGAAACGGTTGTCGTTTTGCCGTCCGATTCAGAGATCGCACAAGTTCCTCCAGCTATTTGGCTGCAGCTTAGGCCCGCAAAGCTCTCGCTCACAAGTATTGGCTGTGGCTCGCCGCCCCCGATCCGAATACGCATCAACTGCACCTTCGTGCTAACGCCCTGCGTCGTCGCGTAAATCAGCCAATTCCCGTCAGGTGATAGCCTGACGATCAAAATGCTACCAGGTCCTGCAGTAAGCGCTTGCGCGGTTTCCGTTCCGATGTCTTGCTTGTAAATCCCGCCCATATTCTGAAGAGAGCCGCCGCGGTTGGACGTGAACACCACGGCTTTGCCGTCGCGCGTCCATGTCCACGGAGAGTCAACTACGTCGCCATACGTGAGGCGCTGCGGGCCGCTCAGCCGGGCTGCTTTTCTGTTCAGGGTCCCAATCCAGATACTTCGCTGAAGCGTAAAGCGGACAAAAGAGAGGCTCCTGCCGTCGGCCGTTGCAGACAACTGGGCGATATGGAAATCCGGCCAACTGGAACGACGGACGGGTGGACCCGTCGGAACCCCGGTCCGCGGGTCGAGGCTTAAAAGCCAGAGATTATCCGGTTCGGTAACGTAGTCTATTATTCAACTGTTCCGCAAGGGAATACATGAGCCTGTCGCTGGAGAGCCAGGTAAGTCCCGTGATGGAATGGGGCTGGGGCGGTACCAATGTGGTCCGCCGGCCTGTGTCGAGCTGAAAAGCGTCGATCGACGACAAACCGGATGGTTTGCCGAAGCTGACCGCCAACCAATCCGCGCCACGTGCCATTTCGCGAAGGCTCCCATTCGTGTCATCACGCAGGGCAAAGGAAAAAATCATCTTTCCATGCGTGTCTCTGGTCTCTATTGCATCCTTTGTGTGCACGAAGACGTGCCGGCCGAATGGAGTTACATTCCCGAGCGGGTGCAGCTTTTCATTCGCCGGCGACATGCTGTAATTTCCCTTGTCGTTATGCAGGAACACCGTTGTCCCATCCAAGCTCCAACAAATGACCCACGTACCGCGCGTGTTTGGGACGATGTGGCTCACGCCGCCCCTCGGGAGCTGCAAGTGAACACCCTCAGCATCTGAATACACCAGGTACCTGCCATCCGGCGAAGTCTTTGCTGAATTGATGGGCGACTCAGGCCCGTTTGCAGTCAGGCGACTCGGAAGCGGAAGAAGATCTGGAGCCCGCGCTGTCGACCGCTGCGACCGACCCCAGAAGAGCGCTCCAATTAGCACCCCGAGGACGATTAGAGCCATGGCCGCGGCCCATACTCGCCTGCGGGGCACTACCACTTTGCGCTGCAGCGCCTGGAGATCCGAACGTAGTTCCGCTGCACTCTGATAGCGCTTCTCCCGATCCTTCTCGAGCGCCTTCGCGACGATTCGATCGAGTGCCGATGGCAGCCGCGGATTGACATGCGAGGGAGGCGAAGGTGAACGGCTCAGGATGGAGTCTCGAATGTGCGCAGCACTGTCACCCCGGAACGGCGCAATACCCGTCGCCATCTCGTACAGCACCGCGCCGAATGAGAACAGGTCGGTGCGCGTATCGAGTTCGATTCCGCTCGCCTGTTCCGGCGACATGTACGCAATGGTCCCGATCAGCGCGCCGGTGCTGCTCAAAGTGGATGTGGAGTCTGTTCGCTCACTGGCTGGTGGCGTGGCAGACGCCGCCAACTCGGCGATTTGCTGGAATTTCGCAACTCCAAAGTCCAGAATCTTCAGTTGTCCGCGGCTAGTCACGAAAAGATTGGCCGGCTTGACATCGCGGTGAATGATGCCCTTCGAGTGGGCCGCGCTGAGGCCATCGGCACATTGAATCGCGAGTTCCAGTAGCGTTTCCAGCTTGAGCGGTTTGCCGTCTATAAGCTGCTTGAGGCTTTGGCCTTCCAGCAACTCCATAACGATAAAAGGCGCCCTTCGTATTCCTCAATGGCGTGAATCGTGGCGATGTTTGGATGATTCAGCGCCGAGGCTGCGCGCGCCTCCCGCCACAGCCGCTCAATCGCCTGCTTTGGCGCCGAGATTCCTTCGGGAAGCGCCTTGATAGCGACGCGGCGATGGAGTTTGGCATCCTGCGCCTCGTACACCATGCCCATGCCGCCCGCGCCGAGCAAGGACTCGATGATGTAGGAACCTAATTGCGTGCCGCGCGCGAGCGGCGACTCTTTGGCGTCCCCAAGTAAAGTGCCCAGGGCGTCCCAGGCGGGTGCGTCCAAAGGCCCAGCAGTTTTTGAAGCTTGTGCTAACAGAGACTCGATTTCATGACAGAGGCCTTCGTCACCCGCACAAGCTTCCGCTATGAATTTGCTGCGCTGCTCCGGCTCGCGCTCCAGCGCTGCATGGTAAATGGACTCGATGCGCCGCCAGCGTTCGGTATCGACGGCCACTTGCAGATACCTGCCTCACGATCTTACTCCGAAGGACGGCGTCCGGCAAATCTCACGTCGTTACTGCAAAACAATACTGGCCGACTGGAGGGCGTGGAAGAGACCCTATTTCTGTGCGGGACGGCTCAACCACTTTATGCTTTGAGGTTGGGACTCCACGCAGCGCATCGTGTCAGTAACGCCCGAGGAAATGTCCGCGCAGGCGTTTTCGGTCCCGGATCGAATGGCGGCCTGCTCACTTTTAGCTTTTACCGTTCGGCACGCTGACCGGCCTTGATAGGCCATGCACACCTCCACGCGGTAGCGCGGGCCGTTCAAGGTGGAGTACGCGATCAGAGCCAGGAAGCCCAGCACGAAGATAACGATCAGAATTCCAATTCGATTCAGAGATCGCCGCCGTCGCTAAAAAAATTGCCCATCTGCCGGAATTTGTTGTACCGCTCATCGATGACCTGCTCAGGCGAGAGGCCTTCGAGCTCGTTCAACGCGGTCTTCAGAGTCTCTCGCAACGACGCGAAAACCGCATCAGGATCCGAGTGAGCCCCCTGCTCGGGTTCCGGAACGATACCGTCGATCAGCTTCATCTGCAAGAGACCCGGCGCAGTCAGTTTCAGAGCAGCGGCAGCGTCGGGAGCCTTTCCTGAGTCCCGATAGATGATCGCGGCGCAGCTTTCCGGCGAGATCACGCTGTAATAGGCGTTCGCCAGCATGTACACTCGATTCGCAACACCGATGCCGAGCGCACCGCCGCTGCCTCCTTCGCCGATGACGACCGAAATAATCGGGCTTGGCAGACGGGCCATTTCCCGCAAATTGTAAGCAATCGCTTCCGCCTGCCCACGCTCTTCAGCATCGATACCGGGGTACGCGCCAGGCGTGTCGATTAAGGTGATGATCGGCTTGCGAAACTTGGCGGCCAGCTTCATCAGACGCAGAGCCTTCCGGTAGCCTTCGGGCTTGGACATACCAAAATTCCGGTGAAGCTTTTCCTTGGTATCCCGCCCTTTCTGCTGCCCGATGATCATCACCTGCTTGCCTTCGAAGCAACCCATGCCACCGACGATCGATGGGTCATCACCGAAAAACCTGTCCCCGTGCAGCTCTTCAAACCCGGTGATCAGCTCGCGAATGTAGTCGAGGGCATGCGGCCGCTTGGGATGGCGCGCAAGTTGAACACGATGCCAGCTCGGATTGTCGAGAGTCTCCCCCGCATTGAGGACGGTTTCAGCACTCCGCGCTTCAGTTTGCTCTTCATCCATGGATCAGTTCGCCAGTACTTCCAATGCTTCGGGACCGCAGATCTTCTCGAGTTCCGCTCGAAACTCCCGGTCCGGCCGTACCTTAGTTGCCACGTCCATGATTACAGAGAAATCGCGCGGCTTCTCGATCCGAAGCCGGACTTCGGTACTGCCGCGCTTGCGACCGAACAGATCACTGAGCGCGTCGGCCTTTTCGGCAGAGTTTTCGTCCTTCAACCAGAAGCGAATGGAGATAAGCGAAGGGTGGTCAACCCGAGCCTCCTCAAGCTTCACCATTTCTTGGATGGAAAGCTTGGGTGGGCCACTCTCTTCGGGGAGTACCAGGGCGCGAATGAAAACAGCAGCATCGTCCCGCAACACCGGGAGCAGTTCTTCGTACCGGTTCGCGAAAACCATGCCATCGGCGGTACCCCGGGCATCGTCGATTTTGAGGGCCGCCCAATACTTGCCCTCGCGATTCGTCTTACGAACGATGTTAGTAAGCATTCCGCAGAGCGCAACCGGTGTGTTCTTCTCGAGATCTTCCAAACGGTCGGTGAAGTGGGTTGCCAGATCGGTTATCTTATCTCTGAACCGATCCAGTGGGTGGCCGGAGACGTAAATTCCTAGGAGTTCCTTCTCGCCGGCTAATTTTTGCTCCATAGTCCAGTCGGGCAAATTGGCGAGCGGAAATTCGGCCTTTTCGGGTTCTTCGGTAAGCCCGAAAAGTCCATGTTGCCCCATTGCGCGATCGCGGGAGGCGCGCGCTCCTGATTCGAGCGCCCGGTCCAGAGCTTCGGTGAGCTGGGCGCGATTCGCGCCGGTTCCATCCAGGGCGCCGGCTTTGATAAGGCTCTCCAGCACGCGGCGATTCACGTTTCCGAGATTCACGCGCTCGCAGAAATCATAAATGGAGGTGAAGGGACCGCCTTCCTCCCGCGCAGCGACGATCGCCTCCACAGCGCCCTGACCGACATTTTTCACCGCTCCCAAGCCGAAACGAATGGCATCCTCGGAGGGGGTGAAGTTCAGCTCGCTTCGATTGACATCGGGTGGCAGGACGCGAATGCCCATTTCGCGGCACTCATTGATATACTTCACGACCTTGTCCATATTGCCCGATTCGGAGGTGAGCAAGGCGGACATGAACTCGACCGAGTAATGCGCTTTCAGATACGCGGTGACATAGGCGAGGTATGCATAGGCGGCCGAATGCGACTTATTGAAGCCATAGCCCGCAAACTGCTCCATCAGATCGAAAATTCTTGCGATCTTTTTGGCTGGATAGCCGCGTTCGGTGGCGCCGCTGATAAACCGTTCGCGTTGCTGGGCCATTTCCACGGCATTCTTCTTCCCCATCGCCCGGCGTAAGATGTCCGCTTCCCCGAGCGAGTAGCCGGCCAGCTTGTTTGATATCTGCATCACCTGCTCCTGGTAGAGGATCACGCCGTAGGTTTCAGACAGAATCTCTTCGAGTACCGGAAGATCGTAGGCGATGGGCTTGCGTCCGTGCTTACGATCGATGAAATCCGGAATCATGCCGCCCTGAATGGGTCCGGGCCGGTACAGGGCGTTCAAAGCGCATAAATCTTCGATCCGGTTCGGCTGATACCGGCGCAAGATGTCCTGCATGCCCGGAGATTCGAACTGGAACACGCCGCTGGTGAAACCGGTGCTGAAGATTTTCTCGTAGCTTTGGACATCGTCGAGCGGCAAATCTTCGAGTACGATCTTGACTCCTCGATATTTTTCAATGAGCTTCATCGCCTGCTCTACGATCGTGAGTGTGGTGAGGCCGAGGAAATCCATTTTCAACAACCCGAGCTTTTCGAGCCCAAGCATGTCGTATTGGGTCACGATTTCCTGCTTGTTCGTGACGTAAAGCGGGACCAACTCTTTGAGCGGGACCGAGGAGATGACCACGCCGGCGGCGTGCATACCGGCATT
>JAFATG010000299.1 GCA_019244055.1 Acidobacteriaceae bacterium | reverse complement strand
CCGCGCGCATCTCCGTCCATCTTTGTCAGGATCACCCCGGTAATCCCGAGCCGCTTATGAAATTCATCGGCTGACTTTACGGCATCCTGCCCCGTCATGGCATCGGCAACAAACAGAATCTCCGTTGGGTTCAGCGCTTCCTTCAGCTCGTGCAACTCCTGCATGAGCTGTTCATCGATATGTTGGCGACCGGCCGTATCTACAAGCAGCACGTCGCGCCCGGTCTGCATAGCTTCTCGTCGCGCCGAACGTGCCAGTTCCAGCGGCTTTGTCTCCTCCGCCGTTCCCTCATAGATAGGTGTCGTGACGTTCTTCGCAAGAATGCTGAGCTGATGCCGCGCCGCCGGACGGTACACGTCCACCGACACCAGTTGCGGTTTATTTCCTTCTTTGTTTAGAAACCGCGCCAGCTTGGCGGCGCTCGTTGTTTTGCCCGAACCTTGCAAACCAACGATCAACATGACAGTCGGCGGCTCGTTGGCGAAGCGCAGCCGCGACGCGTGCGTTCCCAGCATCTTGATCAGCTCATCGCGAACGATCTTGACCACCTGCTGGCCCGGAGAGAGCGCTGTGAGGACTTCCTCGCCCATCGCTTTCACCTTTACTTCTTCGATGAACTGTTTGACGACTTTAAAGTGAACGTCGGCTTCCAGCAGCGCTACCCGAATCTCTCTCAGCGCCTCTTCCATATTGGCCGCGCTGAGCTTGCCCTCCCCGCGCAGGTTCTTGAACACGCGCTGCAGCTTGTCGGATAAGTTGTCGAACATGGGTGTTACGGATCAGAGGTAAGCGGAGACGCGCAGGCGCACTTCTGCCCGCACTCGAAAACAGCCGTTTACAGAACGAGTATAGCGAATGTCTGAAGTTTCCCGGATGCAGAACAGATTTTGTGGGGCGGCGGCTTCAGAAAAGCTGGCTTTCCCAGCCTGACGTTCCATGATTGCGTTGGCGATCTTTGCAGCGATAGGGTTCGCCCGCCCCGCTCTACAGCCCTTTCGTAGAAGCTCCCGATCGATCGTTCCGGTAAATCTTGCCTTCTTTCATAACGAACACAACGCTCTGGGTGACTTTGATGTCCTCCAGAGGGTTGCCGGGGACGGCAACAATGTCGGCCAACTTGCCGGCTTCAAGCGTCCCGATTTTGCCCTGCAAGCCGAGCAGGTCCGCAGCGGCCGAAGTTCCAGCTCGTAAGGCTTGTGCCGGTGTCATGCCATCCGCACACAAAAGCACAAACTCTAAGGCATTGTTTCCGTGAGGATAAACCGCTGCGTCGGTGCCGAGAGCGATTTTCACTCCTGCCGCAATGGCTCGACGAACCATCGAGTCTTGCGAACGGATGGCCAGATCCGCTTTTTGCCGAACGAACGGCGGAAATTTTGATTCTGCGATTCCGCTCCGCACAGACAGAGTGGGGACAAGATACGTCCCGTGCTCACGCATCATTCGCAGGGCTTCGTCGTCCAGAAATGTTCCGTGTTCAATGGAGTCAATGCCAGCTCGGATGGCGCGCTTCGCCCCCTCAGGAGCATGAGCATGCGCGGCCGTTTTCCGGTGAAGTTCGTGTGCGATCGCTACAATCGTGTTCATTTCCGCCTGGGTTAGTTGGGGGGCATCCACGTCGTCCGTCGGTGAGAGCACGCCTCCCGTGGGGCAGGATTTGATTACGTCAGCTCCGTACTTCACGTTGAAGCGAACGGCATATTCAGCTTCTTCGGGCGAATTGATGACGCCATCTTCCGGTCGGCTCTCGTGATTGAGCAGCCCAAAGCGAAATCCATCCCCCTCGTCGCAATGTCCGCCGGTTGAACCAAGGGCGTGCACCGCAACCAACATGCGGGGGCCTGGCACGATTCCGCTATTTATCGCGTTTCGAAGTCCAACGTCCATAAAACTGCTGGAGCCGACGTCGCGGACCGTGGTGAAGCCGGCCATTAGCGTGACGCGAGCGTTTGCAGTGGAACGAATGGACTGTTCTGGAATTGTGCGGGTCAGGTTTTCGAGACGCTGGCCGTTGTAGTCCGGATTGAAATCCATTGTCAGGTGGGTATGAGCGTCTATGAAACCGGGGAGTAAAGTTGCATCGCCCAAGTCGATTACGGTCGCGCCTGTGGGCGCCGGTCCGCCGATAGCTCGGATACTGTTCCCATCGACAATTACTATTCCGGGCTGAACTGGTCCGTCGCTCTTGCCGTCAAACATTCGGGCAGCCCGCAATGCATACGTACTCTGGCCGTAAGCTGACCAGCCGAACAGGAAGACCAGAAATAACGGGAATCTCATGAGTGCTGAGCATATCGCATTACGTTGTCGCTCCAAACCGAACTGCCGCATGCAACGTACTCTTTGGATTTAATGACCACTCCTAACTCATCTTTCCAGCCGGGCATAGCTCGCTACAGCACGAAGCCCGGATCGACCGCTGCGCTGAAAAGCGCTTCCGCGGCCCTTAGCGGCTCAAGCCCGCCCTGTAGCTGATGCCTCTCGCGAAGGTATTCGGCGCTGTTGTAGGTCAACCTCACGATCTGGTCCTCGTCCTCCCAGACAAGCGCCTTCAGCGGCAAATCGATCGCTGTTGTCGGCCATTCGAGCATGAACGGCGTACCTGCTTTCGGGTTCCCAAACATCAGCAGTTGTGTTGGTCTCATCACGAATCCGGCTTTGGCTGCTTCGCCGCTGTGGTCGATGCGGCAGAATACCTTGATCGCTTTGCGCTCCAGTAGAGTCTCGAGGCGTTTCAATGTCTCGCCTACATCAAAGCCGCTGCGAATGTGGCTCAGCCCCTGATCGTCTGATAAGTTCATATGCCCTCTTTCCGCCGCCTGTGGAACTAAATTTCGAAGCGGCTGTTTAGCGTACTTGGAACTACTTCACCGCCGCGTGAACACTCAAAATGATGCGCCGGTACGACGTCAAGCGTGGCGATCCGTTGTCGGTCACCATCAAAATGATGTGCGCAGTCCCCATCGCCGGGCAGGGTGCGTTCGTCTTCAGCCAGCCCGGCCGGCACGTAGCTGTTGCAGTAACGACAGCCTTGGCCGTATCGCCGCCCGAGATCCTAATCTCAGCGAGGCTGGCGTCCGTTGATCCGGCTTCGGGGTAGTGAAACCATCGGTATTCAAGCGGCTGTCCATCCGGATCGGCACTCCGGCTCGCATCCAGCTTCACGGGTTCTCCCACGACGGCATCGATAATCACCGGTGCGGTCCCTTTCTGGCCATTCACTTCGAGCACCGGATTGTGGTTCGCGTGGCGATAATCATTCTCGGTCCAATCCATGCGTGCTGCGAAATCGTTCTGGAACGCTTCGCGCCAGCGCCAGATCGTCGCTTGATCGGAAGTGTGCTGCAGTCCGTCTGTACCCATTACCGTGTCCTGCGAAGTGACGCGGAAAAAGAGATCGCCGCCTTGTGTCCAGATGGCGTGTGTTTCGCCGTATGGCTGCCGGTAGATGTAGCGGCCGCCCCAACCACCCCAGTCGGGTCTTCGGAACGAATTCAGCCCATTATCGATGAGGCCGAGAAATGAAGGCGTGTCCCCCTCCATGATGAATAGGAAACGCGGATACAGTTTGCCCAGCGGTCCTTTGCTACGGATATTCGCCTCCAGCCATTCGTTTGTGATGGACGTAAAATTAGCGCCTGCGCAGTTGCGGTAATAGGCGTCCCCGCTGATGCCGGTCCAGGTTGCGTAGTAGTATTCAGCGCCGGTCGGCGTAGACGGCTCGACAATATAAAAGAGATTCGGAAACTCACGCCGAATCCACGGCCCGGCGTCGTCCTGATCCGAGATCGAATATACCCTGAGTTTCGCGATGAATTTATCCAGTTCTTCCGGTGATCGAGTCGCGCGCACTCGCATCAGCGCCTGCGCTAGTGTGTTTGTCCCGCCCCACACGCTGATCCATAGCGGACGATCGTCGTTGCGGTCGGCTGCCTGAATAATGGCCTGCGCTCCTTCCGAGATGCGGTCGGGTCCGGTCGCTGCGATCCCATAGCCAGGTTGGCCCGAATAGACACGCTTATCCAGATCCTCAGCGGTGGGCCAGCCAGGAGCATGGAGCAGTAGATTTGCTCGCACCTGGCCGTAAGCTTGGATCAGCTTGCGCATGGTCTCCGGGTGGATCACGCTTTTCTGCCAAGTGGAGGTGGCCGCGATCAGCGCTTCAATGTCCAGTTCGTTCGAGTACAGCAGCAAACGCACGAGCGACATCTGATCGTCTGGCTCGTTGCCGATGTCACTGATCACAACCACCCGTGGATGGCCGGCAAAGTTGTCGACCTGGGATGGAGGAAACGAAGCTGATGCGCCCGCCTGCGGCATTTTCGCGAACAGCGACAACGGAACAGCATTCGCCATAGCCGCGTAGCCTGCAGGCGACGGATGCAAATGATCGCCGGAATCAAAGGTCGGGAGCAAGCGATCGGGATGGGCGGGATCATGCGTAACCTGGTCGAAATCGATAACTGCATCAAAGTGCCCGGGAGCGCGAATCCATTCATTAACGGTTTGGCGGTCCACCTCGTTAGCGGGTCCGGGATGATAGTAATTTGAGCCCGCGTACGGCAGGATAGTCGCGCCGATCGCCTCTATCCCGTGTGTATGTGCGCGGGCGATGATCTGCTGGTAGGCTGCGAGCAGGCCCTGTACGAAGGCAGCGTGTTCGCTTGGACCTACCTCGCCCGTACGCGTTAGCCCGCCAAGATCGTTGACGCCTTCCAACACAATCAGGTAGCGAGCGCCGGGTTGTACGAGTACGTCGCGATCAAAACGCGCCAGGGCATTCGGTCCTAAACCATCCGTCAAAAGATGATTACCGCCGATACCTTGGTTGAGAACACCGACATTTCGAAAGGCCGGCGCATGTTGCAGTCTACGTGCCAGCACGTCCGTCCAACGATCATTCCCATTTGTGGTCGCGCCATGACCGTCGGTAATGGAATCGCCGAGAACGACGACTGAAGCACCATCTGGCGGAGCCATTACATCTACGCCTGCCAGTTGATACCAGTGATCGATTCTTTTTGCGCCTGGTAAATCCGCGGCAGATACGAGATCGCCATGCACCAAATAAGAAGTAGCGCGAGAGCCTGGATGGCCAGTCTGCTGCGCAGGCGGATCATCGAAACGAATGCTGATCGCGAGATCGCTCAGAGGCGCGACCGGGTAGTCGACTGGATCGGAAATGAATTCGGCGCCAGCCGGGATCGTCACCTCGCTTCTTCCCTGAAAACTGAGTGCTTTGTCCGTTGCGGGATCAATAACTGGCGAGGAGCTGGAAACGGGACGCGCGATATGGATCGAGCCCAGGTGCAGCGGCGCGGTTCCGAATGCATTCGAGAGATGCACGCGAACCGTACCCCCTCCGAGCGATAGATGAACAATTTGCCGCAGGGTGGCGTCACGCAGATCTTCTGGTGCAAGCGAGTTCTGTGGTTCGGGCAATTGTTGCGAGGCGGCCCACGAACCGACCCAGTAAAGCCTGGATTCGCTTCCGAGTACTGAACCGGCTGCCAAGCTGAAGAAAGTGATGGCCAAGAAAACACGTCGCGAGATGTTCATGAAATCCTTCGATTGCTAACAGGCAACATCGCTACAATATGATGGCCCAGTAGAATGCAGATATTATGCAGGAACGGTCTGCAAAGTAATCTCGATCGAGACATGCCGAGTGTGAACATCGAAACTCTTTGTGAGTCAATTTCTACTTCGATTGCGAACGTTCGTATCTTTTCCCGTTCCCCAGCCCACATCTCCGAAATCCTGGATTCCGTTTGGAGTATCCAGGATTACTTGGGGCGGCTCGTAGACGCCGCCTCCGACCGACCCGTCGAGGTCTTCCGGCTTTTAAAAAGCGAACACCCAGAACTGCTCCAGGACATAGGAGGTGTGCTTGGCACGGTGTCCAATGGTAGCTTGGCCCGAAACGCCGCGATCGCTGCAAGCTTCGCGACCGTTACGGGTCTGCTGAGAAAGCTTGAAGTCTTGAGGCCCTTGTCGCGCTCCAACACCGTCGGCGCCTAGGCGCAGGACCCGGGCCGGTGGTCACAAGGCATTTCTATTTCGAATCGTGAAAAATTATGCCTAGCGTAAATCGCTCCCCCGATCGCAGCCGGCTCACTCCATGCCGCATGGTCACGCGATATGTGCCGCGCGTTCCTTGCGCCGGCCGCTGATTCACCGCGAAA
>JAFATG010000250.1 GCA_019244055.1 Acidobacteriaceae bacterium | reverse complement strand
GGAAGTTCTCGTGTGTTTCCACCGCGAGAGCTCGGCTCAGGCGCAGGCAGCTGCCCGCGTTGGGGAAGATCCGCACCACCAGAGTCCGCCGCTTCAGCTCTTGGTTGAGCCGCTCCAGGAGATTGGTCGATTTCAGGTGCTTGTGATTGAGCCACGGTATGGTTGATGAACTCGCTACACGTTATTGGGATGAAAGCCGCGAATCCGAAACGGGAACTGCTGCAGGATTTGCTCCAGTATCTGCAATAGCCAAGCCTCCCCGATTTGCGCCGTGCAGCCCATCACCTGCCATGGGTGACCTCATCGATCGCATTGATGTGGTACACGTCTTTCACGCCCTCCTGATCGCCTTGATGCACGGTATCGACCCGCAGGTATCCAGGCTCGCCTTGTGGATTCGGCTGGCGGCGTTCGCCTATCTGGATCTGCCTGGGTCGAGTCTTGCTGTAACTCAGCCGGCATTCGCGATAGCGCCGCTGCTTGCGCAAGTTATACAAATGGGCCACGAGATTTCGGCCAGGCGCTCAAATTCCGGCTTGCCGCACTGGCTTCTAAAAACGCCCGGATCTGATCCAGGCTTAGCCTCTCCGCCTGCCGAACGCTGATCTTCAATCCTCAGCATGCCCATCGCCTCCAGGCTCATTCTGTGTTAGAAACAAGCCGCTCGCTCAGGCTCATCTTGCATTGGAAAAGACTAATTCTGGACCTTGATAGTAGAACACACCTATCATTAAAGGACTCCTCCTCCTGCGTGCCTCCGGAAGTTCTGCCCGAAATCGTGTACCATCCATTCGGGGGGATTGGCTCAGGTAAAAGCCAGTACAAGAAATCTCTTCCGAAATTCCTGCCGATCTCAATGTTCTTGATAATCTATTTTGACGCTAATAAGTCGCTGCCACCTATCTGTTTACCTATGGGACTATCTCTCCTTTTACTTGCCTCGGGAATCCGATGGCGGCGTTGGTTCCTAATCGCAATGCCGATGATAATTCTTGTTTTCGTTAATCACGCCGGCAGTTGCGGATCGATCGATGCATTCTGGGCGGACTTGTCTGGGCCGGGATCGAAAAAGATAGCCAACTTCAATATGCGCCAGATTTCCCATAAAATGTAGAGAGAAGATTGAAACTTGGCATGCGCGAAAAAGAATGGGAAATCAACGTAAGGGAATTGATGGCTTGTAATCTGCTTTTGTCATAATCCGAATTTTGGACTGGTACAAGCGATTACTGTATTTGGCGTGCTTTTATCGATTCTCAAGCGGTTCGCGCTCATTGGCCGTCAAAGGTGACTGCGGTTACTCACGCGGGGCGCCACCACCCCCATGTCAAAAAAAAACTCTTGCATGGCTTACCGAGTGTGAGTAATATATCGAGATAGCATAAGCTCGATTTATCGCGCTATCGAATGATGCCGTCTACATTTTGATGTGCTCATCCGGTCATTAAGGGGCACGAGGCGCTTAGCGGGTAGCTGAAAACCCGTTAGGAGGCTCATGCCTTCGCAACAATCTCTGATGGGACGAGTTCGGGTACCCGAGCCGATCCCCGAAATTGCTTCCACAAACTTAGAAAGGTGATGGCCCTTGAAAACATTGATGTTTGGAGTGATTGCGGTGGGGCTTCTTTTAAGCGTTGCGAGCTCCGCTGCAGTTCAAATTAGTTCTCCTTCCAACGGCGCAGTAGTCTCCTCACCCGTCCAGATTGTCGCGTCGTCGGAAGCGAGACATACAGTTTTAACGATGGCGGTTTATGCGAATGGCAACTTGGTTACTCAGGAGATGGGAGCGACCTCGATTGATATGTCCGTCAACCTAAGTCCGGGGAGTTACACGATTGAGGTTCTGACACAGTATCGTAATCACACCTCTGCGTCGGCGACATCCAACATAACAGTATCTGGTACAAATTTCACCAACGCCTCGGTAGCGAGTCAGATTGCGGCCGATATGACCGGTAGCAACGAGGGCAGTCCACACGGGCTTCCGTCCAGCTACGATTTCTATCACGGCCCGGTTATCGAGGAAGGCAACAACATAGCGCCGAACACGGCTATTGAGTGGTGGGGCAGCCTATACGTGGGGCCGAACGGTAACCCAGCCACAAACACACTGGTTAACATTCGCGCCTGTGCACTCTACTGGCTTAACGCGTCCACGGGAAAATGGACCGCGGTGAACCTACCTCCAGCACAGATCGGCTCGGATTTCTTCTCCGAAGACTGGACGATCGATTATGGAACATCCGTACCAATGCGGATCGAGTCAGATGGGTCATTTTCGATCTCGACAGTGACCGGCAAGGTTGCGCACTTTTACGCTCCATATCCGCGGATACCTGTCAATCACTCCGACATCGCCGGGGTGGTTGCACTACTTGAAGCGAGATTGGTTCTGAACAACACAAACGGGCCGGACGACAGGTCTACCGCATCCTTCCTCCTGGACACAGGAGCGGATCCATACCCGGCCACCACTGGCCCGGGCATTGAGAACAATCCGAGCATCGGGCTGGGTAAATTCAAGTACGTAACCACAAGCTGGAGATCATTCGCAATGACAACGATGACGCAGATTCAACTCCAAAATAACCCGCCTCCAGTGAACCTGAACGGAGTTCTGCCGTAGCTCTTAGGCACGCCACTTAGATCGGTGCCGGATGGATATAGAGACAGACGGTACCGATCTAAGTGCGACCGAAGAGCGCACCACGACCTCACCCGGCCCGTAGACCCGGGAGTGTTGTGGCTGCTAGCTCGGCAGAGAAGCGACCGACCGAGTGCAGCTTCGATTGCAGGCCAAGCTTCGCTTGTGTCTCTGGGTACGAGGGCCCAGGCATCTCACATATAGTCGAGACCTGAGAGCCGGTGACACCACTCACCCGGTCCAAGCAAAGCTGGAGTTGCTCGGCCAGCGTACAAACATGAGGCTCTTCAACCAAGGTCAGATGGTCACCCGGCACGATATGGACTTCGAATCCCCCGGATGCCAGTGTGCTCCAGGCGAGACGACGATCCTCGTAAGAACGGAATGCTCCGTCACTGCACATGAACTGCGTGATTTTCCCTGAATAGGGCTTGGGCTCATAGGCGAAAATAGCACGCGTGTGTATTTGGGCAAGACGCCGGGTGGCCTGGGCGAGGGAACTATTGTCTCTCCATCCAAGGGCGCGAGAGAGAAGAACTCCCCCGTTGAGGGTCCATCGGGCGATGTATTTCAGTCGCGAAGGACCACGGCGCATCAATATTTCACCGAGATGGCGGTCTAAATACTCTGTGAGATTGGAACGTATTCGCAAATATTTTGGTTTGCCAGGAACGAAAGAATCGATTAAAGCTAGAAATGCAATCTCTTCGCCGCTCTCTTGTAATTGTTGGGCCATCTCGTAAGCAACCACACCGCCAAGGCAGATTCCGCCCAAGTAGTAGGGGCCGTGCGGCTGTTTTTTGCGGATTTCTGCCACGTAGGCAGCTGCCATTTTCTCGATGCTGTCGAGCGGCTGCTGCTTCCCGTCCAGTCCGTGTGGCTGGAGACCATATATAGGTCGATCACCGCGCAACAGAGACGCAACTTTTCGGAAGCTGACCAGATTAGCACCGAGCGAGTGCACGCAGAAGAATGGCGCAATTTGCGTGCTTGCCTCCGGCATATGTAATTCGACTAGCGGTGACCAGCCGCCGACGAACGATCGTTGGCGCAGGCCCTCCGCTAGCTGAGCGATAGTGGGAGCTTCAAACAATGCGGCAACGGGAATGTTCTCGCCCGTTTCCCTTTCGATCCGTGCGATCAGACGCGCGGCAAGCAACGAGTGGCCGCCCAAATCAAAGAAATTATCATTCAATCCGATATGGTCGACGCGAAGCAGATCCTGCCACGCCGAAATCAGCATGCGCTCGAAAACATTCTCGAGCGTCGCAGAGTCATTTGCGAACTCTTGCCATACGGAGGGTGCGGGCAAGGCTTTTTTATCCACCTTCCCGTTTGTGTTCAATGGAATGGAATCTACGATCACAAACGCGGCCGGCAACATGTGCGCCGGCAGTTTGCTCTTGACGTGCTGACGAAGGACCTCTTGCGGCGATACGAGGGAACGCCGCAGAGTCACATAAGCCACCAGGCGTTTTTCTCCCGGCTGGTCTTCGCGAACCATTAGAAACACCTGCTGGACATCCGGGTGAGTACTAATTACGTAACGGACTTCTGCAGGTTCGATGCGATAACCACGAATCTTCACCTGCTCATCGATGTGTCCGATAAACTCTAGCTCGCCATCGGGGCGCATCCGGGCAAGATCGCCGGTTCGGTAGAGCAGGCGGCCTGGTATTCCGGAAAAAGTATCCGGAATAAACCGCTCCGCAGACAATTCCGGACGGTTCCAATACCGCAGCGCGACGCCTTCACCACCTATGTAGATTTCTCCCGCCATACCGGCCGGCGCCAGATTGCGGTCCCCATCGAGCAGGTACACCTGCGCACTAGTAACCGGTCGCCCAATGGGGATGGTGGCCGCATGTTCGGGAATCGATGTGATCTCGTGATACGTTGTGATCACACATCCCTCCGCCGGCCCATAAACGTTGACCAAGGCACGCGGACTTACATGCGGTAAGAGCGCGCGCAAGGGGCCCGGTTCCGCTGTTTCGCCTCCGAAGAGGATTTTCCGCACGCCCTTCAGTACCGTCGGCGTATCGCGGCCAATCTGATGCAGGTAAGCAGTATTCAGAACCATAATGCTGATCCGCTCGGCCTCGAGAACTCTCGTGAGTTCGATAGGATCGAGCAGTGTCTCGCGCCGCATGCCGATAAGCGTGCCGCCATTCAACAGCGGCAGCCAGATCTCCAACAGGGTGCCATCAAACGACGGGCTGGCAACCTGGGCAACGCGATCCTCATTCGTCGCCTGCACATAGTTTGTATTGCGAAAAGTTCGCACGATTGCGCGATGAGGGATGCAGACGCCCTTTGGCCGACCGGCCGATCCGGAAGTATAGATGATCGCCGCCACCGACTCTGGCCCGGACCGATTGACCACTGCTTCCGAGCTGCACGAGCAAATGGGAGAATCTGCACCGTCTATGCAAAACCGCGGAGCAGCGGTCGGAAGGACGGAATGTACGTCGAGCTCGGTCAGCACGCAGCGTATCGCAGCGTCTTCAACGATAAATCGCAAATGCTCCTGCGGATACTCGGGATCGATTGGCACATAACCGGCGCCGGCCTTCAGGATGCCCAGCATCGACACGACCATGTGGGCGGATCGATCCATACAGATGCCAACGTGGTCACCAGGATGGACGCCTTCTGCCGCAAGGAAGTGTGCGATCCGGTTTGCGTGATGATCAAGCTGCCGGTAGGTTAGGCGGTCCGCGCCAAACACCAGCGCCTCGGCATGCGGCCGCAGTACGGCTTGCTCGACGAATAATTCGTGCACACACACTCGTGGATAGTCAACCTGCGTTCCAGCGTTGAGGCTAGCAACGAGCGTGTGTTCGTCAACGGACAGCATGTCCCGTTTATCGGGAAAATTCGATAACCAGTCTGACGAGAGGGTTTGAGTGCTCATAATTATGTTTCTATACAGTTTGTAAGTGCAATAGTCGATTGGCTAAGATCAGCGCATACAGTCTGCCTGGTCGAGCCGTGCCACCGACACGAACGAAGCGCCCGCGGCACCGATATCTGCGCGCACATTCGGATTATTAATGTATGACCGAAGGAATAGTGTCGTATAGTACGGTGGTAAAGGCTGTTTCGGTTTGGCGTTGTGGCGAGTAAGCCATAACAATCCTTTTATCGGCCAATACTCGTCGCATCGTAGTGGCAAAGGGTACTAGCGCGTTCGGATGCTGAACCGAATCGGCGCCAAGAGATAACTCGACCCAGTCATTTTCGGAAATGGCTATGGCGATCGCCGACGAACGCGCTCCATCGCCACGATTCTGAACACCGAACATTCGGTCGACGAATCGCATGCGAGTGGCACGGAAGCCGAATTCATGCGAGACACGCTCCACGATCGCCCAGCAATCATCTGGGGTTGCTGCCGCGTCAAGGCCCGCCTCGAACGTTTGCACGGCCAGCTCAACGTTAATCTCTCGTCGAAAACTGCCGCGCAACAGAACTCTTCGAGCGGCCTCAAATTCCGCGTAGCTCAATTCGCGAATGCAGTAGATTGCTGCGCAGCCAAAGGTCAGAAGAATCGCGGACTCCCAATGATTGCGAGCCCAAATGAGAGCCAGGGAAAAAGTGCCGGCGACGGCGCTGGCAACATAAAGAAGCAGCACGGTCCGGCGGTGCGTCAGACCACGAGCTAAGAGCCGATGATGGATATGCGAGCGGTCCGGCTTGAAAATCGGCTGCGCTCGAAGGAAGCGACGAGCAATCGCTAGCGTAGTATCGAGAAGCGGGACCGAAAGTGCGATAAGTGGCGCGGTCATTCCAAGTGGCGTAGCGCACTTGGAACTCCAGAGAATGCTGTAGCAGCCAAGCAGGAAGCCGAGCACCAAACTCCCACTGTCGCCGAGGAAGATAGAGGCGGGATTGAAATTGAACACCAAGAAGCCTATCAGGGCCCCCGCGAGCGGTACGGTCGCGACCGTCAGTTCAACGTGCCCGTTTATGAGTGAGGCGACGAGTGTTGTCATGGTGGCCAGCAGAGCGATACCGGCGGCCAGACCATCAAGTCCATCAATCAGGTTTACGGCATTCGTACAAGCGACCAGCCATACGACCGTGATGACTTTTCCGAATAGCGGATAGGCCGTGAAGATCGAAAAACCGCCTATATGAACCCCAGCCGAAACTACCAGCATGCCGGCTACAAGCTGGGCTACAAACTTCTGCCATGCCTTGAGGGTAAACATGTCGTCTAACAGACCGATAAAGAAAACAAAGAGGGTTGCCGGCGTGATTGACTTGATGGCGGTGAATCCGAAGAAACCATCAACATGAAAACGGGAAAGTAAAGCAACGACCGCAAAGCAAGAGCCGAAGTACGCGGCCGTGAGCGCGATGCCGCCTACTCGTGGTATTGGCTTCTTATGAACTTTTCGCTTGTGATCCGGCAGATCGACCAGGTTCCAACGGAGTGCTAACTTTCGGACAGCAGGAGTAAAGATCAACGACAGCGCAATAGATAGCGCGATTAAGAGAAGTAAGATCACAATCATAAATCGAATCGTTTTTTGGGAACGGGATTAGATGTTAGGAATCTGGCGTTAAAGAAAAGGCAGGCTCAGAAGTCTGGAGATACTTAATTGACGAGGGCGCTGGGCTTGGTGGCCGATTGCGGGATCATGCGACCCGTGTCTGCCTCTCCAGGCCGTAGACGACCCGCTCATAAAGTGCTTCGAGTTGATCCACAACGCGCTTCCAGGAAAAGAGTCGTTCGACACGTTGCCGAGCGGCTGAAGCAAGTCTATAGCCGGCTGTATCATTTGAGAGAGCCGCGTGCAGCGTTCGCTCGAGATCGTCGACATCTTTGTTGCGAAATAACAAACCCGCGTCGCCGACAACTTCACGATTGGCAGGAATATCGCTGGAGAGGCACCGAATGCCATAACTCATGGCCTCGATCAGACCGATCGAGAGCCCCTCGAGCTCCGACGGCTGTACAAAAAGAGCAGCGTTTGAAAAGAGCTCCTCAAGTAGTCGGCCTTGTGCACGGCCGACGAAGCGAATCCGAGAATCGCCAGCCGCCAAGTTGCGTAGTTGTTCCCAATAGCCGCCCGCTGCCGGTGCTTCGCCGGCAATGATTAATGGGCGATCCGTTGTGAGGCGCCGGTACGCGCGAATCAGGTGGTGAGCTCCTTTTTCAGGCACGAGGCGGGCAGCAAAGAGCACATACTCGCGAGAACGCAGCCCCATGCTGGAGATCAGGTTCGGACTGGCGTACTCCTTTATATCCGCAGCCGTCGGAATGAATTCACACTCCACCCCGTAACACGTCTGAAAGTATTCACACTGTGTCTTTGATACGGCCGTAATTGCGTCTGCGGCCGAAAGCGACGCATGCTCCATGACTTTGAGCAAGCTTCTGGCAGCAATCCCCCACCGACTTCGCTGCCATTCGATGCCGTGCATTTGCAAAATGCAAGGAATTCCCTTTGAGCGCAAGATCGGAGCCATCGATCCGGCAACTACGCTATGTAGATGAAAAACATCGGGCGTTTCCTCCCGCAGTGCACGCATTGCGGCAAACACGCCGCCGCAGGTCTTTTCAGCCCAATATGGCTTGACGCGAGGCAACCAAATGAACCGCATGCCTTCCCATTCGTTCGGGCAGGCATCATCACCCCGGGTCGAATACACCGTCACTTCATGACCGCGCTCGACCAGGCGGCGACCAACTTCGCGACTATAGGTCTCGATGCCACCTCCGCGAAAAAAGTCTTTTGTTAGCAAGAAATGAATATTCATAGGCGCTCTTACGCTAACTGCACAGTTGTTGACATAAATTAATAACCGTCCGTAGGCATACGAATTTGGTAAGTAGCTAGTGCGGCAGGTAGCCTAGCTATAAGGAAACTGAGCGGAATATCTAATTAACGGGGATGGGGTGAAAAAATCAGGCCGGAGAACTAGGCTGCCACCGGACGTCGCTTTGGCTTTGAGTGTGCCGGCATTCCAGCGGCGATCGAATTCGGCGGCACATCCGAGAGAACAACTGCGTTGGCGGCGACCGTACTGCCATCACCTATTGTCAGCGTGCCCGATTTGCAGAGGATCTTGGCTCCTGTGCCGATATTGACTCTATTGCCGAGAACGATTCGAATCGGCGGTCCATCGGGTCCGTCGTGGCCGCCGCCGATGACTACCTGGTTATAGATATTGCAACCTTCTCCGATTTCGACACTCGGGTGAACCAGCACGCACCATCCGTGGTGATGAAAGCAGGTACCGGCGCCAACGGACGTTTCTGCTGGCAGAATGCAATTGAAGAAGACATACATAACCACCTTTATGAAACGCGGCACAAATGGGATGCGATGCAAATAGCACCAACGGGCAATCGAATGAAGCGTAAGTAACATAGTGACCTACAGAAGTAATTTAGAAAGGCACAGTGAATGCTTATTGAAGCCGAGAGTGAGCTGGGATTCCGGCTCGGGCTGCAGTCTGCCGCTTAGAGTTGCACACGCCTTCGTAGATCTTGAGCAATGAGTCCTTCCGGGTATGCTGCGCAAACTTCGTTTCAATTAGCCGGCGCGCGTTGCGCCCCATGGCGCTCTGTGCCTGCCGATCGTGCCAGAGTTTGATCACCGTGGCTTTGAGCTGTTCCGGCGATCCGGGATCGACCAGATAACCATGCTCTCCTTCGGTGATCAATTCTGGGATGCCGCCGATGCGAGTGCCGATCACCGGTTTCCCGTAGGCGAAAGACTCGAGAATCGACATCGGGGCATTTTCGTACCATTCCGACGGAACGACAACAAAAGCTGCATTACGGTACAACTCGCCGAGTTTTTCGCCGCCACAGTGACCTTCAAGAACGATGGAGTTCCCGTCCTCTTCGGCCAGTTCACGCAGTGTCGCCTCCATTGGGCCGGAACCTGCGATTCGTACCGGAACGTTCGTGCCGAGCATCGCGTTGAGCAGCGTAGGCAGTCCTTTTTCATGAGACAACCGACCAACCGAGAGCACGTACTCTCCATTGTAGGAAGGCTTATACTCGTTCGGTTCGACGCAGTTTGGATGATAGATCACCCGTTTATCCTCGATTCCTGATTGCCTTAGAAGATCGGCGATGAACTTGCTGGGGGAAAGAAATGCGGAGACGACACCGTAGCTTCCGTTGAGGCGGGCCCAGTAAGCTTCCGCTGCGTAGACAATCGATGCGGCGGTCTGACCCTTATGACAACGATTGACCGCGCAACGATAATAGCCTCCATCGATGCAGGCCGAGCAAGGCTTCCCTTTTTTCAACATTAGATAAGACGGGCAGACTACTTTGTAGTCATGGACTGTCAATACGACAGGAATTTTATGCTGCTTGGCCACGCCGAGTATGGAGGTTGAGAGCCGCCCATAGATGTTATGACAATGAATGATGTCGGGCTTGGTCTCATTGAGCATCCGGTCGAATGCATCCGCCGTGCGTCGGCAATGAATCGCGTCTACCGCCGCCCCAATCTGGCGCATCGGATTCGCCGCTCGAATATCGGCGCCTGGAACAAAGTACGACGAATAGGGAGTTTCCAGGTTTGCGGGATCGGCGGCTGAAAAGGGAATGACATCTATGCCATGCGTGGAGAGGAGTTGCATGTCATTAAGCATCACGCGCTCGCATCCGCCACGAAGATAGAAATAATTATTGGCTAGTAGAACTCTCATATCGATATTTGTCTTGGTAAGCGGAACCGACAAGACGTAAATGTCTCCCGAACACTGTCGTTACCCTTCCTGAGTGGCTGCCCTTAAGACCGTGAGAACCTTGCATGGGATCTGCACAACGGCGGTATCCCTCACGCGGCGCGCTGACAAGCACAGCGTGAATAGCGCCATAAAAGGAAAGTTGTCGAGGTTGTTTTCGCTGAATGAATAGATCGCGACGATCAGGCCGACAAAACGCACGTGCGGCGGAGCAGTCATGAGGATACGCCGCCAGACGAAGATGAAGATCGCGAATCCGATCAGACCTTGCTCAAAGAGCATTCGAAGATACTCGTTGTGAGGCAGTTTCCCGAGCATCGTCGGAGATGAACCGAGCCCGAATCCAATAATCTGCTCTAGCGGAGTACCGTCGAAATAGGTAGTCACAGTCTTGAGCCAGTGCGCGATTCGCCAAATTCCCGAGGCGGAACCAGGCCCAAGGACCCGCTCTTGTGCGTAGTAGGCGACGTTGCCCCCGCTCAGTACTGTCTGGAGCTGACCGCTAATGACTCCTATCTGATTAGTTAGGCGCGTATCTGGTAAAAGCGAAAAGCCATTCATCGCGATAAACGCCACGCATACAAAGACCGCCCCCGGGATTACGCAATAGATAGACGTGCGCCAGCGTTTCGGGATGGACGTACGTAGATTGACCGCAAGGCCGATTGTGTAGGCCACGACCGCTCCGCTGGTACCCGAGAAAGCTAACACCGCAACAGTAACCGCATGCACCGCGAGACGGATGAAGAGCTTGTCACGAAGCGGATCAATCAAGAAAAGGAGCAGGAACGGAATCAAAGCCAGGTTGTTGGGATTCACGAATAAACCGGAGTGGCGAACGCCCCCGTCCCAGGAGGTGCCTCGATAGATCGTGAACGAGACGAAAAGAATTGTGAGTATCTGGAGGGCGAGATACCAGCGCACTTTCGAGCGACAAACAATGGGCAGATCCAATAGCCGGGAGGCCGCTACCACAAGATACAGCGATACATGCTTGAAGACAGCTTCGGAAGAAAGCGGCTCGTTCGCTATCAGTTGTAGCAACGGAATGCCGCCAGCTGCCATCAGGCTCGCGACGACAACTGCGTCCACGCGGACCCACAGGCGCTCGAGGATAATCCATGCAAGAACGGCAAGGATCACAGCGCCGCCAACGGCGTTCAACTCTTTCCTGCCAAGAAATGCTCCGGTTACGAACAGAA
>JAFATG010000188.1 GCA_019244055.1 Acidobacteriaceae bacterium | reverse complement strand
GGCGGCTGTGCAACGCGTCAGCTCAATCCCCCGATCACCAAGTACGACGAGAGTAGTTTGCGTGAGGTCCAAAGGCGATGGCAGCGGCGCGACCAGCAAGACCTTGTCGTTCTCGCCTTTTCTGGCGGCGGGACCTCACGCGTGATGCGAATCGTTTTGGGCTTACGCTATTCACACCAACCGTGGGAACGATCCGTACTACCGAACGCTCACGTCGAGGTCCTGGATGATCGGGTTCCTGAAGATATTCCCAGCACCGCCTCCAGGTAGGGCCGGTTCGTGAAGACATGCATTCTCACGTGCTGAGGGGGGGAGGGCAACCTGCATATAGTTTTAACAGCGGTTCCGGGATAGTGAACGAAAACAGTTCTTGCCCATACTGAAAGAGTTGATCAGGACTCGGGCGGGCTTCCAAGCCGACGATTGCGCGCTCAATTTGCGCGCGAGTCGCGTCTAATTTCACTAGTATCTCGTCACATTGGAATGATGCGGTGGCAAGATCCGGTCCGTAGCGCGCCAAGGTTACAACAGCTGGGGAGTCGCTGTAGCCTAGATCGAAATTTCGAGTGTATCGTCCATCTGCAGCCGAAGAGTCCTAGGCCCTCGTTTGCGTACTTGCATCGGTACCACGACCTGTCTAGTTTTCGTGAGTACGAACCGAACACCTTGACGCAAATCGTTAGCAGGTTTAGTCATTTCGTGGCAACGTAAAATACGGGGGTTTAGCTCGGCGCGAAGGATGCAACATAGTTGCAGTTGCCTCTCTTGCTGCGGAAATAAGAAATCCCCGTCCGCCCTTCCCCTTCGCCCGGCGCTTCTCCTATACCCACCGCCGCGTTTTAATCGCGGTTCCTCTGGAAATAGCGCGGGTTGCCCTCAGCCGCGTTTCAATCGCGGCATCTCTAGAAATATCGCCAGTCGCTCGTTGAGGCTCACAGAACTGCTAAAGTATCGATTGAAACAGTTACGTTGGATCCACGCTACCTATCAGCAAACTAACGGCAGAAGGCCGGAAGAAGGCGCGCGATTATCAGCTCGAGGACATCAACCGTTCGCTGCGTAAGGATCGACGTCTCGATGGCTATCCCGGTATCAGCGCAGCACGCTTGCTACGCTGAAGCTGATAGGCCGGGAATTGTACGCCGATATTAAGCGCCGCGGCGTGATCTTGCGCGATGGCGAAGTAAATCCGGCCGTTGAGGCGCATCGGAAGAACGCGCATGAGCAGCTGTATTCGTTGAGCGTATTTACTGAGTTGAACCGTAGTCAGACCGCAGGTGAGGCCACCGACATTGTTGCGCTCATGGCCCACGCCGCCGAGCCAGTCGAGTCTGAGCAGCTTGTCCAGCCTGAGGCGCTAGCGTCGGGTGCGCCTGCCAAGCCCGAGAAGCAGGCCGAGCAGAAATCACAGTCGAACGGAAACGACGGTGATCACTGAGAAAGCCGGACGAGGGGTAGTCCGGCATAATCCGCCACACCGCCTGCCAGCGACGAGAACAATCACGCGATCAGGTCATCAAAATGGCAGATGATGGCTAAGCCGCAAAAACCGGCTTGGAGAGCATCGTCGGCGAAGCCAAAGCCAAACGTCGCCTGTGCGGCTGTTGGGCCGCTAAACTTCTAACATTGTACCTCTTTGATAAGACTATCGGTAAATAGCTGAGAGTGGTCTCACGAAATATGGCGGCATTGTTGCAGTTTCCCGTCATTCCTGAAACCCAGCCGAGCACGAAATGTTCAGAGTCGCACGGCGGCCGACTTAAGAATCGTGTGGTTAGGGCGCGTGAGCATCTAACGCGATTTTTCACAATTCTTCGGGGATGTAAGGCTCAATCCATTTGGCCCGGATACTACCTTGGCCCGGATACTTCGATGTTCGAGGCGCGCGATTCTCTCGTCGACTGGGTTTCTTGCCGACTGGATGACCACGACCGAACTCCTCCAGGGATTTCGAGCTCATCACGCTGGCCGCGCGGTATTGCATTCGCTGCGCTTGGCGCCTACGCAACAATAAACTGTGCTTCCGCATTCGCCTTACACAGGCATAAATGGTACGAAAGCGGGGTTGGGAGCTTAGACCATGAATAGCCAGTTTTTTCGCACGCTAGGCGAGCTGCGTTCCGAAAACACTATCACGTCTAGCATACTGTTGGGGTCCGTCACGTGTCTGATGGCGGCATGGGTCGGATGGCTGTGTTTAGCCCGGGTAGCAGTCTATCGGACAAGTCTGCAGGCAAAAGTCGCGTTGGTAAACGGCGCCGTGCGTATAGATGCTCCGGTTTCCGGCAGGATTGTAGCAACGCATTTCTCGCTCGGCGATAAAGTGCATGCTGGTGATAGGCTGGTCGAGCTCGACTCCCAGGTGGCAAAGCGGCAGCTCGACGAGTCTAAAGCACAACTGGTCGCGTTGGCGCCGCAGCTTTCTAAAGTCATTGCCGAGATCGAGGATGCCCAACAAGCCAATGCTTCTGCAGAACAAGAGGAGCGGGTTAAACTCGAGCAAGCGGAGGTCGACTGGCAAGCGGCGCAAAAGGAGTGGGAGATCGCCGATGCGATAGCCAAAAAATATGAGGAAGCGCGAAAGGTTGTCTCTCAGGTTGATTTGCTAAAGAAAGAAGGCGACGCGAAGGTCCTCTGGCATATAGCCCGCGAACGTAACCTCGACCGGCAGCGCTTAGCGAGCGATCTGCAGATGCAAGAGAGTCAGCGCCTGGCAGACATCCACAAACTGGAAGAGGCGCAGAAACATCTGGAGGGGGAAAAACAATCCACCGAAGCTACTATTAGGAGACTCGAATCAGAGACCGAAAGATACTACATCCGAGCGCCAGCTAATGGCAGCGTAGTCGACACCACTGGATTGGGAGTCGGTTCTTATGTTCCGGAGGGCGGGCGGCTCGGAACGATTGCGCCGCCGGGAGGGTTGAAGGCAATCGCTGATTTTCCTTCCGCTGAAGCGTTGGGGCATGTTCTACCCGGACAGCATGCCTGGATCCGGCTGCATGGTTTTCCATGGACACAGTACGGAACCATCTCAGCGACGGTGAAAAGCATAGGAAGCGAGCCGCATAACGGCCTGGTGCGCGTGGATCTCACGATCAATCCGAAGTCGGCTACGAGAATCCCGATTCGGGAGGGTCTGCTTGGTTCGGCGGAAGTTGAGGTGGAACACGTATCCCCGGCGATTCTGATATTGCGTGCCGCCGGGACCTTGATGACAAAACCTGGTCAGTCGCTGAGTATGGCTAACCCAGTTGCTACTGGGCACGACTCGCAGCCACGCTAAAGTTCCAGTCTCACTGTAAAGAGTCTCGTCGCCAGCTGGTGCTTAGGGCTACTTTCGGCATCGCGCCGTTCATTCGTGTATCGGCCGCCATATGTTCTCCCTGCGGTTGATAGACGCAAAGTTACCTTCGCCTACCGACGACGCGGTTGCGCTTCGGTCGCCCGCAAGGGGCGCCCTTTCACGGAGCATCCGTTTAGTTCCTGCATAGCGAGTTCGGCCTCTGCGGCTTTCGAAAATTCGACGAATCCATACCCTCCCGGCCGCCCTGCTGCTTAGCTGACGGTCGTTAGTGCAAAGCCTCCGCCGTCATCGCCGGACCCGCTGTGTATCCAACGGCGCACGAAACTCCTCGATGACCGACTGATTTAATTTATCGACTGCGTGCGGATCTGTGTTCAGCCGATCAGTATTTCCATCGCGGATTAATTCGCGCGCCAGCTCCGCGGAAATTTGCTCAGCCATCGGATTATTTCTCCGTTTTCCAGTCGACAAACTCCGAAATTATCCGAATGCGTCGCTTGTGAAACACTCAAGCCACGCCGTGTTTCAGAAAGGGTAGATGGTGTTGAAGAAGGCCGCGTCAGATAGCGGTTCGGGATATCGTAAAAGAGTGTTTCAACAAAATGGAGAGTTCTTAACGCAGTTCCGCTGTGGAGCGCGGTTTAGTGTTGGTCGGATCTTTATCTTCATCCGCTTCTCATCAGT
>JAFATG010000175.1 GCA_019244055.1 Acidobacteriaceae bacterium | reverse complement strand
CTCCGCCGAGCAGAATGCCGCCCATCGCGCGCATGGCCATGCCGCCGCCGAACATGATCATGGCGCCGCCCACCACGATGCCAACGATCGTGATGCCGAGCACCAGAGGCCCGGTGAACATCGTCTGCAGAGATGTCCCCAACGACGCTCCTGGATCTTGAGCCAACAAGGGAATCGCCATCAGCAGCATCAGGCCGATAGCGAAAAGCTGATTACGAATTTGAGTCATAGAACTGAAAACCTCCTGAATTGGGAATGAACGTGTGAACGTTATGCATTAGCTGCCGAGCTAACGCGAAGTGGACGAAAGAATGGCGGTCAGATAACGCGCCGCTCGATTAGCAAAGTCGCTGCGTGCGCCGTCGAGCACACGTGTGGCTAGTTGTGTGAAAAAATGAGTGTGCAGTATTTGTGCAGTACGCGACCGATATTCGCGATATCTTCGCCGTGCCTGCTGTGTCTTAAACGCTTGAAAAAGAAGTAAATTGGTGCCGGATTTAAGCTCTAGAAGGGTCTTAAAATCCTTTTCGCCGCAAGGCGAGTGCGGGTTCAAGTCCCGCCCCGGGCACCACAGCGATCCCGTTTTCTTCATGCCAGAAACAATCCCCCATTGCGCTTCTTCCTACGACGAAATTGCCGGAATGTACCACGCGCTCTGGGCCGATTGGTATTTACCGGCCGCCATGCCCGCGCTTGAGCGGCTGTTCTTTGCGCGAGTACCGAAGCATGCCCGTGTGCTGGATCTATGCTGCGGGTCGGGGCATGTCACGAAGGAGCTGGTCGCGCGTGGCTACGACGTAACCGGCATCGACAACTCGGCCGAGCTGATTACGATCGCCCGGCGAGAGCTACCTGGCATCGATCTGCGAGTGCAGGACGCGCGTTACCTGGATTTCAATTGCCATTTCGACGCCGTTCTATCGACTTTTGATTCGCTGAATCATCTGCTAAGCCTGGAGGACTTGCGCCTGGTTTTCAACGGCGTTCGACGAACTCTGAAGAATGACGGCCTTTTCTTCTTCGATATGAATCTCGCTGAAGCGTATTCGGCAGATCTGCACCAATGGGCGGTGGATCTCAGCGATGACAACGTCTCGATGGTGCGGGGCACATATTATCCCGGCAGCGGGAAAGCCCGCACAGAGCTGATTTGGTTTGTGAGGTGCGGACCGGGCAATTCCTGGCAGCGCCGCCAAACCGTTGTAGAGCAACAGTGCTATTCGCTCGAACAAATCCTGCTCACGCTGAGCGAGTCTGGTTTCCGGAAGGTCGAAACCATTCCGGCGAAAGATGCCGAGGTTACTTCCGAGCTTGGATTCGGGCGCGTCTACTTTGTCGCGCAGCCTTAAGACCCAGGGAAGACGCGCAGATCCATGCATTCGGCAGAACGAATCAAGTGGTCGAGGTCGCTGCCGAAGGCGCGCTCCCACCAGCTCTCATGTCCCCGATGCCCCACATATATTTGCGTGATGCCGCGTTCTCTGGCGAACTGAAGAACAGCGGCAACGTTATCCTCCCCGTCGAGCTCAACGACCTCCGCGCCCTTTTCCCGCGCCAGAGCCACGCCCGCTTCTACCACCCGCCGTTCTTCCGCGGACCAGTCTGGCCGGTTCATGTGAGCCGCTATTAGCTCGCCATGAAACCGATCCCGGTTCCGAATTCCGCTGTCCAGCATGCGCCGTGCATCAGCGCCCGGAGACAGATAAACAAGAATGCGTTCCTGCGCGCCCCAGAGCTGCTGAATACCGTTGGCCGCAAGATATCGCTCGAGCTGTTTGTCAACCACGTCCGCCGCCAGCAGGAGAGCGATTTCGCGCAGCTCGGAAAGCTGCACTTGGCTTAGCTTCTGGGCAGAAGGCCCCGGCTTCCCATCGTCCAAAACCCCAACCCGCGTATCCGGGGGCGCGTCCACGACCGCAATCTCGTCGGCAGTACTTAGAAAGCTGAGCGGCACTGTTTGGGTCGCGCGTTTGCCGGTGATTGCTTGAACCTCGGCCGCCTTCTCTTCTATGTGCTGCAAATTGACCGATGTGATTACAGAAATGCCGGCATCGAGTAACTGATCCACATCTTGCCACCGCTTCTCATGAGCGGAACCAGGCGGATTGTCGTAGGCGAGCCCATCGACGAGGCAGACTTTCGGGTGCCGCTGCAATATACGGCTCATGTCCATTACGGACACGCCGTCTCTCTCGATTAGCGGGATGATCTCGAGTTTCGCGATGGTTCGCAAGGCATCGGCCGCGAGCCGGGGTTGAAGCGCCCCCACTACGACATCTTGGCCGCGCTCGAGCCGGCGCCGTCCTTCATCCAGCATCCGAAAACTCTTGCCGACGCCGGATGCGTAGCCAAGAAAGATTTTCAGACGGCCGCGAGACTGATATTCCTCATCGGCTTCGAGCCGGCGAAGCAACTGGTCTGGAGTTGGTTTGCGCTCAGCGACAACTGCCACCATCCTATTATCTGAGACAAACCACGCGGGCCGAACAGCGTCGTTCCTATGCTATCCTGCGGTTGTCCGACGTTACCGCACGAGGGGACGTAGTTCAGTTGGTTAGAACGCCGGCCTGTCACGTCGGAGGTCGCGGGTTCGAGCCCCGTCGTCCCCGCCATTTCTTTCAATCACATAGGCTGGCATTTCTGCTTCCGACCTAGATCTTCCTGGACTTTGCTCCATAACTGGGCTATGCCGTTTTACCAACGCTCCCATTCTGTCGTCTCAAATCTTGGCTGCTGCAGAGCGTCGGATCGAAGCGCGTGTACATAGATACCCAACGTGATGTTCGCGTTCGAGTGTCCCGAACATTAAACCGGCTGCTCTTAAAGGCACACGCTCAATCAGGTCGACCGTGGGAGGAGCCGTGGATGCTACATTTCTTAGTACTCCAGGATAAATTCCAGTTCCGACGTCCCAGCTCGCTGATCAGGCAATACGCGCTGACATTGCCGAATTCAATTTGAGCGGAGGATGGGAGGACTTCGCTATTGCGCTTAAAGGAACTCCGGCCGTGCTCTCGAACCCGGAAAATGTAGGCACCAGCAAGCAGCCAATAACACCGCCAGGGGCCGATAGATTCCAGTGCAGTTTTCCTCGGCTTCTAATCGGTAACACGCCCATCTTGTTGCAAAGAGTCGATCAAGCGGACGAGATCCAACAGGTTGTCCTTGAGTGCGTAAGCGCACGCGCCCGCCCGCATCGCTGCTTGGCGGAGCGCGTCGTCGTCATAATCGGTGAGCATGATGATTTTGGCCGCGTGATCGGCTGTTTTGATCTGCTTCGTCGCTTGAATACCATCTACCTGATTCATGCGGATATCATTAGAACCAGATCCGGCCTCTGTACCTGATAAACGGACAAAGCGTCGGCCCCATCGGCACATTCATAAATTTCAGCGGCAAAGGGCAGTACAAAACTTCTTATCAACTGCCGTACAGCCGCGTTGTCATCTACGATTAAGAGTTTCAAAAGGTTGCGACCTGAATCGGCAACAGAAACCGAACATCAACGCAAGTGCCAGCAACGACAGCGTGGCGGGCTCGGGTATGCTCGTCCCGGCAGTAATGTCTGCGGAGTGCGCGGTTACTGCAAGCGTGTTTCCCTTCGAATCTTGCAGAATCAGATCATGCGGAGGGGAAAAGTCGATCGAAGTCGTCCCGGCGGCGATCGCCGTAAATTGGACCATCGCCAGGGTACCCGGCCCGCTCACGCCAGGCACCTTTCCCTCAAGTGTGTCGGCGGTTGTCGGTATGGTGCCGGCGGTGTTATTGATGCTGCCGGGCGAAAAGAAGGAGTCACCCGTGTTCGCGAACAGCGCTCCTTCTGTGACGCTTTGCGCTGCCAGCACCGCCGGATTGAAACTCAAGCTGAATTCGTAATCGAACAGATCGGGAATTTGATCAACGTTGATATCGAGCGTGAACGTTTGCCCGACGGAAACGGTCTGAGAAGCCGGCGAGATGAGAATGTTATCGCTGAGTGCAGAGCCTGTTCCGGCGAGCAGAATGATTGAGAGCGACAGCAAGCTTTTCATGGCATTCTCCTTTACTGACACACTGTTCCTGCGGGGACGTTTCTGGCGGCGAGCGCCAGATCTTCAACGTTTATCACGCCGTCGTTATTGATGTCGGCCGCGGGGTTGTATCCGACTTCGCCCCTATACGTATTGAGCGAAGCCTTTATCAGGTTCAGATCGGTGCAGTTCACGACGCCGTCGCCATTGACATCGCCCACCACGGCGGCGATGCGCAACGTGAAAGTTTGTGTTGCCGGCGCCCCCACCCCATTGCTGGCCGAGATGGTGATTACGTGCTGGCCCACATCGGAGGAAGACGGTGTCCCACTCAGCGTAAGCGTGCCCGTGCTGTATCCTTCCGGATTCAGATTGCTATAGGTCAAAACCGCCGGCAGCCCACTGACAGTGAACTCCATTCCCTCGATGAAGCCAGCACTCTTGCTTAGCGACGCGGGGGCATTGGACAGAGCCGGATAGCCCGAAACTACAACCGGGAATGAGTTTTCCTGGCCTGCGTAGAAGTTCGCATACGCAGCAGTCTTGAACGCTGGCGCTTCATTCACCTGCAGCGCCAGTTCCTGCGTTCCCATAACTGCATCCCCCTTCACAGAGAACTGCAGCGTCTGAGAACCGCCCGCGCCGACGGCGGGAGTACCGCTGATGGTCGCCGTGCCATTCCCGTCGTCGGTGAACTCCAGACCCTGCGGGAGCGTGCCAATCTCGGAGATGGATCCGCTGGGTTGATTCGTCCTGATGGTGAAGGACCCAGCATCGCCCACCGAGAACTGCGCCACGTTCGGAGTGAGGAAGACCGGCTGGCCGAGGACGTTAACCGTAAATTGAGGATTGAGTAAAGGACAACACCTCTCCCCCCTCCCTTCCGGATAGAGGTAAACGGCGAATGACCCCGCGGTACCTGCCGGTGGCGTGCCGCTCAGCACGCCGGTTCCATCCCCCTTGTCCCGGAAATTCAGCCAGGATAGCGCCTCCCGATTAAAATGGAAAATCACCGGCGTCGTCGCGCCCGTCGTGGTCACTTGGACAGAGTTACGAGTTCCGGCAACGAAGGTAGCGGCCGGAAGCGTGAGTTGCGGGTGTGGCGCTGCCTTGATGAATATAGTAGTCTCTTGCCTTACGGAACCTTGAGCGTTGCTGGCCGTAATACCAGTGCACTTGCGGATTCCATTGACGTCAAAGCAAGCGCTGTGGCTGATTATATCCGAACCGGCGGTGGTCGAACCGCTGATGGTGGCCGTGCCGTTGCCGTTATCGTGGAAGCTCAACCCGGGAAACAGAAGCTGCGGACTGATGGACAACTTCATCGGCAATTCGCCGGTCGTGGTCACCAGAAACGCCGTTGGCTGCCCATAATCAACATTTATGAAATCGGCCGAGGTGATCGCTAATTGCGAGACGATCACGATAAAAAAGCTTTGGGTGATCGTGCCGTCTGCGTTGTGAGCCTGCAGCGTCACATGATAGGTTCCGCGTGTTCCGCTCGAGGCACCCGCGAAATTAAACTGCGCCGTCCCATTCCCTCTCGAAAACGTCACTCCCGCGGGCAATGAGGACCCGCTCGCGAGTGAGATGTCTGGAGCCGGTATCCCCGCAGCCGTCACCGCCGCATGCTGCTGAGGCCCTTGCCAGGTAAAGTGGATGATCGTGTCGCTGGTGAACACCGGCGGGCGGCTGAGCCGCATCGAGTAGGCATTGCCCTGATAGGTGTATTCGAACTCGCTCGCCACATAGCTCACGCACTGGCTAAAGTCGGTGCCGGGAGGAGTCACACCGGTCTGCTCATCGGCCGGACATTCTTTGTCGCTCTCCGCCGGCTCGGCCTTTGTGATCACGAAATTGGGTCCGAATCGCGAGGCAGTTCGTTTCACACCCGACCCATCGACATACTCAATGTCGGCGATGAAACTATCTGGTTGCGGGCAATTCTTTCCGGAGGAATCGCCCAAACACGTTTGTTTGAACCATCCGCGGACGGTCTCGGCCCGCCACGCAACTCCACTCCAGTCGTCATAGGTGAAGGAGTCCGACGTGGTCGGGTTGGCACCCTGGGTGATCACAAAAACCGGATCTGTCGGCCGATGGGCCGGCAGGGCGAACGTGCCGGGAATATCCGGCACAGTCTGCGACACCAGAGTTGAGGTTAGCTTGAATGAACCGAGTGCGTTCGTATCGCTGGCAAAGGCGAGTAGGTCTGGCGGGCTATTTTGAGCCCGACTCAGGAGATTGTGCAAATTGTTTATCTGGTCAAGTTCTTTCTGGTTGTTGAAAAGTTGGAAAGCAGCAATTACTCCGACCACCACGCAGACGAAAACGATGGCCGCCGCACCGGCCGCCGCTGCGCCCGCCGAGATGGTACCCTTTACGCCGGCTGCTATCGCCCTGGCAGCATATGGAAAAAAATGCTTAAAGGCCAGGACAACGGCAACGCCAACAACGGTTGCCGCCGCTGCGCCGAGATGGAACGAAGTCCCATACATTGCACCCAAGTTGATTTGAGTCTGGGCTACGAGCTTAGCGAAGTTGGGGTGGTCTTGTGCTGATTTTCCATAGGAGTACTTGATTCCGACCGCGGTAAAGTAGCTGGCTGCAGGTACCCACGGCGCTCCTACGGCAATAGTGGAGCCCTGCAAACAGAGAGCTGGTCCGTTATAGGACAGCCCGTATTGATTTGCAATATCCGGATCCAGCTTAAAGCTACATGGATCGTGCTGGAAACTTCGATATTCCGCCAAAGCCCGCGTGTATTCCGCAATCTCGTTTTGCTGAACGAGAGTCTCAAACCAAGCGTAAAGCCTCTTTTCGTGGTCGGAACGTGCATTGGCCGGCTTGTTGATAATGCCTTGCAGTATCGCGAGCATCTCAGCTCGGATGGCGCTTCGCAGGTCCGTCCTACCTAGGAAGTAGATCGCAAGGGGATCGACAGGCCCTAGATCGTGCTGTGCAAAATACTCTTTGATGCCGTCCGCTTCCAACTGGTCGAGATCCGGGCCATAAGGAACACCGTTGACGCAGACCTCCTGAATGATGGCGTTGCCGCGCGGAGTGCCACAACCTGAAACGGTCTGGGCGGAGGACTGGAAGGACTTCGCCGTCGCGCTAACAGGAACTCCGGCCGTGCTCTCCAGCCAGGAAAATGTAGGCATCAGCAAGACGGCCAGCACGGCGGCCATGGGCCGATAGATTACAGAGCGCGTGAGACGCGATACGAGAAGGCCGCTGGATCTGTATTTCTTCGTCATACGGAGAAATTACGCTCAAGCGCTTGTAAAGAGAATCATGGCTGCTACGGATTTTGTCTACGTAGTGCCACTGTTTTGTTGTACGTGGTTTCACGTAGGGTACGCAAAAGCGCTCTTAGGAGAGCAACTCGGATTTGTGTTCCAGGGCAAAACGGAGCAGTGAGTTGGTGCCACTCAAATGAAGTTTGTGGCAGATGCTGGCGCGGTGCGTTTCCACGGTGCGCGGGTCAACATAAAGTTCAGCCGCTATGACCTTAGTCGGCTTGCCCTGCGCGACCATGGCTAGAATCCGCCGCTCAGAAGCAGTTAAATTGTCGAGTGCAGGTGCGTTTCGGTACAACGCTTGCGCCCGTGCCCGATACTGGATGAGATCGGCTGTCACAGATGGACTGACGAAGGGCCGTCCGGCAGCGACGGACCTTATCCCGTTGACAATCTCTATTAATGCGCTTTCTTTGAGGATGTAGCCCATGGCCCCCAGATCCATGGCGCGATGCAGCAGGTCCACTTCGCTATGGATAGTTAAGAACAAAAGCTTCACGGCGAGATTGCGTTTCCTAATCTCGCTCGCCACGGCGAAACCGTCCAACTTTGGCATGTCGAGATCGAGAACCGCAACGTGAGGCTGCAGCTCCTCGATGAGCATAAGGCCGGCTTCACCGTCAGTGGCCTCCGCTACGACTCTCAAATCCGCTTCCTCTTCGATGATCTGGCGGAGTCCTTTGCGGGCAATCGGGTGATCGTCCGCGATCACGAGCCGGATTTCCTGCGTCATGAAATTAGCTTCCCCGATTTGATTTCGATCGTTACCGTTGTCCCGCGCCCGGGTGCCGACTCAAAGGTTGCATTGCCGCCCAATAGTTGGGCGCGCTCAGAAATGCCAGTCAGCCCAAAACCGCCGAGAGGTGAAATCGTGGTGGCTCCCGGCGCGAATCCTCGTCCGTTGTCGCGAGCCATCAGTGTTAAGCCCCGCCCGTTGCGGCGGATAGAAATCGTGGCTTGCGCCGCCTCTGAGTGCTTCAGAATATTGTTGACGCACTCCTGGACGATCCTGTAGAAATTGATCTCGTCCTTTTGCGGTAACGAGCCGTCGATATCATCAATTTCGGCGAAAAATCCGATAGCACCAGAGGCGCCCGCCGTCTCGATCATGGCCCGCAAGGCTGCTGTTAATCCCAGCCTGTCCAGCCGGTAGGGCCTCAGATCATAGGAGATCTCCTTCACTTCGCGCATCGATTCGGATACCTCGATCGAGATCTGTTCCAGATCCTCGCGCTGCCCCGCGCTTAAGGCCGGCATGCCGTCGCGCGCCCGCGAGAACAACAGAAGCCGGTTGTTGATAATCACCAGCCGCTGTCCCAGGCTGTCGTGCAGTCCGGCTGCGATCCGCTTGCGTTCGTTCTCTTGCGAATCGATCAACTGCCTCGAAAATGCCTGCTGTGAAGCGCGGTCGCGCTCCAGTTGGCGCACGCGATAGCGCCAGGCAAGCCAAATGCTGGCCACCGCCGCCAATCCGACCAGCGATGCAAACCACCAGGTTTGATAGAAAGCCGGCAATACGATGACACTGAGCGTTGCGCCCGTGGCATTCCACATGCCGCCGCTGTGCGCCGCCGTCACATGGAACGTGTATCCGCCGGGTGGCAGATGTGGATAGTAAGCTACGCGCCGCGTACCGGCCTCCACCCACTCGCGGTCCAGTCCCTGTAACTGATATTTGAAACGTATGTGCTCGGAGTTGATGAAACTCAGGGCGGTGTACTGGATCTCAAGGTTTTGCTGGCCCGGCGTGATCCGCACAGCACGATCAATGGCCACTGGCTTGTGATCGATCAGACAGGCTTCCATGACAACCGGCGGTGGACCAGGAACTGTGGGTACGTGCTCCGGGTCAATCACCGCCACGCCGTCCTGCGTGGGGAACCATAACCGCCCGTCGCGCGCCTTAATCCCGGCAGGCCACAACCCGCCGTTGCATTCGATGTTTCGCATCCCCTCCAGCCTTCCGTATTCGATGGAGTTAATCGCATTCAGACGGTGCGCGGCGAAATCGTTCAGTTGATGTTTACCGACGCGATAGATCCCTTGATTGGAGCTCATCCAGAGGTTCGCCCGAGAGTCCTCGAGAATTTGAAACACGCCGTTACTGAACAGCCCTTGGCGCTGCGTATATTTCGTGAACCGGCCGTTCTCGAAACGGCCGAGTCCTGCATCGTACGTTCCAATCCACAGGACACCAGTGGGATCTTCATAGAGCGCTCGGATCATATTGCCAGGCAGCCCGTCCTTTTCCGTCCATGCGCGCACTTGCCCTTTCCCCAGCCATGAAAGCCCGCCGTATCCACCGGCCCATATACCGCCATCGCGGGCATCGATCAGCACGCGGATATCTTCCGTTGCCAATCCATCCTTCCGGGTCAGCACAGTCCAATGTCCGCGCTCACCACGGAGCAAGCCTTGGGTCGAACCCAGCCAAAGCACTCCTTCCCGGTCCGTATGAATGGCTTTGGCGGTCACAGGACCGTCGACGCCTTCGATCATGACTGTTTCGAAGCGTCCCTTCCTCATTCGATGGAGACCGTTCTCAACGCTAACCCACAACGTACCTTCCGCATCTTCGCCGATCGAATAGATGTTGTTCGATGCAAGACCATTCGCCGTGGTGTACGTCGCGAACTTTCCGTTTGCGAAGCGGCTCAGCCCTCCGGACCAGGTTCCAATCCAGATCGCCCCGTCTTTGCTTTGGTACACCGGGTAAGTGTTGCCGGCGGGCAGACCTTGCCCCTTGGAGTAAACCTGTATGATCTGCCTGCGAAGCCGGTACAAGCCCTCGGCGGGGGTCGTGAGCCAGATACTGCCCTCGCGGTCCTCGAACAGTGAAGTGAACCAGATGCGTCCCGGGTCGCTGCCAGGCAAAAGCAGATACTGGACTAACATCCCCCTTGGAAACCACTCGTTTTCGATCGTCCAGGTGTTGCCGTGCGAATCATGATAGTTCGAACGGAAACCGGCATGCTCGTTTGTGGCGTTGTGGCTCTGCCCGGCAGATCCCGTCACCCAGTGGCCATCTTGAAGTCGCGCCATCTTGCCAGTTGTGCGTCGTATCCAGATCCTACGCTCGGAGTCCATCGCCACGCCCAGCACCTCCGAACGGCGCCAGCCTGCAGGAAGCGAATAGTTTAAGCGCTCACCGTGAATGATTAGATCGATTCCGGACTCGTTCACCCGGTAGAAGACTGCGTGCCCGCTCTTGGCCGGGAAACCTCCGGCTACATTCCATTGCATCTCCAAGTCCACTGGAACGAAGCGCCGTGCATTTGGATCCCAGCGGCTGATCGACCCGTGCGCGAGCAGCCAAGGATTGCCGCGCGCGTCGGCCGAAAGACCGTCGATGGTGTTTGAAAGCAACCCATCTCGCACGGTATAGGTTTGGAAGCTGCCATTAAGATACTCTGTGGTGCCGCTGCCCTCCGACTCTGCCCAGAATGCGCCGTCGGCGCCGCACAACATCCCGGTAAACCGGTTGCCTCCGATGCCTGCTGTGTTGCTCCTGTTGAATGAGACCAGTCGCACACCATCGAACCGAACCAGCCCATCCAGCGTTGCGATCCATAGATAACCTTCGGGACTCTGACAGATGGCTGAAACACCATTCAGCGGTAATCCATTGTCGGTGGTCCAGTGTTGTACGGCCACCTGAGCATTCACAAGGGACATCAGACACAGAAGCCCCATGCAGAACCGGAAGACGTACACTGCTATCACACTTGCGCGAAGGAACTACGAGAGACGCGAGGCGCCGCTCCACAACCGCTGTATCGAGTATTCTATTTTAGTCACGCGGAGTAACGTCGAGGTTGGTCGGCGATCCGGAAACAATAACGGAGTTTGAAGGTCGGTATTTGTGTGCCCGTCGGAATTTTTTCTATTCCTTCCCAATTCTGTGGGTAGTACGGTTTTGGATCTCTCTATCTCCTATCCCCTTTGTGAAGTTCGCGGTGTATTGGCCCTCTGTTGCCGTCCGTCAGCTCAACAAGCACACGACGGCAGTGGATCCGGGTGGATCACCGGGAAATTTCGCCGCGTTTCCGTTTCGCTATCGAACCGGGCTCCTGGCCGTTCGCAAAAAACCTAGACTCGCCCTAGACTCCCGCAAAAACACGCTGGCACAGGCTGCCACACCGCAAACCAGACGAACCTAAATCAACTACTTAAGACTGAACAAGACTAGCCGTTCTGGTTCTTCGCGGGTTCGAGCCCCATCGTCCGCCTTTCTTTCCTCCCAGAGTCGACAGACCAGATTCGCAGATTGATCCCCACGTCGAGGTGTCATACCGTATCACGATCCATCGATACGGAATCATACTCCTGGCGCCGTTGATTTAGGTGTACACTAGCCGAACATGGCGAAAGGACTCGCTGGCTCTCTCGTCCTGTTTCTGTTCGGCCTTTGCCTTGGAGCTGAGGAATTGCCACTTGATCAGGCAGTCCAGCTCGCTCTTCAGCACAACGTAGACATCGCTAACAGTACACTGGACGTCGCAAAGGCCAAAGACCGTGCGAGCGCATTCCGCACGCTGCTGTTTCCCAAACTCTCCCTTTACGCTTTGGGCGCGGAACAACTGGTACCGGTAACTTTCACTATCGGTGCGGGAACATTTGGAAACTTTCCAATTATCGGTCCCTTCCCCCCAAAGAATGTGCCATTCACTACGCCGGTGCAGCCGACCGGCTTTCTCGTTGGCAGCGTGGCTCAGCCTTTATCGTCTATTTACCGCAGGCGGCTCAATTTGAAAGCTCTTGACTTCTCAACGCAATTGGACCAAGAGAAAGCACGTTCGAAGCGCCAGGATGTAGTACGCAACGTCAAGCAACTGTATTACAACATCGAGCAGGTGCAGAGCTCGCTGGTTGCGACGCAAGAAACTGTTCGGCTGTATAAGGAGGTCGAGCGGCTAACGAACGATTATGTGTTGAAGCAGACAGCGCTCGAGTCCGAACTGCTTCAGGCGCAGGCCACCCTCGCCGACGCCGAGCAATCCGAATTGGTCCTTTCTAATCAGGAAGCCAAACAGAAGGAGCAGCTCAACGACCTCCTCGGGCGCGACGTCTTGACCGATTTCACCGTAACGCGAATGGACGAAGAGGCCAGTAATCCGGTAATCGATCTTGTTGCGGCGCGGAAAAAGGCACTCGCACAAAGGCCGGAAATACAGCAAGCACGCCTGAAAACTCAGCAGTCCGAGGAAGAGTTGCGCGGGAAAAAGGCCGAATACATTCCGGATATTTCCGCTGAATTCAACAGCATCACGCTGCTCAATTTCAGCTCGTACCTGCCGGGCGGCACCTATAGCGTGGGAGTGAGCCTTTCCTGGGAGCCTTTCGATTGGGGGCGTAAGAGGAATGAGATTGCCGAAAAGCGAGACAGTGTCACGCAAGACAAGAACACGGAACAGTCCGCCCAACGCAAAGTAATTATGGATATCGACGACAAGTATCGACAACTGCAACAGAGCTGGTCGAAGCTGCGGGCCGCGAAGATTTCCCAAAAGTACGCCCTAGAGAATCTGCGCGTCAACAAGGACCAATACGAAGTCCAGGCAACGCTGTTAAAGGTCGTCTTCCAGGCGGAGACAACGCTCGCGCAGGCGAATTCCGATTACCAGCATGGGCTGGCTGATTACTGGAGCGCCAAAGCGGAATTCGAGCATGCTCTCGGCGAGGACCAATGAAAGTTCGCCTCCTGCCCGCATCCTTTTTCGCACTAGTTCCCTTTCTGCCTTCCTGCAACCGGCAGACACCTGTGCTTGAGAAGACCGCCACCCCAGTCCGCCTCTCCATGGTCGAGAACTACACGCCGTCGGAAGGGGAGCGTTATTCAGCGTCCATTCTTCCGAACCGGCAGGTCAACCTTGCATTCCGAGTAAGCGGATTTGTGGAGTCCATGCATCAGGTCCGAGGAGCCGACGGGCGCATGCGCAGCGTAGATATCGGAGACATCGTCAGAGCTGGGACCGTGCTCGCGCAGGTGCGCATGAAGGATTACGAATTGCAAGTGTCGCAAGCCGATGGTCAGGTGAAACAGGCTCGGCAAACTGAGCAAACGACGCGTGCCCAATTGCAGCAGGCAGAAGCTGCCGCGACGAAAGCGGAACAGGATTTCGCGCGAGCGGATGCACTATTCAAGAAAAATTCGCTCACTAAGTCCGACTACGATTCAGCAACGGCAAACCGCGATTCAACACGGGCTCAAGTGGAAGCTGCGCATTCCCAGGTGCAAGCCGCGACGGGGACACTCGACGCCGCGCAAAGCGCGCTCGGAACCGCAACTCTCGGCTTGCACGATACTTCGCTCACCGCTCCCTTTAAAGGTGCTGTCGTGCAGAGGTCGATCGAACTCGGCATGCTGGTCGGCCCGAGCCTGACTGCCTTTGTGCTCGCCGATGTTTCATCCGTAAAAGCCACTTTCGGAGTACCCGACATCTCAGTGGCGAGCTTGAGGAAAGGCTCAAAGTTATCCGTATACGCGGAAGCTTTTCCGAGTCGCCAATTTCAAGGGTTCGTAAGTGCAATCGCCGCCGCCGCAGATTCGAGCACGCGTGCATTCCAGGTGGAGGTCACAATTCCGAATGAACGCGCCATGCTCAGGCCGGGCATGATCGCCTCGCTTGACGTAGGACAACAGCCAGAGTTACAAGCAGTTACAGTCGCGCCATTAGATGCCATTGTTCGGTCCGGAGACGACTCCGCTCAGTTCGCAGTAGTAGTCGTAGACAATGGCATAGCCCGGCGAAGGCCCGTAAGTCTCGGCTCGACATATGGAGATCGGATAGCTATCACGGGGGTCCAGGCCGGACAAAAGGTCGTAAGCTCCGGTGCGACATTCGTGTCCGACGGTGATGCAGTAAAGGTGATCCCGTGAGCAACACTCACCATCGCTCAGACGCGGAGATCATCGCCAATACTCACAACACCTCGCGGTTTTTTGTCGAGAATCGACAGATCGCCTGGGTCTTGTTGGTCGGCACCGTGGCATGGGGCATCTACGGTTACGCCAACATGCCGCAACGCAAAGATCCGGACATTCCGGCGAGGCAGGCAATGGTCATCACAAATTGGCCCGGAGCAAGCGCCGAAAAGGTCGAGCAACTTGTCACCCGTACCATCGAGCAGACCGTGGCTTCGAATTCGAATATCGCCCGAATTGAATCCATTTCCCGCGCAAACGTTTCGTACGTAACTCTCACGCTGTCCGACAGCTTGAAAGACACAGGTCAGACGCTCGACGATATCGGCGGCCGCTTGGCTTCCATAAACACGCTACCCCAAGGCGCCGGCCCTGTTAACTTTCAGCGCGATTTCGGCGACACCGCAACGCTGTTGCTTACCGTTGCCAGTCCAAAGGCTGACGCCAGAGAAATTGACCTTCGCTCGCACGGGATTCGAAAAGCCATTCTTGCCACCCGCCCAAAAGGCGCGGCCAACCGCGTCTCATTGATCGTTTGCCTCCCCGTAAATGTGGATAAGCGCCTCATGTTGCTTACGGTTCCCCGGTTTGAGGAAGAACTGCAGAAACAGAAGATGGGTGCCGATACGCGCCTGCTCGATGGCCCTGGTTTTGTCGGTGTTGATTTTGCGAGCGAACACAGCGATGGCGAAATCCTGCGCATGCTCGAGACTTTCCACACGGACAACTACGGCGAAACCCCGATCCACCCCGACGCATGGCCGCCCTTCGTGGTGCGCGCCCCCACAGAAATTCCTTCAAAACTGAAGCAGGTTGCTGGCGAAAAGTACAGCTACCGTGAGCTGGATGATTTCACTGATGAGATGTCAAAGGCTCTGCTTGCCACCGCACGCACTCCCGACGGCCCGCCGCTTGTTGCCAAGGTAACTCGCTCCGGAATTCTCAACGAAAAAATCTATTTGCTCTACTCGCAGGAGCGGCTGGCTTCTTATGGACTGAAGCCCTCCAATCTCGAAAATGCTTTGGGCGCGCGCAACATCACCTACCCTGGCGGCCAGCTCACTGTCGGGGCGAAAAGCGTCGTTCTGAATCCGTCTGGCGAATTTAACAGTACCGATGAGATTGGGAATGTGACCATCGGCGTCACTCCCTACGGCGCTCCCGTCTACCTTCGGAACGTCGTGGACACTGTTCGGGCTTACGACGATCCACCACAGTTCCTGAATTACTACTGCTGGCGCGATTCAAATGGGCAATGGCAACGGACGCGAGCTATTAGCGTCAGCGTCCAAATGGGTAAGGGCGAAAAGGTGGGCCATTTTGAGAAGGCAGTCGATTCGACACTGCGGACTCTGAAAGGACGCCTGCCTCCGGATCTCATCATCGCCCGCGCGAGTAACCAAGCCGATCAGGTGAGGGAAAATATTCACCTCTTTATGACCAGTCTTTATGAAGCAATCGTGCTGGTGGTGATTGTTTCGCTGGTCGGGTTCTGGGAATGGCGTTCTGCGCTGCTGATGGCATTGGCTATTCCGATCACGCTACTTATGACGTTCGGAATGATGGAGACGGTCGGAATTGACCTACAGCAAGTCTCGATCGCAACCTTAATTATTGCCCTCGGGCTGCTCGTCGATGACCCGGTGGTAGCCGGTGACGCAATCAAGCGCGATCTCGCGATCAACCATCCGCCGCTCATCGCCGCGTGGCTCGGCCCCACTAAGCTGGCGAAAGCGATCGTGTACGCCACGGTCACGAACATCGTGGCTTATGTGCCGTTTATGCTGCTGAGCGGTGATACAGGAAAGTTTCTCTACTCGCTGCCTATCGTAATCGCCTGCTCATTGATTGCTTCTCGAATCGTCTCGATGACATTTATCCCTCTACTCGGCTACTACCTGCTCCGGCCGCGCACCGAACCCGCGATCGAGGAGAGGCGCACGCGCGGATTTGGCGCGGCCTACTATCGCGCCGGGCGGTTAGCAATCGAGCATCGTTGGCTTGCTCTGCTCATTTCCTTCGTCGTGCTTGCCGTCGGCTTCGCGATAGGATCCACTCTGAAGCATCAATTCTTCCCGAAGGACCTGTCGCATCTCGCCTACATCAACCTCCATTTGCCCGAGGATGCGCCCTTTACTCTCACAGATCGAACGGCTTCCGCTGTCGAACGCGTGGCCGAACAGGTTTCCGCAGAACAGCATCGGTCTCTCGAATCACTGGACACATTCATTGGCGGCGGCGCGCCGCGCTTCTGGTACTCGCTGGCCCCTGAGTCGCGTCACGCAAACTATGCTCAGGTCGTCCTCGCTTTTCGTGACGAGCACGATACCTCTCCCTTTCTGCCGCCTTTGCAGACACGCCTCTCGCGTGAGATCACCGGCGCCCGCATCGATGTGCGCCAGCTCGAAACAGGTGCTGCCGTCGGCTTGCCCGTTCAGATTCGTGTCTCCGGCGAAAATATCGCTGCACTTCGCGCCACGGCCGATCGAGTCAAGAACATTCTCGCCCGTATTCCCAAAGCGACAAGAATCAGGGACGATTGGGGCGAGGACCGGTTCGCACTACAGCTCAAAGTGGATCCCGATCGCGCAAACCTCGCCGGCATCACCAACCTGGATGTGGCCCACGCTTCCGCCGGCGGCATGAACGGCGACCAGGTTAGCGTCTTGCGCGAAGGCGATAAGCAAATCCCCATCGTGGCTCGCCTTAGACCGAATGAGCGCGCTCAGCTCGCCGATGTACAAAGCCTGTACGTTTACTCCAGTTCGGGTACCCAAAAGGTGCCGCTTGGTCAAGTGTCCCGCATCGATTACGGCCTGCAGGACGAAGTAATAAGGCGCCGCAATCAATTCCGTACCATCACCGTTTCTGCTTCGCCGCAGGAAGGCGTGCTTGCTTCCGAGGTGATGGAACAGGCTCGACCGGGGTTGGCCGCACTCGCTGCACATTTACCGCCCGGATATCGTCTTGAAATCGGGGGCGAACAAGAAAAGCAGGAGGATGGTTTCCGCCAATTGGGAATCGTACTCCTGATTTCCTCGGCAGCTATTTTTCTCGCGCTCGCGTTTCAATTCAATAGCGCGATTAAACCGTTCATCGTCTTCGCTGCCGTTCCCTATGGTGCTGTGGGAGCTTTGACTGCTCTCTGGATTATGGGCGCCCCGTTCGGTTTCATGGCGTTCCTCGGAATTGTCAGCCTCGTTGGGGTCATTGTCAGCCACATCATCGTGCTCTTTGATTTCATTGAGGAGATGCACGCCAAAGGCGAACCGTTCGAACAGGCGGTGCTGGATGCGGGGATCATGCGCCTGCGCCCTGTTCTGATCACCGTCGGCGCAACTATCATCGCTTTATTCCCGCTCGCCACACACGGCGGACCGCTTTGGGAGCCGCTATGTTATGCGCAGATCGGCGGATTAGCTGCGGCCACCTTCATCACTTTGCTACTCGTTCCCGTGATCTACTCCATTTGTGTGCTTGATTTGAAGATTGTGGAATGGCAGCCGTCGACAGAACAGATTCCTGATTTCTCGCTTCAAGCCACAATGCAAGACACAGTTCCTCAGGGTTCTCGTTAACCTGGAATTCCTGATCAGTGGCCCAGACATCGCTACCATCTGCAATCGCTCGGGCGAAAGAGCCGGCTTGTAGAACTGCGCTTCTTCGGCGGCCTCACTGCCGAGGAGACTGCAGAAGTCCTAGAAATTTCGTTGCGAACGGCACAGCGTGAATGGGATCTGCCGCGCACGTGGCTCTTCCGGGAATTGCGTGAGACAGGCTTGCGTCCGAGCGGGAGCTAATAGCGTAAGTGCCATAAGAGTCTGGGGATTTCTTTCCAGCTATCCAGCAACCCCTCTCATGGATACTGGAAAGATGAGTCCAGGACAGCCGGCTCCCAAGCTGCACCTCACCAACACAGCGGATTACCGCGAAAACTATGCCAATAGCGTGCAGGTGCGAGTCAGCCTCTGGGACTTTTTTCTGATGTTCGGTACGGTAAATCAATCCGCCCCTGACGCCGTAACAATCTCGAATTTCCAAGGTGTTTTCCTGAGTCCGCCGCAAGCCAAAGCCCTGGCGAACCTGCTAGCTCAAAATCTGAAGCAATACGAGGCGGCATTCGGCGAAATACGTTTAGAAGCGCAAGCGCAGGGCGACGTCATTCAGTAGTGGGGATGTCTGTTTCGAGCCGTCCTCTGATGCCGGCGCCGCCATTCGCTTCCGCGAAGCACCCGGTTTCAAAGACGCGCCCTTATCACTTTTTTATTTTCCTGGCGCTTTTCGCCGCACCGCTTTTCGCGATTCATCTGCAGCTCCTGAATCTACCGTTCTTCTGGGATGAACACGGCCAGTTCATACCGACAGCGCTCGATTTGCTCCGCACCGGCACATGGATCCCTCACTCGACAACCCCGAACGTCCATCCTCCTGGAGTCGAGGCGTATCTTGTGCTCTGGTACAAGCTCTTCGGCTTCTCCATTCCACTGACGCGGGCAGCAATGCTGGTACTGGCCAGCTTTGGGCTGCTCTTTTCATTCCTATTGGCGATCGAGTTAAGCCGCGGCACACAGGGCGCGCCCGCATTCCTCGCGCCGGTCCTTCTTGTGGCTTCACCTCTGTTCTACACCCAGAGCATGATGGCGCAGCTTGACATGCCCGCAATGGTCCTGACCTTGTTGGCTCTCTTGCTCTTCGTCAAGGCGAAGTACCTGGCCGCCGCGCTTGCCAGCATAGCCCTGGTGCTTACCAAAGAGACCGGACTCGCCGTGCCCGCAGTCTTTTTTGTTGCGCTGCTGTGGAGAAGAGACTGGTTGAAAGCGAGCCTGTTCATTGCTCCCGCGGGGGCATTGGGTGCATGGCTTCTAGTTCTGCATCATGGGACAGGCTACTGGCTGGGCGATCCGGGATTCGCACATTACAACGTTACCTACGCGCTGCATCCGGTTCGCGTTGCCCTCTCGCTGACACGACGTGTCTACTACATCTTCTTTGCGGAGTTCCGCTGGATCGGAACTCTAGTGCTAATTTTTGCCGCAAAACGCATGAAGGTTCTTCAAAGCCCCGCCTGGCGCGTCACGCTTGCGGCAGCGTGTGCCACCGTTGTTCTGGTATCGGTGCTAGGCGGCGCGGAACTGGAGAGATACGTGTTACCCGTGCTGCCGGTCTTCTATATCGCCGTAAGCGTTGCGTTGACGTACCTGTCACGACGCTATAGCCTGGGCGCGACGGTAGCTCTGATCGCCGGTTTGATAACGAGCCTGTTCTGGAATCCTCCTTACCCGTTCCCATACGAGAACAACTACGCGATGGTAGACTTCGTTCGTCTGCAAAAGCTCGCCGCCGGTTATGCCGAGAACCATCTGCCGGAACGCCGTATCGCCACCGCCTGGCCCTATACCGCTGCATTCAAGAGCAGCGACTACGGATATGTCAATCGTCCATTACAGGTAATCGAGACACACGATTTTCATGCAAGCTCGATCGAGTCGTTGCCGCCTGACCACTTCGACGCGCTCATCACCTTTACCAGGACATGGGCATCGCACGGATTCATCTCGATCCTGCCGGTGAAATGGTTGCTCAGCCGGTACTACGATTGGCAACCCGATATCAGCCCGGAAGAGGTTGGAGCGCTCGGGCTCACGCAGGTCGCCTCGTGGCGCCTGCGCGGTCAACAGATCGCAATTTACGTAAGAGGAGCGCCGAAACCTGTCTGGCGGATTTCGGCGCGCTAAATTTCACTGGCCCGCGGCGAAAGACTGCCTCCGAATCGCATCGAGCAATCCGTTTATGAATGGCAGCGATTCGTCACTCGAGAACTGCCTCGCCAGTTCGAGCGCCTCGTCGATAACGATCGGTGCCGGGACGTTGTTCACACTCAACTCATAGATCGCCAGGCGCAGAATATTTCGATCGACGACAGGCATGCGGTCCAGGCGCCAGTGTTCCGATTTCGCTTCGATTTTCTTGTCGATCTCAGGAGCACTCGCTACGGTGCCGCGAACCAGCTCTTCCATGAATTTGTCAGGTTTGGGTACTTTCTCGTTCTCTTCCGAGTAAAGGCTGTCATAGAAATGAAGGATCGCCTTATCAACGGGTTCACCCCGAACGTCCCATTCGAAAAGGACCTGCAGAGCTCGTTTCCGAGATCTGTGCCGCGCCGCCATGTTAGTCCTGTTCCTTCAACCGGCGCTGCAAATTCGCAACCTCGATCGCGGCTTCCGCGGCCTCGCAGCCTTTATTGCCGCTTTTGCCGCCCGCGCGCTCCATCGCCTGCTGTAGGTCATCTGTTGTCAATACGCCGAAGGCGATAGGAACGCCGGTATCCAGACTGACTCTGCTGAGCCCATCAGCGGCGCCATTAGCGACGAACTCGAAATGCGGTGTCTCGCCGCGCACCACGGCCCCGAGGGCAATGATTGCATCGCAATGCGGAGCCAAACTTCGCGCGGCTATCGGCAATTCCCACGCGCCGGGCACCTTCACAAAACGGATGTTTTCCCGTGGGCAGCCGTGTTTCTCCAGAATTTCCAAGGCGCCTTTCGCGAGTTGTTCGGTGATGAATTCGTTGAACCGGCTTACGACGATGCCGATGCGTAAGTCGCTGGCATCTAAGGATCCTTGGAGCGTTTTGTAGGCCATTTAGGAAGCGCGTGAATCACGGGCTGCAAGCGCTCTCTGTGGGATAATTCGTTTTTATCCCCTCAGTCTACCGCACACCATGGATCCCCGTTTTATCCGCAATTTCTCTATCATTGCGCACATAGATCACGGGAAATCCACCCTCGCTGACCGCCTTTTGGAATATACTGGCGCGCTCTCGCAGCGGGAAATGGTGGAGCAGGTCCTTGACACGATGGATCTGGAACGCGAGCGCGGGATCACAATTAAAGCCCATGCCGTGCGTCTCAATTACAAGGCTGAGGATGGGAACACCTACGAGCTGAATCTGATCGATACTCCGGGCCACGTCGACTTCACCTATGAAGTCTCCCGCAGTCTCCAGGCTTGTGAAGGCGCTCTGCTCGTAGTGGACGCCTCGCAAGGTGTCGAGGCACAAACGCTTGCGAATACGTATCTGGCGCTCAATCACGATCTCGAGATTGTTCCCGTAATCAACAAAATCGATTTGCCCTCAGCGGAACCGGAGAGGATTCGCGAGCAGATCGAGCAAGTCATTGGGCTAGATGCCTCGGAAGCAATTCTGGCGAGCGCGAAAAACGGAGTCGGGATCAAAGAAGTCCTCGAGGCCGTCGTGCAGCGTATCCCTCCGCCCAAAGGCGATCCTGAGGCTCCGCTGCGTGCCCTTATCTTCGATTCCTGGTTCGACCCATATCGCGGCGTAATTATCTTGACCCGTATCGTGGATGGTGCGCTCCGGAAAGGTCAACAGATTCGGCTCTGGTCAAACGGCAAGATATTTGAGGTCGAAGGTCTCGGGTTTCAGTCGCCCAAGCCCGTTCCCTGCGATGAGCTGACAGCCGGCGAAGCTGGTTTTCTGTTCGCAAACATCAAGACAGTATCCGACGCTCAGATCGGCGATACCATCGCGGATGCGGCCAATCCCGCAGCCGAGCCGCTACCCGGATTCCAAGAGGTAAAGCCGATGGTTTTCGCGGGCCTATACCCCGTCGAATCCCACGAACACGGATTGCTGCGCGACGCGCTCGAAAAACTCAGATTGAACGATAGCGCATTCAGCTTCGAGCCGGAGAACTCGGTCGCTCTTGGCTTTGGGTTTCGCTGCGGCTTCCTCGGCCTGTTACATCTTGAGATCGTTCAAGAAAGGCTGGAGCGTGAGTTTCAAATCGATCTCATCACGACCGCGCCCGGCGTGCGATACCGGATCACTACCACCAGCGGCGATGTCTTGGAAGTGGACAATCCACAGAAATTTCCAGAGCCGTCCTCTATCCAGAAGACCGAAGAGCCGATCATTGATGCCACAGTGATCACGCGGGAAGAGTATATTGGCGAAATTCTTAAACTGCTCGAAGAAAAACGCGGGATACAAAAGAAGTTCGAGTACATCGGCACCGGGCGAGTCCTGCTCTTGTATGAGCTGCCTTTGAACGAGATTGTTCTGGATTTTTATGACCGTCTGAAATCGGCTTCGCGGGGCTACGCCTCTCTCGACTACCATTTATCCGGCTATCGAGTTTCGCCTATGGTGAAACTGGACGTGCTGGTCGCGGGTGAGCCGGTGGACGCCCTTTCCATGGTGGTTCACCGCGAATTCGCGTATGAGCGCGGCAAAGCGCTCATCGAGCGGCTCAGAAAACTGATTCCGCGGCAGATGTTCGAGGTAGCGTTGCAGGCGGCGATCGGCACCAAAATCATCGCTCGGGAAACGATTTCCGCTATGCGAAAAAACGTGCTCGCGAAGTGCTACGGCGGTGACATAACCCGAAAACGCAAGCTGCTCGAGAAGCAGAAAGAGGGCAAGCGCCGCATGAAACGGGTCGGTCGAGTCGAAATCCCGCAGGAAGCTTTCCTCGCGGTACTGAAAGTCGGCAGCGATAGTGGCGAATAAGTTCCAGCTCTAGAGTGGGATATTGCCGTGTTTCTTGCGCGGCATTGTGTCAGTCTTATTCGCCAGCATTTGCAGAGCGTGGATTACTTTTGGCCGCGTTTCGCGCGGCTCAATCACATCATCTACGTAACCGCGTTCGGCAGCCACGAAGGGATTGGCGAAGCGATCCCGATACTCTTCGATCCGCTTTCTGCGGCTCTCGTCGGGATTGGAGTCGTGCTGCAACTCTCGGCGATGCAGTACGTTCACGGCTCCCTCGGGACCCATTACCGCGATTTCAGCAGTCGGATAAGCGAAATTGATATCCGTTCGCAGGTGTTTCGAACCCATGACACAATACGCGCCTCCGTACGCTTTACGCGTAATCACCGTGATTTTGGGGACCGTTGCTTCTGCGTAAGCATAGAGCAGTTTCGCGCCGTGCCGGATGATGCCGCCGAATTCCTGTGCTGTCCCCGGCAAGAATCCAGGTACATCCTCGAAGGTCAGGATCGGAATCTGGAACGCATCACAGAATCTCACAAAACGCGCGCCCTTGGTCGAGGAGTTAATGTCAAGGCATCCTGCCAGATGAGCCGGCTGATTTGCCACGATTCCCACGGTCTCACCGCCTAAGCGCCCGAAGCCGATCACGATGTTCCGCGCAAAATGCTCCGCGATCTCGAAGAAATAACGATCGTCAACCACTCGAGAGATTACGTCCTTAATGTCATAAGGTTGGTTCGATTCTTCGGGAATCAGCGTGTCCAGCTCAGGATCGGCGCGATTCTCGGGATCTTTTGTCGGAACGCGCGATACACCGTCCAGGTTGTTCTGCGGCAGAAAGGTCATGAGTTCGCGAATGCTCCGAAGACAGCTCGGGTCATCGGCGGCCAGGAAATGCGCGACACCGCTGGTCGAGTTGTGTGTCATGGCTCCGCCGAGCTCTTCCTTCGAAACGTCTTCGTGAGTAACGGTCTTGATCACGTCCGGACCGGTCACGAACATGTGACTCGTTTGGTCCACCATGAAAACAAAGTCGGTAAGCGCCGGGGAATATACGGCACCACCGGCACACGGGCCCATGATGGCGGAGATCTGAGGAACCACGCCGCTCGCAAGGGTATTGCGCAGGAAGATGTCGGCATATCCGGCCAGCGAAACCACGCCTTCCTGGATGCGAGCGCCTCCCGAGTCATTAAGACCCAAAATCGGGGCGCCTGTCTTGAGCGCTAGGTCCATCAGCTTCACGATTTTCTGCGCGTTTGCTTCGGAAAGCGAGCCGCCGAACACCGTAAAATCCTGGGCGAACACAAATACTTCGCGCCCATGAATCAGTCCATAACCGGTAACAAAGCCATCGCCATCGATCACACTTTTTTGCATTCCGAAATTATGGCAGCGATGGCGAACCAGCTTATCGAGCTCTTCAAACGTCCCTTCGTCCAGCAGCAACTCCATTCGCTCACGGGCGGAAAGCTTGCCCTCGCGGTGCTGGCGGTCCGTTCTCTCGCGCCCTCCGCCCTGTTCCGCGGCCGCGTGCCGGTGCTGCAATTCCTCTACACGATTTGCGCTCATGTCTTCGTTTTTTCCGCTGCCTTCTCCGCCTTGCGGGTGGAAGATGGAAGCAGATTTAAGCATGTCAGATCGCGATTTTCCCGCTCCTGCCAGGGTCGTAATAGGCACAGCCGGTCACATCGATCACGGGAAAACATCGCTTGTCCGTGCCCTAACCGGCATCGATACGGACAGGCTGGCTGAGGAGAAGCAGCGCGGCATTTCCATTGACCTCGGCTTCGCTCATCTTGCACTGCCAACGGGCGAACGCATCGCTTTCATCGATGTTCCCGGACATGAACGGTTTATCAAGAACATGCTGGCCGGGGCTACGGGCATCGAAGCCGTCATGCTGGTGATAGCTTCCGACGAATCTGTCAAGCCGCAAACGCGGGAGCACTTCGATATCTGCCGTCTCTTAAACGTCCGGCACGGAGTGATTGTGCTGACCAAGTGCGATCTGGCGACGAAAGACCAGATCGCTCTCGCGGAAGAGGCAGCAAGGAAATTGTGCTCCGGTTCATTCCTGCAAGATGCGCCGGTTGTGCGCGTGAGCGCCTTGACAGGATACGGCTTGCCGGAACTGAGAGACCGGCTGTCCAGTCTCGCAAGAGCCAGGACAGCCATCCAAAGGAATGGAGTCGTCCGCCTCCCCATCGACCGAAGTTTTGCAATGAAAGGCTTTGGCACTGTTGTGACCGGGACGCTTTGGGGCGGATCACTGCAAACCGGACAAACGGTTGAAATTCAGCCGCTCGCGCGGCAGGCCCGCATCCGCGGACTGCAAGTACATGGACAATCCGTAGACAGAGCAGAAGCGGGACAGCGCACGGCAGTTAACATCACCGGAATTGAGCACTCCGAACTTCGACGTGGCTTTGTCCTGGGTGCGCCCGGCGTGCTGGAATCCAGCCTGCTCCTCGACACAGAAGTGGAGTGGCTGCAAGGCACAAACGTTCCGAACCGGCGAGACCGTTTCCTTTTATATCTGGGAACAGCGGAGGTTCCCGCCTCGTTGAAGATCGTCGAGCTCATGCCGGGAGCCCGCACGCTGGCCCGATTATGGCTCTCGCAACCCACGGTAGCGCTCCCCGGAGACCGTTTCGTCCTGCGGCATGCTTCATCAGCGCGAACGGTCGCCGGCGGATCGATTGTCGATGCGTTCCCGCCCAAGCGCTTAAGCCGGACCAAAATCGCGCAGCGCTCAGGTGCCTTGCGTGACGCAGACGTCGCAAGCCGAGTCGAAATTCTGGTCGCTGAAAGCAAAGCCGGGCGCAAAATCACAGAATTGGCCAGGATGACAGGACTGGCCTCCGATGAAGTGAAGCGTATCATCATGGCCAATCCCGCGCTGCTGCTTCTGCCTGGACCGCAACGGGTGGTCACAAAGGAGTGGAAAGAGCTGCGTCGCGAAAAGCTGCTGGATTGGTTGAGGGCGTTTCACGCTAAGTACCCCTCTGCTCCAGGAGCACCGATCGCCGCTGCGCGTTCGGGATTAGATCCTGGTGTCGCCGCTGAGTTGTTCGCGGATTTCCCCGCGATTCGGTTGCAGGGCGACACCATCGCGCTCGCTACGCACGAGCCGAGCTTCAGCGAGCAAGATATGACGGTGCTCTCCAAGATCGAACAACTGTATCGCAAAGCGGGATTCCAGCCGCCCTCGATCGCGGAGGCACTGAATTCCGCTGGTTTGACAAAATCCGGTAAGGCCCGCGAGCTTCTCGAGACCCTGATCAAGAACAAGCGATTGATTCGCCTCCCGGGCGATCTCGTCTTTCACGCGGACGTGATCGCTCACATTCAACAATCCCTCGCCGCTCATAAGGGTCGCCGGTTCTCAGTACCGGAATTCAAAGAATGGACACACGTCTCGCGTAAATACGCGATTCCGCTTCTCGAATACCTCGATCACCAAAGGATCACTCGGCGCGAGGGTGATTTGCGAGTTGTTCTCTGAACTCGATTCAGACTACCTCAACAATCAGGCATTTGAGATAGTGCGTTTCGGGAACCGTGAGCAGGATAGGGTGATCCTGCGATTGCGTTCTCCGTTCCAGAACCCGTAACTGCTTTCCGCAATCGAGGGCGGCGGCAGCAATCAACTCCAGGAAATGCGCCTCGCTCATGTGGTGCGAGCAAGAGCACGTGACAAGTACGCCGCCAGAATTTAGGAGCCGAAGCGCTCGCAAATTGATCTCTTTATACCCGCGAGCCGCGCCTTCTACTGCCGATCGCGATTTCGTGAACGCGGGTGGATCCAAGACAATGGTGTCGAATGTCCGCCGCGCGGAGACGAGTCCGGCAAGATAATCGAGTACGTCGGCTTTCTTGAAATGAATGTTGCCGATCGCGTTGGCCGCGGCGTTCGCCTCGGCCTCAGCGAGAATCGCAGCCGAACTGTCCACCGCTTCAACCGATTCGCAGCGGCACGCCAAATGCAAGCCAAAACCGCCGGTGGCCGTGAAACAATCCAGCGCGACCCCACGCGCATATCGTTGGGCAGCTAAGTAGTTTTCACGCTGATCCAGAAACACGCCTGTCTTCTGCCCGGTCAAGAGATTTGCGTGCATCGTATAGCTATTCAGGCGAATGGGAACTCGCTCCGGCACGTCTCCTGCGAGCAGGCGCACATCTTGAGGAAGCGCTTCTTTTGCGCGAACCGTGACATCATTGCGAGCGACGATTCCGCACGGGTCTAGCAGACGAGCCAGAACGGCAGACACGCAATCTGCCATCCGGTCCATACCCTGGTTCAGCAGTTGCACAACAAGCCAGTCCGAGTATTTATCGACGATCAGGCCGGGAAGCAAATCGCCCTCGGCATGAATCACGCGATAGGCATTCGAATTCGAAACGACTCGCCGGCGGTATTCGAGAGCCGATTCGATTCGCCTCGTCAGGAATCTCTCGTCAATCGTTTCGATCGCATGACTGAGCAATCTCACCGCAATTTGGGAGGTGGAGCTGTAATGCCCGGCTCCGATGTTCTTACCCCGATAGTCAACGACTCGGACCGCGTCCCCGGCTTGAGCGGTGCCGCTATCAATGACGTCGCTCGAGAAGATCCAGGGATGGCCCGATTGCGCGCGGTCCGCGCCTTTTCGGCTTATGCGGACCACGGGCATTGCCATCGGGCCGGTTAAACGTCCAGGTTGCGAACGTCCAGCGCATTCTCTTCGATGAATTTGCGCCGGCTCTCTACGTCCTCGCCCATCAACGTCGAAAAGATTGGCTCGGTTTCGACGAAGTCCTTCAAATCCACCTGCAGCAACGTCCGTGTCTCGACATTCATGGTTGTCGACCAGAGTTGCTCGGCGTTCATCTCACCAAGGCCCTTATACCGCTGTACATTCACCTCGCGCGTGCCTTCGTTTTTCACTGTACTGAGGAGATCGCGCCAGTTTTGCAGCACCTCGCGGGAACTGTCTTTGATGACCGTAAACGGAGGTGTATTTAACCGTGCCACTTGCTTGATCAGAGCACGGGTCCGCCTGAACTCTGGCAGCGATAAGAATTCTGTGTTTATGTAACGGATGGCATTCGTCGGGTCGCGATAGCCGATCATCCACGAGGAGTGCTCTTCCTCGCGTTCCACCATGACCTCCAGCTTCGCATCCCTCAGCCGCTGGGCGAGAGCGTTCACGTTCTCCTGGTTCTGCAGGTCCGTTTTTGCATCGATTGGCATGCTCACATCGGCCAGAACGTCCACCACACGAGAATCTCGGGTCCGGCGCTCGAGGCGTCGGGTGATCTGTGCCAACTCGTCCAGCGACATGAGGAACGCTCTCAGCTCGGCGCCTTCAATTTTGACGCGCTCCGGATTTTTCTCGCCGCCAACTTCGACGGAAAGGTTTTCGGTTGCGCGACGTAGAATTTCGCGCGTAAATTCTTTGTCGTCTTTGATGTACTTTTCGCTCTTGCCTTTCTTAATCCGGTACAACGGCGGCTGCGCGACGAATACCCGCCCCCGCGTGATCAACTCCTGCATGTGCCGGAAGAAAAAAGTCAGGAGCAGCGTCCGGATATGTGATCCGTCCACATCGGCGTCGGTCATGATGATAATCTTGCCGTACCGAAGCTTGGCCAGTTCGAAGTCATCACCCTTGCCAATGCCCGTCCCAATCGCGGTGATCATCGCTCGAATTTCTTCGTGCGAGAGCATTTTGTCGTAGCGGGCTTTTTCGACGTTCAAGATCTTGCCCTTTAACGGCAGAATTGCCTGGTACCGGCGGTCCCGGCCCGATTTCGCGGTTCCACCCGCCGATTCACCCTCGACAAGGAACAGTTCGCAGCGCTCCGGATCGCGCTCCTGGCAATCCGCCAGCTTACCTGGCAAGCCACCGGAATCGAGAGCGCCCTTTCTGCGCGTTAGATCGCGTGCCTTCCGGGCTGCCTCGCGCGCCCGCGCCGCATCAATCGCTTTGCTGATGATTTTCTTCGTGACAGTCGGGTTTTTGTCGAAAAACTCTCCCAGCTTCTCGTTGACCAGTTGGACAACATAACCCTGGATATCGGAATTTAACTTTCCCTTCGTCTGTCCTTCGAATTGAGGCTGCGGCAGCTTCACGCTGATAACAGCAGTCAAGCCCTCGCGAACGTCGTCTCCCGTGAGATTCTCTTTCGGATCTTTAATCAGACCCGATGACTGCGCCGCGCTATTGATCGTGCGCGTCAACGCGCTGCGAAAACCGCTGAGATGCGATCCGCCATCCACTGTATTGATGTTGTTAGCGAAACTGAATACGTTCTCCGAATAAGAATCGTTGTACTGCAGCGCGACTTCAATCGTCAGACGACCGCCGTTTGGCAGCTCTCGTTCTCCCTCGAAGTGAATCGGCTTGTCGTGCAACGAGGATTTTCCGCGGTTAAGATGCTTGATGAACTCTGCGATCCCGCCGCTGTAATAGAATTCTTCCGATCGAATATCTTCGCCGCGCTCATCGGCCAGCGTGATCTTCAGACCTTTATTTAGAAACGCCAACTGGCGCAAACGCCCTGCCAGAGTATCGAAATTGAACTCCATGGCGTCCATAATCGTCGGATCGGGTCGGAATGTAATCTTCGTACCGGTCTTGTTAGATTTGCCGGTCTTCGCCAGCGGGGCTTTTGGAATCCCGCGCTCGTAGTCCTGCTCCCAAGTCGCTTTGTCGCGCCAGATCTCTACGTGCAGGGTTTCTGCTAGTGCGTTTACGCAGCTAACTCCGACCCCGTGGAGGCCCCCGGAAACCTTGTACGTATTGGAATCGAATTTTCCGCCGGCGTGCAGCTTCGTCAGGACAACCTGCGCTGCTGATACTCCTTCATCAGGATGAATATCCACCGGAATGCCGCGGCCGTTGTCGACGATCGTGATTGAGTTGTCGATGTGAATTGTGGCGGTGATTTCAGTACAGTATCCGGCGAGCGCCTCATCGACAGAGTTGTCGACTACTTCGTACACCAGGTGGTGAAGACCCATCTCTCCGGTGGAGCCGATGTACATCGCGGGGCGAAGACGCACTGCCTCAAGCCCCTCGAGGACTTTAATACTACTGGAATCGTAATTTTCGTTTTGAGCCACTGTAGCCATATTTCTTGAACTGACCGCAAATCGCCCTGTTACGGCCTGAGCCGTAAACTCGCGATCCACGGTTCATGCTTCTTCTCCTTGACGCGCACTCAAATGCGCATCGGCATCACGACATAGCGATAGACTGTGTCGGCCCCGGCGGCATGTGGACGCAACTCGCCGGCGCTGTTGGAGTCCTTGAAATGAAACTCCACTTCGCCCTGATCGAGAGAGCGAAGAAAATCGAGTAGGTATTGAGCGTTAAATCCAATCTCGATGTCGGAACCGCTGTACTCAACAGGAATGGTTTCCTCACTTTCACCTGTTTCGGATACCGAGGAATGCACTTTCAATTCGTCTTTCAATGTCTGCAGGCGAATGGCCCGGGAGCGCTCATCTGCAAACTGCGCGACCCGCTCGATAGAGGCCTTCAATTCGTCTCGCTGAACTAGTAGCGTGTGCGGGTGTTCCTTCGGCAGTACGCGCTCATAATCCGGGAAGTTACCGGTAAGCTTGCGGCTTAGCAATAGCCGCTTCTCAATTCGGAAGAACAGATGGTTCTCGTTGCCGGAAAACTCAATCACTTTGTCGGGATCGTCGCTAGCCAGCTTTTGGATCTCACTCATGGCCTTCTTTGGAAGCAGCGCCCGGTAAGATCCTGACAGGCCGGGCAAGCTGATGTGCTTTTCAACCATCGCCAGTCGGTGACCGTCAGTGGCAACCATAACGAGTCCGCTCTCCTTCAAAATCAGAAGCGCGCCGTTCAATGTAAAGCGGGATTCCTCCGTCGAGATCGCAAAAATGGTGCTCGCGATCATCTGCGAAAGAATGCCGAGCGGAATCTCCGCGAGCGGCTCAGGCATTTGCGGAAGCTCGGGGAAGCTCTCCCGAGACATGCCGGCGATCCGGGTTCTCGACCGGCCGCAAACAAAACTGGCCCACTGATTTTCGGCCAATTTTACCTGCACATCCGCATCCGGCAGTAGGCGGACATAATCCAGCAGCCGGCGTGCTGGAATAGTGCCTGCTCCCTCCTTCTTGATACGAGCCGGGCAAGCACAACGAATGCCCAATTCCAGATCCGTTGCCGTGAGCCAGACTTGGTCATGATCGGTCTCGACAAGAATGTTCGAGAGGATCGGGATGGTGGTTTTCTTCTCCACCACACCCTGTGTGAGTCCCAGTTCCCGTACTAAATCCGACTTGCTAACCGAGAATTCCATAGGGGTATGTTGAGGGTTCCTCGCTCTGTTGCGTGCTCTATTATTCCTGTGGTTCTTATGAATAATTACTAGAAAAGAGAACCGTATTAGTAGGGGCTGTGGAAATGTTTAATTCCTTCTAAATTATAGCAAAATCGAGAGCTTCTTCGCATCGGTACCTGTGAATTTCTTCTCTGTCCAGTCTGCGAATCTGGTCCCCGATCGGTTCCTTGAACACCCGTCCACAACGTCCATGGGCCATTCTTTGTGGAAAACCGTCATATCCCTACCGAAGTGAATCTATTAGCGACTGAATAAGACTGTTCAAATCATCGTCATGTTGGCGCAGGTCCTCGATTTTCTGCACCGAGTGAAGCACCGTCGTGTGATGTTTCCCGCCGAAGTAGCGCCCAATCTCCGGAAGCGAAGCTTGCGTGAGTTCCTTAACGAGATACATCGCCACCTGACGTGGGTACGCAATCTGCCTCGTATTGCTCTTCATCTTCAACTGAGCGGGCGTTAGCGAAAAACGTTCTCCTACGGTCTTCAGGATCGATTCCACCGAAACCTTGCGTTCTGGGCTGTTGCTCAGATGTTTAAGCGTTTGGTGCACCATGGCCAGCGAAATGGGCTGGCCGGTTAATGAGGAAACAGCCATAAGCCGCGTGAGCGCTCCTTCCAGCTCACGAACGTTCGATTTTGTTTTCGTGGCGATGAAGATTCGAACGTCTTGCGGCAGCTTGATCCCTTCGGTCTCGGCTTTCTTGTCCAGAATCGCCATTTTCGTCTCGAGATCGGGCGGCTGGACATCAACGATCAAACCCCACTCGAAGCGTGACCGGAGCCGCTCCACCAACCCCGCCAACTGCCCGGGAGCCGAATCACTGGAGATTACGATCTGCTTTTGATGGTCGTAAAGCTCGTTGAAAGTATGGAAGAATTCTTCTTGCGTGCGCTCCTTGCCGGCAATGATGTGGATATCGTCAATCAAAAGCACATCCGCCGAGCGGTAATGGCGATGGAACTGCGACATGCGGTCGACCTTGATGGACGTGATCATCTCGTTCATGAACCGCTCGCTGGAGGTGTAAATCACGTTCAGACCGCTGAAGTTTTCAAGCAGACTTCGCCCGATCGCATGCATCAGATGCGTCTTGCCGATTCCGACTCCGCCATAAATAAACAAGGGGTTGTAGCTCTTCGAGGGCATCTTCGCTACGGCTTGCGCTGCGGCGTGGGCGAGCTGATTGGAAGCGCCTACCACATAGGTATCAAAAGTAAGCCTTGGATTCAGCCATGAGGCCGTGTTCTCAAACACCGGTTCTGAGTGGCTATGACCGTTCACTCGAATTGAAACTGACGAGCGTTCAGCGCCCGCGGCAGCAGCGGCCGACAGTGCTTCGATTTCGTAGTGAATCCTTCTGATCGGCAGATTCAGAGCTTCAATCGCGCTCCGAATGTAAGAGGTGTATTCTTGCCGGATCCAGGATTCTGTGCTTTCGTTCGGAACCCGAACCGTCAATTCACCATTGCGCAAGGATCCGAGTGCAGTCTGAGAAAACCAGTTCTCATATGCTGCCTTACTGAGCTTGACGGCCAGCCAGGCTTTGATCTCTTCCCATGGATCACTCAAGGGGCCAAACCTCCCCGCAACCAAAAACAGCAAAGGGTTTCCACAGCTTTTCCACAACTGTGGAAAAGCGCGCTCTAAGTTTTGCCTGGGGAGCCAATGCTCGCCCCGTCCGGGGCAGCTAATGGCTATGAAATGAGGAAACCGTTCCCGTTCCGGAAAACTCAGTCTATCACAGGGTCACACTTTTGAAAGAAAAATCTGGGAAGTTTCTAAATGAATGATTCCAAGCTACTTGTCTGATCCTACATAGGCTGCTTTGGGCCCCTGAAAGGGCCTCGGAGATCCCCTGGAAAAACACTAACCTCCAGGGTTGCAATCAGATGAATTGACTTCGCTGACAAACTCATCGGAGAATGTCGGTTAGACCCTCCAAGCGGGAGTAACTCAGCTGGTAGAGTGCAACCTTGCCAAGGTTGATGTCGCGGGTTCGAATCCCGTCTCCCGCTCCAATCCAAAGATTCTCCAGCTCGTTCGCGCTGCCGATCAGGAACTTAGAAGCGTTCGTCTGTCAACAAGGAACGCCTGGCCCTCGTTCTAAGAGGTGTCACCCGAGGAAATGTGAGTCAGGGAGCAAATCAGTTCCACAACGCCCTATGCTCGGCTGGTCTCCTGCTTCTCATAAGCTCCTCATTTGCCCTCAGTGGAAAACTGGCAATCCAAAAAATAAAACCTTCAGCAAATCCGCCGCACTACGTGGCGTTCAGCCGCCGTCTCCCGCCTGACAAGCAATTTCAACATGCTTTCGATCGCCTGACCTTCGGACCTCGCCCTGGCGACCTTGAGCACGTCCGTGCACTGGGCCTGAAGACCTGGCTCGATCTGCAGTTGCATCCCGATCAGCTTACGGAAAATCCTACTCTCCAGGAGCGTCTGGCGCCACTTGCCTCGGTGCAAATGAGCGTCAGCCAGACTGTCTCGGTCAGGCCGCTAAGCGTGATCGCGGGTGATCTCAGCGAAGTAAAGCTCATTCGGGCGATCTACAGCAACCATCAGCTTCTCGAGTTGCTGGATGATTTTTGGTTCAACCATTTCAATGTATTCTTTGGCAAAGGCGTTGATCGATTCACTCTACCGGCATACGAACGCGACGCAATTCGGCGGCACGTGCTCGGCAAGTTCTATGACCTGCTGCTGGCTACAGCCGAGAGCCCGACTATGCTTTTCTATCTCGATAACTGGCAGTCCGCCGGTCCCGGCTTCGCTGCGCGTCATCCGAATCAGAAGAACCGGCGCGGCCTGAATGAGAACTACGGACGCGAACTGCTGGAGCTCCACACGCTCGGAGTGAATGGCGGATACACCCAGAAGGACGTGATCGAAGTGGCTCGCTGCTTCACCGGCTGGACCATCACAGCTCCACGCCAGGGCGGCGCCTTCCAATACAACGACAAAATGCACGATAAAGGCAAGAAGATCGTGCTGGGCCACGTGATCCCGCCCGGCGGCGGCATGGGCGATGGCATCGAGGTGCTCAACATCCTCGCGCATCACCCTTCAACGGCTCACTTCATCTCGCTCAAGCTTGCGCAATGCTTCGTTGCGGACGATCCTCCGCCCTCACTCGTGAATCGCATGACCCAAACCTTTCTCAAGACCGGCGGCGATCTCGGTGCTGTGATGCAGACCATGTTCTCGTCGGGTGAGTTCTGGTCCGAAGGCGCCTACCGGGCAAAGATCAAAACGCCTTTCGAAATGGTGGTGAGTGCGGTTCGAGCGGCGAATGCGAACGTCACGTCCGCCTCTCTGCTGAGCGATGAGCTGCAAAAACTCGGCGAGCCTCTGTACCGGAAAATAGAGCCGACCGGCTATTCACTTCAGAACGCTGACTGGGTAAGCTCCGCAGGCCTGCTCGAGCGAATGAACTATGCCGTAGCGCTGGCTCATAACCGCATCCCCGGTGTGCAAGTGGACATAGCGAATTGGCAAGCCCTTCCGCAGCCCGATCCTATGAACTTGGCCCACTCGTTGCTGCAGCAGGATCCCACTGCACAGACGCAAGCGGCCATTGAGAAAGCGCTGGCAAGCATGGACCCGCGGAGCCAGGTTGCCCAAAATCCTCCAAATGCTGTTCCCAGTCTCATCGCCGGGTTGACGCTGGGTTCTCCCGAGTTTCAGCGCCGCTAATTTTCATCCAGCAGGAGTGTACGTTATGCCGTCCCGAAGAATATTTCTGAAGAGTTCAGCGCTCGCTATGGTTGGAATAGGATCCGTCCCAACATGGCTCTCTCGTGCGCTCTACGCGCAGCAGTCAGTGCCGAGCGAACGAAAGAGAATCCTGATTGCGATCTTTCAGCGTGGTGCGGTCGACGGATTGAACGTAGTCATTCCTCACGGCGAGCCCGCCTACTACGCCTTGCGTCCGAGCCTGGCGATTTCCCGCCCGAACGGAACGGAAGCCTCGGCAATTGATCTCGATGGTCATTTTGGCCTGCATCCCGCCTTGCGCAGGTTGAAGCCGCTCTGGGACAAGAATCAGTTGGCCATCGTGGAAGCGGTTGGATCACCGGATCCCACTCGATCGCATTTCGACGCACAGGACTATATGGAGTCGGGGACGCCGGGATTCAAAGCCACCTGCGATGGTTGGTTGAATAGGGCCATCCCGATCGAGGAACACGCGTCGCCACTTCGTGCCGTGAGTCTCAGCCCCAATTTGCCTCGCGCCTTAAGAGGGAAGAATGAGGCTTTGGCGATCGGGAGCATCGGAGATTTTCAAATCAAAGACGGTGAGGCGTCATCGGCGTTCGAGAGCATGTACGCTACGTCCACTGACGCAGTGCTGAACGGCACAGCGCGCGAGGCGTTCCAAGCCGTCAAAATCGTGCAATCCATTCAGAAGACGCCCTACACTCCCGCCCATGACTCTCAATATCCAAACGGACGGCTAGGCCAGAGCTTGCAGCAGACCGCCCGGCTTATTAAGGCTGACGTTGGCCTGGAGGTGGCATTTACGGATGTCGGCGGTTGGGATACGCACGCCAACGAGGTCGGGCCTCAGCCGCATACGGGGCGACTCGCAAATCTGTTGCGCGAATTCGGCGACTCGCTCGTCGCGTTTTGCCAGGATATGGGCGACCGCATGGCCGATATTACGATCGTTACTATGTCCGAGTTCGGCCGCACAGCGAGAGAGAACGGCAATCGAGGTACGGATCACGGTCACGCGAATGTCATGTTCGTGCTCGGCGGTAGCGTGCGCGGCGGACGGGTCCTCGGCCAGTGGCCGGGTCTCTATCCGGAGCAACTCTATGAGGGTCGCGATCTGAATGTCACGACCGATTTTCGCACCGTTCTCTCCGAGCTAGCCGTCAAACAAATGGGGAATCGCGAGGTTAAGACCATCTTCCCCGGGTTCGCCGGACCGAAATTGTGCGGCTTATTAGTTTGATTGACTTCGGCGAGAGAGGAAAATATCCGGCTTTCCACTGGGTTGAAGTAAACCGTGACCAAGCCGAAGATCTACAAAATCGGACCCACCTGGATCCTCTGGATTCCGGGAGTGCGCGTGTATCGCTTCACTACTTGGGAGCGCGCACTTACTTACGCGCTAGATCCGCAAGCCCGCGAGCTTTAAGATTGGCTTCGCGGTTCAGAATGCCTTCGCGCGAATTCCCAAGCATCCGACACGATACGCTCGATGCTGCTTCGTGTCGGCCGCCAGCCGAGTGTCTCCTGTAATCGCCGCGAATCCGCTACCAGACTGGGCGGGTCGCCCTCCCGCCGGGGCCCGGTAACTCGCGGCACCTGCTTCCCGGTAAGGTGCTCGACCGCCGCGATCACTTCCTCCACGGAATAGCCAACGCCGGTGCCGGCATTAAAGACGTTGGATTTGCCGCCCTTGAGCAGATGCTCTACAGCGTAGATGTGCGCTTCCGCGAGGTCGCTCACGTGGATATAGTCGCGAATACAGGTCCCATCCGGCGTCGCATAATCATCGCCGAACACCGTCACTGGCTTCCCCGTCTGAACGGCGCGAAGGATCAGCGGAATCAAGTGCGTCTCTGGATCGTGTTCCTCTCCTAAATCCGCTTCCGGTTCCGCGCCGCACGCGTTGAAATACCGCAGGCGGACACTCCGGAACTCACGGTAACGGTCCAACCATTCGAGAATCTTTTCGACCATTACTTTGGATTCGCCGTAGGGGTTTATCGGGGCATAAGGCTCATCCTCTGTGATGGGAACGGTCGCGGGTATCCCATAAGCCGCTGCGGTGGACGAAAACACCAGCCGCTTCACATCGGCCCGCAACATGGCCTCAAACAGCGACAGAGAACCACTCACATTGTTGGTGAAATACATCTCGGGAACCTGGGTCGACTCTCCGACCGCGATGTACGCGGCGAAATGAATGACTGCCTCAACATGCTCGTCTCGCAACAGGACTTCCACCTTGTCCGTATCCCGTGTGTCGAGAACCCGAAGGATGGGTTCGGGTACCGCCTCCCTGTGGCCTCGCGACAAATTGTCGACCACAATCACGGAGTGACCGTGCTTTTCAAGGAAATGTCGCGTAATCGAACCGATGTATCCGGCGCCGCCGGTGACGAGTATCTTAGCCACGCAATTTCGAGTGTAACCACTGCGCCCACCTGAATATCGGCAATACCCGCGTTTTCAAAGCCTCCATACGATCCTGGAATATATGGCGTTGCTCGAGGTCCAGAACGTCTCAAAGGCATACAAGACCCAGAGTGCGCCAGTGGTTGCATTGCAGAATGTCTCATTCGAAATCGATCCAGGCGAGTTTGCGGCGGTCGTCGGCCGAAGCGGCTGCGGAAAATCGACCCTACTGAATGTATGCGGCGCAATGGATTTTCCAACCTCCGGCGAAGTTGTGATAGACGGTCAGATTACGTCCCGGCTGAACGATGCCGCACTGACCCGCCTGCGACGGCAGAAGATCGGATTCATTTTCCAGTCATTTCAATTGCTGCACACATTAACAATTGCCGAAAATGTCGAGCTTCCCCTCATGCTCGCCGGCGAAAAGAACACCAGACGCGCCGCCCTCGAACGTCTGGACTGGGTCGAGCTCCCGGACGTGGCGGATCGCTACCCGCATCAGATCTCCGGAGGCCAGCAACAGAGGACCGCTATTGCGCGCGCTCTGGTGCATAATCCGCGCCTGCTGCTGGCGGACGAACCCACGGGAAACCTAGACACCGTCACAGGAGATATCATCCTTCAGCTCTTACACCGCACAGCCCATGAGCTGCGCGTCGCGGTGGTGATGGCAACGCATGGCGCGGAAAGCACCGCCGCAGCCGATCGCGTGATCGCGATGCGCGACGGACGGCTGGAAACGGCCACAGTTTTTCGCTAATGGAACTTTCATGGCGGCCCGCTTGATCCTATTTTTCCGGCTCATTATTGCGCCCCTTACAAGAGAACGCCTTCGCACTGGGCTAACGATTCTCGCCATCGGGTTGGGTGTAGGAGTGGTCGTGGCAATCGACTTGGCTGGTCAAGCCGCAGCCGGCAGTTTCCATTCCTCGCTCCAATCGCTAACGGGAAAAGGCGATCTCCTGATCACGGCGACCGGGGGTCTGGACGAAAAGATTCTAGGCAGATTGGTTTCGCTTCCCTATGCGTTCGATTTTACCCCTCGCATTGAAGATTTTGCGGCAATCAACGGAAAAGGGGAGGCGGTTCCTTTTATCGGTTTAGACCTGATTGGGCATAATTCAGACGCTATTTCAAACTTGGACCAGGGATCCGGTCCAGATCTGCTGAAGGATGGCGATGCGGTCTGGGTCGGAGCAAGCCTGAAATTACACGCAGGGCAGCGCGTCTCGCTGTTGATCAATGATCAGATGCGCCGATTCACTGTCGCTGGCATCTTGCAACCTCGAAAGAATGAAATCAATGAACAGAATGTAATCGTAGCCGATATCGGACTGGCACAGCGTGTAACAGAAAAGATCGGCAAATTGGACAGCATCGATGTAACCGTTCCCGCGGGCGGCTCGATTCAGTTTTGGCAGCAATTGCTGCGCCGGCAAGTTCCTGCATCAGTGCTCATCGAGCCTGAAGGCGAGCGAACCGCCGAGAACCGAAAGATGCTGGCAGCTTTCCGCCTGAACTTGCGTGTGCTGAGCTACGTCGCTCTCATCGTCGGAGCATTCCTCATTTACAACACGATTTCGATATCCGTCATACGCCGGCGGAATGAAATCGGCGTCGTGCGCGCCCTCGGCGGAACGCGAATGTTAGTCGCCGGCGGTTTCCTCTGCGAAACCTTGTTCTTTGCGCTGATCGGAAGCGGGCTGGGGCTCGTCATCGGGCGGCTAATGGCGGTTACTGCCGTAAAGCTGATTGGTAACACCGTGCATGCACTCTATATCAGCAGTCAACCTGCTCCGGTTCACCTTACCTGGTCCGCCGCAGCGGCCGGAGTCGGACTCGGGATTGCTGTGTCGTTAATCGCCGCACTCGGCCCAGCGCTGGAGGCTGCAAGAATTGCGCCGGTCGAAGCTATGGCCCGAGGGTGTGAAGAGTACACGTTTACCTGGCGATCTAACCGCCTCGGCCTCTACGCCATCGTTCTGCTCTGTGTCGGCGCTTTGCTTGCAGAACTACCGCCCCTTCATGGCGCGCCGATCTTCGCATACTTATCGGTATTGCTTCTGGTCGCCGGAACCGCCGCCGCAATTCCGGCTACCGTAATCCGTTTCTCTGCAACCGGCACCGGCCTGCTGCGAAAATTGCCAGGAGCGGCGCCGCTGCTCGCCATGCGGTCCCTGCAAGCCTCGCTCGGTCGCACCTCTATACTCACGGCGGCCCTCGCCACCGCTGTCGCTATGACCGCCAGTATCGCAATCATGGTGGGTAGCTTCCGCGAAACCGTGCAGGTCTGGATGAATGATCAACTCGAGGCCGATTTCTATCTCCGGCCCGCTGGATGGACCGGCCCGGATCAACACCCGGTCATGAATCCGGATATCGCGGATCAGATTGAGCGCCTGCCCGGTGTTGCTGCCGTTGAGCGCTCTCGGGTCTATCCATTTTCCTATCAAGGTGCCCCCGCGACGCTTGCCGGTGCGGAAACTAGCAGCGCGGAGAATGTCAACGCGCGTCTTTTCCTCCCTGGCGAGAATCGATCCGAGATCTTTTCGAAGCTTCAAACGGGGAATTACGCCGTAGTAAGTGAACCGTTCGCGTACAAGCACCGCGTTCATGTCGGAGATACGCTGCACATTCCAATGGCGGGCGAGACCCAAAATTTTACAGTGCTCGGCATTTACTACGACTACTCTGCTGAGAATGGGTACGTGGTTGTAGACCGCCACACGCTATTGAAATACCTGCCGGATCAAGCCGAATCAAGCTTGGCCGTGTATCTCAAGCGCGGTGCGGCATCGGATACCTTGCGGAAACAGATCGACCAAATCATCACCGGCCGCGCGGTTCTTATATTTCCCAATCGAGCGCTGCGACAGGCGGCCATTCAAATCTTTGACCGTACCTTCCGCATTACCTATGCGCTGGAGGCGGTCGCCGTAGCCGTGGCTGTACTCGGCATAGCCGGCGCGCTCCTCGCGATGGTGATTGACCTCCGGCGGGACTTCGCTCTGCTTCGTTTCCTTGGAGGGGCCAAACAGCAGATCCGAGCCATCATTCTCTCCGAGGCCGCTCTACTTGGTCTCATTGCGACGGGAATCGGCGTCGTACTGGGCATCGCGCTTTCCCTGATTCTTATCTTCGTCATCAACAAACAATCCTTCGGTTGGACGATTCAGTTCCATTGGCCCGTGGCGCTAGTCATCACCGCTCTTACTGGGATTTATGGCGCGACAATTCTGGCCGGTTTGTATCCCGCGCGTATGGCGATCAGGATGGAACCCATCGAGGTCATTCATGAGGAGTAGGACTACAGTCCTATTGCTGGCACTTGCGCTGTTTGCAAGCGGGCAGACCTGGCAAATCGCCCTGCCCGGTTATCGCTACGAATTTCCGCGCGATTACTTCAATCATCCGAATTATCAGACCGAATGGTGGTATTACACCGGCAATTTGAAAACCGCCGAAGGCCATCGATACGGATTCGAACTGACGTTCTTCCGCGAGGGGATTCATCTTACGCCGCAGGCGGCGCAATCCGAGGATCCCACCTGGCGGCCGGATCAGATCTACCTCGCGCACTTGGCGCTTAGTGACATCGATGGAGGCCATTTTTTCCACGTGGCGCGGCTGAATCGTGCCGGACCGGGACTCGCCGGCGTGAGCCTTGAGCAACGTCGCGAGTGGAACGGTAACTGGCAGGTACTCTGGACCGATCTAAGCAGTGGCCGGCAGCAGCTTCAGGCCATGTGCGATCAGTTCAAGTTAACGCTTGCACTCACGCCTGAAAAACCTGCGGTCGTGAATGGAAAGGATGGTGTAAGCCGTAAGGGGCCCGAGCCGGCTGAAACTTCGCAATACTTCTCGTTTACCCGCATCGAGGCGCGCGGTGATCTGTACAAGGGTGGCACGCACGCCGCTCTTTCAGGCCTCGCTTGGATGGACCACGAATTCTTCAGTGGACCGGCGCGAACCGATCTCGCGGGTTGGGACTGGTTCGCGATCCAGTTGGAGAATGGCGAAGAACTAATGCTCTACCGGCTGCGTTTGAAATCGGGCGGCATAAGCCCCTACTCTTCCGGAACGTTTGTCGATTCAAGCGGAGCAGCACATTTCCTCGATGCATCGGAATTCACGCTCTCTACCGGTGAGCAGTGGCACAGCTCCGCCTCACGAGCGAGTTATCCAGTCGCTTGGACTATCTCTGTGCCCTCGCTTGACCTGCGCTTATCCGAATGGACCGACCTGAAAAACCAGGAGCTCTTTGACCGGAACCGTCTCACGCCTACGTATTGGGAAGGCGCCGTCAGCTATGCCGGCGCGATACAGGGCAAACCCCTGACCGGTGTTGGATATCTCGAGATGACCGGATACGCAAAGGACTTCGGGTCCGGAGAGTCTTCACAGGTGAATCTCGGAAGTGGCCGCCACTTCCAAACGCGGAGTGGGACGAATCGCACGCGAGAGTAAGGCCCCGGTTACGCAGCACCCAACAACAATTAGCAGCGCGTACCGGAGAGTGAACATTTGGGAAGCAAAGCCGATCGCAGGCGGGCCAACGATGAACCCGATATAGCCGATGCCCGTGACCGTCGCTATGCCTGCGCCCGGACTGACTCCTTCGATCCGGCCGCCGGAACCGTACACAATCGGGATAATGATGGAGAATCCCGCTCCCGTCACCGCGAATCCCGGTAGCGCCCAACTCGGTGTGCGCATCAGAAGACCCCAAAGCAGTCCGGCAGCGGCAAGCAAGCAAGCCGATTGCAGCGCAAGACGAGGCCCCAGGCGGGCGATTACCCAATCGCCGATGAATCGAAAGAGCGCCATGATGGCGGAAAACAGCGCATACGCGAACGCCGCGATTCCTGGGCCGGCCTGCAACACTTGGCGGAAGTAGACGGTGGTCCAGTCCGCCATGGCCCCTTCAGCCAGCAAGCTGCAGAAAGCGATCGCGCTGAGTGCAATCAAGACCGCCGGCATTTTTCGGAATGACAGGCCCCCTGTCCTGACAGTGGCCGGGGCCTGGAACTGAAGCAGTAAGCGCGAGACAAGCAAGACCGCGATCATGTTTATTCCAGCGCTGATCGCAAAATGGCGGAGCGGTCCGATCCCGCTCTCGGCCACCATTCCCCCGATCGCCGCGCCGCCCATCCCGCCGGCACTGAACAGAGCATGAAACCGCGACATGGTCGATGTGCCGAGCGCTTTCTCCACTTCAACCCCGTGCGCATTCATGGCCACGTCCATCGTCGCCGCGGTCGAGCCGTAAAACAGCAGCGCCAAAGCAAGAGTAGCGGCGTTGATTGCAAGTGCCATCGGCACAATTGAGAGCGAAAACAGAATTCCTCCCGCAATGCTGATCCGCTTGCTCCCATAGCGCGTGACTAGCCAGCCGGCAAGAGGAATGGTCGATACGGCGCCTATGGCCGAACTCAACAGCGTGAGACCAAGAATGCCATTGTTCAGCCGGAGCTGGGCCTGAACTGCGGGAATGCGCGACACCCAAGTGGAGAAAACCAGTCCATGAACCAGAAACAGAACGATGGTCCCCCACCACGCGGCTCGGATTCTGCGTTGTTCCGGAGCCACGCGACTATTTTCCAATGCAGAACGTAGAGAAAATGCGGTTCAGAATATCATCCGCGGTAGTTGCGCCTGTGACGGCGTCAATTGGCCGGAGTGCAGCATAGAGATCCAGCAGAAGCATCTCATGCGGAATGCCGAACTCCACCGCTTTGCGAGCATTCAGGAGCGCTTCCACGCTCTCCCGCAGTAGAGCTTCGTGACGAATGTTCGTGATCGCGCCACTTTCGGGCGCCGACAGGCCTTCGGGGGCGAGTCGGTTCAGAATCGCTTGCCTCAGTTCGCCAATGCCTTGCCCGGTCATCGCGGAGACGGGTACTAAATCAGCATCAGACTCCATCCGTCGCGGTAGGTCATTCTTGTTGCCGACAAGCAGCGGTCGCCGGTCTCGAAGCTTTTCTATCAGGTCCCGATCGCTTGTAGTCAACTCTGACGACAGATCGAGTATCAGCAAGGTCAAATCGGCATCGGCCATAGCCTGAAAGCTCCGCTCAATTCCGAGCGTCTCCACAAGTTCCTGTCCTTCTCGGATACCCGCCGTGTCGACTAGTTTCACCGGAATGCCCTCAACCGCAGTCGGCTCGGAGACCAGATCCCGCGTCGTTCCAGGGGTCTCTGTCACGATCGCGCGATCCTGCTCCAGCAGGCGATTGAACAAGCTGCTCTTCCCAACATTCGGTCGGCCCACAATCGCCAGTGTGAAGCCCTGAAACACCAGTTTTCCCCGTCCAAAGCTCGCGACCAGCCCACTCATTTGGGATTCAATAGAAGCGATACGGCGAAGGATCTCATCAGGCGAAGCAACGCTTATATCGTCTTCCGCAAAATCGATCCCGGCTTCGAGGAGAGCGATCAGTTCCACCAACTCCTCCTTCACAGGCCGAAGGCGTCGCGATACCGAGCCTTCCATCTGCTGCGACGCGACCCGAGCCTGATAAAGCGTGCGGGCCTCGATCAGATCACGAATCGCCTCGGCCTGCGGCAGGTCGATGCGGCCGTTCACGTACGCCCGAAGCGTAAACTCACCCGGTTCAGCGATACGCGCGCCCGCACCGACGGCTCGTTCCACGCAGAAGCGCAGCACAACCGGGGCGCCGTGACAGGAAATCTCGACAACGTCCTCGGCTGTATAGGAATGTGGTGACTCGAAAAACGAAGCGACCACTTGGTCCACCACGCCGCCCCGCTCGTCGACCAATTCAGCAAGCCCGCTTTTCCAGGCCGTCCAGCGTGGCCCTGAACTGAATCGCAGAATCCGTTCCGCGATGCTTCGGCTGTCGTTACCGGAAATACGAACGATGCCCAATCCTCCGCGCCCATGCGGCGTGGAGATGACGACTATCGTGTCGCGCGCGTTCATTGTGATGGAGTATCTGGTTGCGCGAGAACCGCAATTTGGCTCCCGTGGAGGTTCTAACGAGGTCCCCGTTCACGTCCGCTGCGAGGCGGACGATTTCCACCCCGAGCGCGCCCCTCGCGATTACCGCCGAAACGAGGTTTATCGCCGCGACTCCCATTACCCCGGTCTCCGAAACGCGGCCGAGGTGCCGGAGGTGCCGGAGGCGTTGGCATATCGGCGGGGATGATCACAACTGCGCGCGCCGGGCCCACTCCCACGCTTTCGCTGCGCAATTCTTTTTCATCGCGCAGAGCCAGGTGTATAATCCGCCGCTCGCGGCTGGTCATGGGATTGAAGTGGAAGGGAACGCGAGTTCGCTTCACTTTTTCTGCTGCCGCCAACGCGCTCATGCGCAACTCTTCCACCCGCAGCAGCCGGTAATCATTGGCATCGAATGAAATCAGGGAATGGTCTTCCGCAGGAAGCCGGAGAGCTTCCATTGAAAGATGCTCCAAAGCAAGCAACAACTCAGCGCGGTTTGCCAGCAGAATCTCCACGTCCGGCCCGTCGAACACCACCGCAACCTCCGGATTCTCAACTTCCGGATGCCGGTTCTCAGGCTCGCGTAGCTCGTAGGAAAGATTGAAATCAGCCTGCTTCAGAACGGGAGTGAGGAACTTTTCCAGCCTTGGACGAAGTGAATCAATGGAATATTTCATGCGCTTATTTCTTCACCGTCTTCTTCACTGGCGCTTTTCCGGCGGGAGGAGGCGGCGGAGCAGGAGCTGGCATGAAGCGGTTGATAATGAGCTGCTGAGCGACACCCACCAGGTTGCTGGTCAAATAATATAGTACAAGCCCAGCCGACAGATAGTAGAACATGAAGCCGAACATGAGCGGCATGAACATCATCATTCGCTGCTGGTTCGGATCTACTCCCGCTGCCGGCGTCATCTTCTGTGCCAGAAATTGACTGATGACCAGAATCACGGGCAGAAGATGAATGGGCAGTGTCTCCGGCGATGACAGATCGGTGACCCACAGCCACGGCGCATGTCTGAGCTCAATGGCTACGGCGAGCACGCGATAGAACGCATACAGAAACGGAAGCTGAATCAACATCGGGAGACAGCCACCCATCGGATTGACACCCGCACTCTTATACAGAGCCATAACTTCCTGGTTCTGCTCGGCCTTGCGAGGGTCGCTCATTTTGATGTTCTTGTATTTCTCGTTAATCGCTTTGATCTGTGGTTGAAGCGTTTGCATCTTCCGCGACGATTTCAAACTGGAAAGCCGCAACGGGAACAGCGCGGTGCTGATAATTATGGTGACCAGGACAATTGCCCAACCGTAATTAAACGTCCAGTGGTCCTTGGTCCAGTTCAGCCAAACGAAAAGCGGCTTTGCAATAACGCCGAAGAAACCCCAATTAATGATATTGGTCAGTTTGGGATTGACCTGCTTCAAAATGTCGATATCTTTAGGGCCGACAAACACAGAAAGATCGTTCTTCGTGCCCGTCGAGAGTCCCATGCCCACATAGGGCACCGGTTTGTCTTCGCCGGGTAGCCTGATGTCATCCGAGAAGGTCTTGATCTCGAGAGTGCCGGAGTCTTCAGGCAATCCCACGGCGGCGAAGAAATTATCTTCCAAGCCCCCGAATGCGTAGTTCCCACTGTCGGTCACTGGTCCATTCTTGGCGTCTTTCGCGTTCTTGGTGACGAGCTTATTGCTCGACATGTCATAACGAACTGTATGCTCGGTGCTGACGGCTGAGTGGACTTTTTGGTCCCCGAAGCCGCCGCGCCACATCAGCACCGAAGGCACCGCGGTTCCGTTCTGAATCACTTCTGACTTGACGGTCGACAGATAGCTGTTCTTTCCGAACTGAAACGACTTCCGAATGACCGTCTTTCCATCCGAATACTCGTACGCGATCCCCGTTCCATCACCGGTGGGCGTTGCTCTGTATAGGACCGCGTTCGGATCGAATTCAAGTCTTGCTCCAGTGACTTCAATTGAAAACGGAGGCGGCACATCCTTTGCCGCCGTATTGATTACCTGTAGCGGCTTGCCCGCGTCATCCTTATACTTTTTCAGCACCCAGCTTGTCACCGCCGCGCCCCGATTCGTCAGAACGATGTGGTACAGTTCCGTATCGATATCGGTCACAACCCCCGAAGTGGCTTGCACCGCGCCGACCGGAGGCGCCGCCTGCGTTACAGCAGCAGTCTCCGGAGCCGCTGCCGGCTTCTCAACCACCTTTGCGGCCGAGTTGTCGTTAATGGGCTTGACCGGCTTGGGGCCGGGAACAGGTTTGAATAGGTATTGCGAAACAATTAGCACCAGAATCATCAGTGCTAGTGCGAGAGGGAGTCGTTTCTCCAAGGAAGGCGGCTGAGAATTGGTGCCGCCCGAAGTATTAGGCATAATCAGAACTCAAATTCATTGGTCAGCGAACCGGGTCATATCCGCCCTCGTGGAATGGATGGCAGCGACCAAGCCGTCTCAATCCCATCCAGCCTCCCCGCAATGCGCCGTGCTTCGCAACGGCCTCCCTCATATATTCAGAGCACGTCGGGTAGTAGCGGCACGCGGAGGGCAGGAGAGGCGAAATGAGAAGCTTGTACGCTCTCAGGAGGACGATCAAGACTCTCTGCATCGAGCGAATACCCGGCCGACTTCACGGCATAAATCCTCGAAAGCCGCTTTTAAAACTTGACGCCGAGGGTTAAATACCACCGTCCAGTTTGCTGGCAGAATCTCGAACTGCGAACGAACGGCCTGCCGCATCCGGCGCTTGATCCGGTTTCTTTGTACGGCTTTTCCCACAGCTCGCGGAACCGTGAGTCCGAAACGTGAAGGCATGCTGTCTCCGCCTATCCGTAGGCAAAAAGCAGAAAAATAGCGGCTGTTCATGCGAATGCCGGTTCGATAAATCTCGCGGAATTCAGAGGATCGGAGAACCCGCTTCGGTGATGGAGATGGCAGCGGACCAAATCGCCCGGGCGATTACTTCGCGCCGCGAACCGCGCGCTCGTCGCTTACTGTTAATTTGTGTCGGCCCTTGGCCCGTCGCCGTGAAAGCACGGCCCGGCCGTCCGCCGTCTCCATACGAACACGGAACCCGTGAGTCTTTGCTCTTTTCCGGTTGTTCGGTTGAAATGTGCGTTTCGGCATGGCGAATCCCTATTTTGTTTTGATGTGGGAGCGGAAGACGATATCGATCGGCCAGAACGCCGGGAGCTTCATTTCAGGAAGCGTGAGGACGCACTGCTACTAATCCACTGAACCCAAGACTTAGTATAGCGCGTGTTCCAGCCGGCCGCTTACTGGGATCGCTTTCTCATCTCTGAGGCCGCATCCAGATCGACGTTCATGTTGGTGTGCCCGTACTTTCCGCTGAGCTTGAATCCGACAATCTTGACGTGGTGCCGCTTCTTGAAGAACGGGGTCATCACTTTCAGGGCAAATGACTTGAATCCAGTGGTCGCATCGGAGACGCTTCCCTGGGTAGTTAAGAGGCCGTACATGTCTGTCGTGTAGTTCATCAGGTTATAGGTGCCGTCCAAGTCTGCGTGCGCGCCTGGAACACTGAAAGAAACCTGAGTGAGATGCGCAATTCCCTTCGTCGCCCTGATCCGGGCCTTCAGATCGGATAAGACGTCAACCGGCTTTTCCTTTTCTTTACCTTTGCTCCCGCTGTGGCTGAGCCGGCTGATGTCTTCTTCCAGTTCTCTATCGGTGAACCGGCCCGACGTGATGCCAAACGATCCTAGCAGGTTCATGCGTTCAACGAAATTCCCGTCCCCGGGAGGAATGTTCAATTTGCCTCGAAATACGATCCTCCCTGTCATGGGACTCCTCGGAGCGGACGCAAATAGTCTCACAAGGTCTTCGATTCTGCCATCATCGGAAGACAACTCGAGGGAGATGCGTTTCCCTTTCTTCTCCTCCTCGCCCGTGATAGACCCCTTGGCATCCACTGTCGTCCCGTCGAACTGAGCCGTGACGTCCTCAAGTAAGACATTCCCATGAACTCCGTCGATGGTTGCGTCATAGCTGGCATTAAGGGCGCGCGCGTGAGCGGTATCGGCAACCTTGAAATTTGAAACATCAGCCTTCCCCTTCACCTGGACTTCTTTTAGCGTTCCTGTGAACGATCCATGCGAGTTCAGGATTCCGACCACACCCTTCAGCGCCGCGAGATTCGCACCGGTATATGAGTAGCTCCCATGCATAGGCGACCTCCCCGGATCCTGAGGATTCCACGGCCCAAACACGCCTTCCGAATGCACTGCCCCTGGCGGGTCCTCAAGCTTGAGATCCACCCGATACGGAATGCTGGTGTTCCGCCCGACGCTATGGATGGCCAGTCTGTCGACTGCGATTCGGTAGGGCCTTTCATTGGGATCGCTCCACATGAGATCGAGGGTCGCGCCATCGGCCAAAATCGTCCCGATTGAGATTCCGCGGCCTTGGCTCTTGGAGTTCAAGGGCATGATGGGATTCGGCTTGCCATTGACTTCGGCCGGAGGCACTGTGACATGCATCCCCAAAAGGCGCACCACCGAGAGATCGTGCTGAAACGTCAGAAGGGTGAAGTAGGTGGCTTCCGCCTGCAATTTCGAAATGAAGATGATCGGAGGTTTGTTCTTGTGTACGTGGCGTTCGAAGGCGATATTTTCCGCAACGCAACCGGGAGGAAAGTAAGTAGAGTGGAAGCTCTGAACGGTGACGGTTCGTAGCGTCGATTCTTGCAGGGTATCGATCAGCGCCTGCTTGGTAAAGGGCCAGAAGATCGTCAGAACGATGGCGTAAAAAATACAAAGCCCGGTCAGAACCACCACCGTAGCCAGGATCCAGCGCCGCGGTCCGGTAGCCGCCCGTCCGGGATTGGATCTCGCTGGAGTCTCCACTGCAGACGTGGACATAAATCCTCAACCGCTCTGTCTAAATGATCCTTACCGCCGATCCAGTGTTTCGGATCGCGTTTCAACCCCCTCTTTCCTACAATTGGTACATGTCTGCCAGTGCCGTTGCGGAGAGCATTTTAACGAAATACGAGCCTGTTATCGGACTCGAAGTACACGTTCAGCTAGGCACTAAGACCAAGATTTTCTGTAGCAGTCCAGTCGAATTCGGCGCCCCTCCCAACACAAACGTATGCCCGGTTTGTCTCGGATTGCCGGGTGCCCTCCCCGTTCTCAGCCGGCAAGCGGTCGAGTTCGCCATCGGTGCGGCTATAGCGCTCCATTGCAAAGTCAATCCTTTCTCTCGCTTTGCCCGAAAGAATTACTTTTACCCTGATTTGCCGAAGGGCTATCAGATCTCGCAATATGATCAGCCGCTTGCCGAGCACGGTTATCTCGAAGTTCTCGTGGGCCAAGCTAAGAAGCGCATTGGCATCGCTCGCGTGCATATGGAAGAGGACGCGGGTAAAAGCCTCCACGACGGGTTCGCGGACTCTGATAAATACACCTACGTCGATCTGAATCGCTCAGGCACCCCGCTGATCGAGATCGTCAGCGAGCCGGACATGCGGTCCCCCGAAGAGGCCTACACCTACCTAACCGAGCTGAAACAGGTCATGCAATATATCGGCGTCTCCGATTGCGACATGGAAAAAGGCCAACTCCGCTGTGATGCCAACGTATCTGTTCGGTTGAGGGGTGCGGAAAAATTCGGAACGAAAGCTGAAGTTAAAAATCTGAATTCTTTCCGATTCCTCAAAATGGCCTTGGAGCATGAGATTGAGCGTCAGGTCGAGGTGCTCGAATCCGGCGGAAAGGTGGTGCAGGAAACCCGCCTATACAATGTCGAAACAGGAAGAACGGTGGGCATGCGCAGTAAAGAGCACGCGCACGATTACCGCTATTTTCCCGAGCCCGATCTCGTCCCGCTTCGTGTGAGTGAACACTGGCTGCACGAAGTGAAATCGAGATTGCCCGAACTACCGGCCCACCGCCGCGACCGTTTTGTCAGTCTATATGGCGTACGCGAATACGATGCGCAAGTGCTGACCCTCACCCGCGAAACGGGCGACTACTTCGAAACAGCCGCTAAAGTCGGCGGGGATGCTCGCACCACCGCCCATTGGGTCGTCGGCGATCTCATGGGTCTTTTGCGGGCAGCCAATAAAGACATCTCGAGTTCTCCTGTGAAAGCCGAACATCTGGGCGAGCTGGTCGCCCTCATTAGCAAAGGCGAGCTTTCCGGCAAGCTGGCCAAGGAAATTCTCCCCAAGATGTTTGAGACCGGAGAAGCGCCATCCGCAATTATGGAGCGGGAAGGTCTCAAGCAGATTTCGAATGCGGACGAACTGGGCGCGATCATCGACGTCATAATTGCCGCCAACCCGAAGCAAATCGAGCAGTTTAGAAGCGGGAAAACGGCCGTCCTCGGATTCCTTGTCGGACAAGTGATGAAGGCCAGCCGTGGACAGGCGAACCCTGCTGCTGTTAACGAAGCGCTCAAAAACAAGCTCGGCTGAGCAAACTTACGTCTGCACCATGGCGGACCGCTCTTCGTTGTGGTGCCGGACGTCAATGCCCTTCACAAGGAACAGCACATCTTCCGCAATGTTCGTCGCATGATCGGCGATTCGTTCTAAATTACGAACAACTGACAACAGATAAAGCGCTTGCGAGATCTGCTGCGGGTTCTTTTCCATGAAGCTGATCAGCTCGTGATAGCTGGCGGTTCGCATGTTATCAACGGCATCGTCGGAAGCGAGCACGCTGCGCGCTAGCTCAGGGTCGCGATTCACAAACGCGTCCAGCGCTTTGCGGACCATTCCCTGCGCGAGCCCCGCGATATGGGGGATATCGATCGACGGCCGGATCACCGGTTCTCTTACCAGCGCCAGCGCGCTTTGCGCGATGCTGACCGCCAGATCCCCCATTCGCTCAAGATCGTTGTTAATTTTTATGGCGGCCGTGACGAGGCGCAGATCGGCTGCGAGCGGGGCCTGCAAGGCGAGCAGGCTGATCGCGAGATCGTCGATCTCGATCTCGAGATGATTCACGCGGGCTTCGCTCCTTACTACCTGCTCCGCGAGCTCGGCATTCTTTTCCACCACTCCCTGGACGCTGCGGTAGACGGCGCTTTCAACGAGCGCGCTCATCTCCAGCAGCTTCGCCTTGAGTTGTTCCAGTTCTTGTTCAAAATGACGCACGTTTCGCCCCAATACTGAGATTCAGATCAACCGAACCGGCCTGTTACGTAATCCTCTGTCTCTTTCTTACTTGGATTCTGGAAAATTGTTTTCGTGTTGTCGAATTCAATCAGCCTGCCCAGCAAAAAGAAACCCGTGTAATCGGCCACCCGCGCGGCCTGCTGCATGTTATGAGTCACAATCACGATGGTGGTCGTGTCCTTGATCTCGAATAACAGCTCCTCTATCTTCGACGTGGCGATAGGATCAAGCGCGGAGCACGGTTCATCAAGCAACAGAACCTCGGGATTCACCGCAAGCGCGCGCGCGATGCACAGTCTCTGTTGCTGGCCGCCCGACAGCGCCGATGCGGGTTTGTGCAGCTTATCTTTCACTTCGTTCCACAGTGCCGCGCGATTAAGGCTTTTCGTCACCGCGTCTTCGATAACAGCGCGCCTGTGAATTCCGTTTACGCGTAAGCCGTACGCGACGTTCTCGAAAATCGTTTTAGGAAATGGGTTGGATTTTTGGAAAACCATCCCGACTCGGCGCCTGACGTCATTCACGTCCATCGAGAGTAGGTCCTGGCTGTCCAGCAAGACCTCGCCTTGCACTCGTGTGTTTCGCAGCGCTTCGTTCATCCGATTCATCGTTCGCAGGAACGTCGATTTCCCGCAGCCGGATGGTCCGATAAAGGCTGTTATCTTGTTCTCGGCGATTCTGATGCTGATATCGTGCAGCGCCTGAAAATTGCCGTAAAAGAAATCAAGATCCTTTGTATGCAGCTTCGGCTCGGCGTGGGATTTTTGAACTTCGGCTCCTTCCGGAGGTGCAATGACTGGTTCTCTCAAGATCTGCTGCTGCTGCGGGGTTGCCACAGGTTCGTCTCCTCTTGAAGCTGCGCTCGCGGTCCGAGCGTCTGTCGCGCGGGTTTATGCTCTCGGAACATAAGCTCCTCTAGCTAGCGCCAAGCGCGCAATTATGTTAATCGACAAAACCAGAACCAGGAGCACGAAACCGGCCGCCCAGGCCTGACGATGCCAATCCTCATAGGGCGATATGGCGTATGTGAAAATCATCACCGGTAATGTCGCGGTGGGTTTGCTCCAACCTGGACTCCAGAACTGATTGCTCAGCGCAGTGAACAGAAGAGGAGCGGTTTCGCCCGCTACTCGCGCCAAATCCAGCATTGTCCCGGACACAATACCGCGAATGGCGGCGGGAATCACAACAGTAACGATGGCCTTCCATTTGGGTGCCCCCAGGGCCAGTGCTGCCTCGCGCAACGACACTGGAACTGCATGAAGATACTCTTCGGTGCTGCGGACTGAGATCGGAATCATCATAATGCCTAGCGCCACGCCGCCGGCAATCGCCGAAAAATGGCCCATCGGGTGAACAACCAGCGCATAAACTACAATCCCAATCACAATAGATGGAACACCATTCAATAGATCGGTTACATACCGTATTACGAACGAGAAAGTCTGGCCGCCGTATTCAGACAGGTATACTCCGCCCAAAAAACCTATCGGAATTCCGATCAGCGTCGCCAAAAACAGCACTTTCGCGCTTCCCACAATGGCATTGGCCATTCCGCCGCCTGTTTCTCCGACCGGCGCTGGCAGGCGCGTGAAAAATTCCAGGTTGAGCGATCTCGCGCCGTGATACGCAAGGTACCCGAGGATAAAGAACAAGATGCCCGCAGTCATGAGCGTACACAGGCCGGTCAATCCAAACATCAAATAGTTCACGATGTTCTTCTGTCTGGATGAACGCATTACGAGTGCGCTCCCTTCCGGCTCGTCGCGATGATTAGAATGCGAGCGAGACCGTTCAGAACGAAGGTGACACCAAACAGGACCAGTCCCAACTCGATCAGGGCACTCAAGTACAAATCGCCAGTGGCCTCGGTAAACTGATTCGCAATCACCGAAGCAATTGAGTCCCCTGGAGCGAGGAGCGATGCTTTGATTTGCGGCGTATTCCCAATCACCATCGTGACCGCCATGGTTTCGCCGAGCGCGCGGGCAAGCGCGAGAAAAATCGAGCCCACGATGCCTGACGACGCATTCGGAACCACCACGCGCCACGTGGTCTGCCATTGGCTCGCCCCGAGCGCGAGAGACGCTTCCCGCTGATCGCGCGGGACCGCCAGAAGAACTTCTCGGGACACCGAAACGATGAACGGGACGATCATGATGGACAGAACGATTCCCGCCGAAAACAGGCTCACTCCGTAGAACGGCCCCTGAAAAATCGGAAGCCATCCGAAAGCCGACTTGAGTGGAGGCACCACGTGGCGCTCCAGAATAGGAACCAGAATAAATATTCCCAACAGACCGTAGATCACGCTAGGGACAGCCGCTAGTAGCTCGATGAGGAACGTGCAGGCGTTCGATAGGCGCGGCGGCGCCATTTCCGATAAGAATATGGCGGAGCCTATCCCCTCCGGAACTGCGACCAGCAGTCCCAGAATGGACGTAACTACCGTCCCGTAGATGAACGGTAGCGCGCCAAACGTTCCCGCAACCGGGTCCCAGACAGACGTGATTAGGAAAGACCAACCGAATTTGTGCCGTGAAAGAGCGGACTGCGAGAACACCTCATAGAACACCAGCGCCGTAATGAGGAAGATGGTTCCCGCCGCGATGAGGGTAATCAGGTAGGCCACTTCGTCGCCCGCCCGGAGGCGCCGCCGGAAGGATACGACCCGGCCGCCGGGTGGCGCTACGCCTTGGTCTAAAGTGGCGGTGGTACTCATCGCAAGAGACTTCTACTGAATTTTGAGAATGGCTTTTTGTTCCTTGGCGACCACCTGTTTGGGAAGCTGTGCGTAGGAAAGAGCTGCCGTGTCATTCTGCCCCGAGGTGAGCATCCAGCGCAGAAAATCGACGAGGGCCTTCCGCTTGGTGGCATCCTGGATTTTGCTTGGAATCAGTAGCCAGGTGAAGCTCGCGATCGGGTACGCGGCCCTTCCGGGTGCGTTTGTAATCGAAACCCGGAAGTCATCCGGCATATTCTCCGCCGCTCCTGCCGCCGCCGCCGTCACGCTTGCCAGACCTGCCTTTACGAAACTGCCGGACTGATTCCGCACCTGCCCGTACTGCAGGTGATTCTGTATCGCGTACACCAACTCAACATAGCCGATCGAATACGGGGTTTGTTTGATCTGCCCCGATACCCCTTCGTTCCCTTTTCCCCCGAGTCCCACCGGCCAATTGACCGCGGTGCCGACGCCTACCTTTTGTTTCCACTCCGGGCTGACCTTTGATAGGTAATCAACCCAGACGTAAGTAGTTCCGCTGGCCTCCGACCGGTGCACCACGATGAGATCATTGTTCGGAAGCTTCACGCTGGGATTCGCCTTCTGAATCTCCGGATCGTTCCATTTCGTAATCCTGCCCAAAAAAATGCCGGCCAGCGCCTCGGGAGTGAAATTAAGATCGGCGCTTATTCCCGGAACATTGTACGTCGGAACATCGGCACCCAGGACGGTGGGGAAGTGAAGAATGTCACAGCCCCGTTTCTGCTTGAACTCCGCGATTTGCTTGTCGTTCATCGGACCGTCGCTGGCCCCAAAATCGACCGTGCCCTCGGTCACCTGCCTGATGCCGCCGCCAGAGCCGATGGATTGATAATTTATCTCAACATCGGGATGCGCTTTATGGTATTGGTTGAACCACTTTGAATACATCGGATAGGGAAAGGTCGCCCCTGCCCCCGTCAGGCTCGTCTGTGCATGCAATGGACACGCGGCCAGCATCGCCGCGACCGCCACCGCAGTTGCAATCCGTCCTCGCGGTTCCTTTAAACACGCCAGCATTTTCATTTGTTTGTTCCTTTTCATCTCGCTGTCCGCGTGTAAGCCAAACTGCGAAACCACACGCGAGGAATCCGTTGTGCTCTCCCAGTATTGGGAAGTTGTCATCAACGTCGGATAACAGAGAAGTTACAAACAGGTTAAAAGCGGTTGCCCGGACGTGAAGGCACTTATGCCCCTATAATGTCCGCATGGGTGCCCAGCATGCGTTTAACGCGCCGTGAGTGGACCGCTCTCGCCTTCACGGCGCCAATTGCCGCGCAAGTCACGTCCAAAATTCCGCCGCAGGGCGCGCCGGCCCCGCCGCAACCGCCCGCCACGCCACAGCAGCGTTTGCAGAAGGCGTACGACGAAGTTCGCTCGACTCGCGACAAGCTCTCGAAAATTGATCTGCCTATGAGCATCGAACCGGCCTTCGGTTTTCGCGCCATCTAATGATCCGCGCCGATGCATAAAGCAAAGCTGGACGAATCCACCCTTCCCTTCGCCAGTATTTCCGAACTGAACAATGCATTGCAGACCCGGGCCATTTCGTCACTTGAGCTTACAAAGTTTTTTTCCAAGCGCCTGACGAAACTTGGCGCCGATTACAATGCGGTCGCTTGTATCATCGGCAAAGAAGCGCACAGCTCTGCCAAGGATGCCGACTACGACCTCAAACACGAACGCTTTCGCGGGCCGCTGCAAGGCATACCATACGGAGCGAAAGATCTCCTAGCATTTCCGGGTTATCCGACTACCTGGGGCGCGAAGCCCTACGCCGATCAGGTTTTCGATGACACCGCGACAGTTCTCAAGAAACTCAACAAAGAACAGGCCATTCTCGTCGCTAAGCTGTCGATGGTAGAGCTCGCAGGCGGAGGTGGCTACAGTTCGGCCTCCGCTTCATTTCAAGGGCCGGGCCTCAATCCTTGGAACAAGCAGTATTGGTCGGGCGGTTCTTCCAGCGGGTCCGGTGCCGCTGTTGCTGCCGGTCTCGTACCGTATGCCCTTGGTTCCGAAACCTCCGGCTCCATCCTGACTCCCGCCTCCTATTGCGGTATCACCGGCCTGCGTCCCACGTATGGTCTCGTGAGCCGCCACGGCGCGATGGCGCTGTCCTGGACGCTCGATAAGATCGGCGTTCTGGCCCGCTCGGCGGAGGACTGCGGCCTGGTTCTGCGTACGATTGCTGGTGGCGACACGGATGATCCTACCTCTGCTCGAAAGAACTTCTATTACACGCCACAGTATTATCGCGATTTTCGAGACCTCAGAGTTGGTTATGCCGAAATCGATTTCAGTGAGTGGCCCGACGAGGCGCTCCGGCCCGCCTTTCAAAATGCTCTCACCGTGTTCAAATCCATCGGTTCCCAGATGGTAGAAACGAAACTGCCCGATTTCCCATACGGCCCTGTGATCGGTACCATCATCGATTCCGAGGCCGCGTCTATATTTGAACAGTTCATACGAAGCGGCCAGGTCGATCAATTAGCCGACCAGAGCCAAATCGACGGGCTTCGCGCTTCCTTGACGTATCTCGCCACTGACTATCTGAAGGCGATGCGCGTCCGTACACAGATCCAGGCGGCGTTCCGCGATCTATTCTCTGAAGTCGACTTGCTGATCGCGCCGGCACACTGGGGCCTTCCGGAGCGTGCCGATCAACCGTTTCCCGAGACTCCGCCGAAACATCCCGATATAAAAGGTGTGGGGGCTGGTCTGGTACCCGCGACAAATCTATGCGGCTTGCCCGCCCTCACTGCGCCTTGCGGTTACGTGAACGGCCTTCCAATAGGGCTGCAGATGATCGGGCCTCCGTTTCAGGAAATCCGCATTCTCGCCTACGGGCGCGAGTTCCAGAACCGTACCGATTTTCATAAGCAGCATCCGCCCGTGCCGCTCAAATCGTGAATAGCCGGAGCGTGCTGATACCCCCGATCACGAGCAGCGGCGCCAGAAACGCCAGAACCACAGTCGGCCGCTTCCATTCAGGAACAATCGCGTGAATCGCTAGAAAAATGAAGCTGCCGGAGATCACCGCCAAAATGCCGACCGTCCACCAAGGACCGAACTTCGCCATTCCCGATCGATCCGCCGTTGGCTCGATTGCCGCGCCCACCAGGGTGACCGCCTCCACCGCGAAGCTCGCCAATACCGCTGTCGATCGCGAACGCAATCCTTGCTGTGCCACCCACCCGAGCGCCGCGCCTTCGGGAATCTTGTGAAGCGCTAATCCGAGCGTAACGGCAACATCCGTTACCGGCTGTCTCCCCAATGCCCGCACGCTCCATCCATCAATAAAACTGTGCGCCGCAGTTGCAATCAGCAACGGTGCCAGCACCCCCTGCCGCGGCGAGTGACCCGTGTGCATCAATAAGCGATCCAACCCGGCTATCAGGACATAAGCGAGAGCGGTAGCCGCGAGCGCCGTCCATCCCGCCACGCTTTTCATTTCGGGCACCAACCAGAACACCGCGATCCCGAACAGCAGGCCGCCACCTGCCGCCGCGAGATGGTCTGAAAGCCGTCGCGAGGCGAACAGAAAAATTCCCGCGATTGCTCCGGCAAAGGCCAGCGCGGTCAGCACCCACGCCGCAGTCATCTACTGGCCGGTGACCTTTACCACGAAATAGACGAAAGGCTGTCCTTTTTCGATTAGCAACTGATGTGGCACGCCGGCGGGAATCTGGATGATATCTCCCGTACTGACGGTGCGCCGCTCTCCCGCTTCGATCGAGCTGCCTCGTATCTCGCCAGGCCTTTCCGTACGGGGCTGCACGATCGTTCCGCCCGACAGCAGCGTGGCATTTCCGCGCTCCACGACGAAAATATCGGCTTCGTGCTCGTGCGATTCCGCTGATCCCGTCTGCTCCCGGGCCGCGAGCATCATGTAGTGATTGCCGAAGCGCGGTAGCATCTCGCTGGCGAATGCTTGGTTCTTATCGAGGAGCTTGTCGCTCTTCGTTTGGATCTCACTTGCCTTGAAGATCGTGACTCCCGGTTGGGCAGCGAATGCCAAGCCGGCCGCTAGAAGTAGCCCTGCTGGAAGTGTTTTCATACTTGCTTCAGTATCCATCGAGGCACGGCCCTGGCCTGTTACCCGCCGGCATCGCTTTCTCAGTTCGGAACCTCCGAATCGGCTTCCTCCTGCTTCCCGGGTTGCAGCCGCATTTGCTGATAGATCTCACTCAGCCGGGTCTTCATCTTCTTGAGCTTCTCGAACTCGGCAAGCTCACGCTGAGAATCTTCCTTCTGTCCGAGCTCCCGATACAGCACGCCAAGACGATAGTGCGTCGCCGGATCAAACGGCTCCAGTTGAGCGGCACGCTCGAGGTAAGGTTTGGCCTCCTGCGGCTGGTGCATGGACATCAGTGCCTTCGCCATTCCGAGGTTGGCGTCCGCATCATTTGGCTGCATTCTAAGCGCTTGTGAATAGCACGCAATCGCGCTCTTCAAGTCGGATCGGCGTAGGGCGATCTGACCCAATCTGGATTCCGACTTCTCATCGAAAGGATCGCTGGCCAATGCCGCTTGGTATTCTTTCTCTGCTTCTGCTTTCGCGGCCGGAGAGGATTGAGTATTAAGCATCTCGGCAAGTTCGTAGTGGATGTCTGCTCGCCGCGGATCGATTTTCAATGCAATGCGATAATTTTCGATCGCCGCGTCATCCTTAGCCTGTCTTGCTAATTCATGGGCCATAAGCTGGTGCATGCGCGCGGAGTCGGGCGCAACCATGGCGAGGCTCAGCATCGTTTCATCTGACAACTCCGAGTAGATCCGGTGGGCGGCGTAAAGGATATCGACGTTAGTAGGTTCAAGCTGCCGGAGCACGTTGACAATTTCCGCCGCTTTACCCAGATCGTTCAGCCCATAATCGACCTCGATCAGCTCCAGGCCCGTTTGCACTCGTAGCTTCTGCTCCTGCAACTGCGGGAAAGCCTTTTCTAAGTCAGCCTGTGCTTCCTTGTTCTTGCCGATCCGCTTTTCGCTCATGCCGAGCAGAGCTCGGAGCTTCCACAACTCGGGTTTGTTTTCGAGTGCCGAACGAAGGTCCGCGGCAGCCTCCGCGTATTGACCTTGAAAATACTCGAGTACTCCGACATTCCCTCTTGCATCGAGGTCCCCGGAATCGATCGCCAGAATGGCCTTGAATTCGCCAATCGCAAGATCTGGTCTCTTCTCCTGGAGATAGTGTTGCGCTTGGCGGGAATGCGATTGGATTTCCTGCTGTTTATCAGTTGTTTGAGCAACGACTAAACTGCCGCCAAGCACACAACCAGCAACGAGGATGATCGACCTGCGGATCATGCCTTCAGTTTCACACCGAGCGAGGCCGTGAACTAGAACGAAAATCGCGCGCCGAGTTGGATTGTACGCTGCCCGAAGCTGTTGTTAGTCGTGTTGTAATTACCCGTTGTCCCAGTGATCACGCCGGCGCCGCTAGTGCCGATACTGGTCCCCGGAAGATCGAAATTCGGGTGATTCAGGCCGTTCAGCGCATCAAAGCGAATCTGAAGATTTCCGGTTTCGCGCGGTAGCGGGAGCTTGAAGTTCTTGCCGAGAGAGAAATCGACGTCTTGTATGCCGGGTCCTCGTAGAATATTGCGCCCGGCATTACCGAAATGCCCCGGGGCCGGTACGGCCCATGCCGGATTGGTACAACCGGCAGGGAAGTTTGTCCCGTCCAAAAGGGTTGTACAGGTGTTGAACCAATTGTTAATACTCTGATTCGAGACGTTTGGGTTACCGATCACGTCTGGATATAAGCTCCCACCGTTCGGTCCGCCGGACAAAGTTCCTGGCGAATTGGTGGCGCCCACGGTAGGATTAAACGGCAAACCTGACTCAAACACGAAAGTC
>JAFATG010000072.1 GCA_019244055.1 Acidobacteriaceae bacterium | reverse complement strand
GAAAGGCGCAAACAATCAGAACGCTGCCAAAGAACGGTTCGTTCCCCGGTGCGCTCGTCAACAAGTATGTAGGCCGTCTGGTTCGGGCATCCTGCGCGAACGATCAGACCGGAAGTGTCGACGCCCGTGCCCTCGAGGCTTTCTCGCTGAATTTGGCCGCGGAGATCGTCGCCTATGGTGCCGATGTACTTGCTGCGAAGGCCTAAGCGCGCGCAAGCGACCACGGCGGTAGCGACTTGGCCTCCGGGGCTGAGCAACTCGCGCTCAAACGGAACTTTGCCGGCGTAGGGAGGGAACTCGGGAAGCAGAAGCAGAGTGTCGGTCGCGTTGAGACCGATTCCCAAAACATCAAAGAAAGGAGACTGACTCAATAGAGCCTACTTCTTGTTGATGGAATTGGGAACCTCGTAGAGATAAATGATGTGTGTCGCGCCTTGATGGCCTTCGGTTTCGGAGGTATCGACCGGCTTCCAACCCGGGATGGGATAGTCATAGGACACCACACGGGTCTTGGGCCGCAGATAGCGTTCCAGGTTTGGGCGAAGCATGTCGTTGGCGGTAGTGGCGAGATACAGTGTAACCACGTTCGCATCGCTCAAATCCGTCTGCATGAAATTACCATGGACAATCCGGATCTGCTGCTGCAGCCCGGCTTTCTTAACGTTCTCCGCGGCGACCTGAGATAAGCGATTCGAGATTTCGATGCCGACGCCTTTCACTTTGTAACGCTTGGCAGCAGCGATCAGAATGCGGGCGTCTCCGCAGCCGAGATCATAGACCGTCTCACCCGGCTTGAGATGCGCAACCTCAAGCATGCGATCTACGGCCTGCTCCGGCGAAGGAGCAGTAGGCGCAAGGTTGGTTTTAAAGTCTTCCAACTGCTGGCCGTAACTGGAAAGTGCAAAAAAAAGCAGCGCTGTGGAGATTGGAATGCCGCAACCAAGCACCCGCGATCTCATAGTCAACTCTCCCTGATTCCTATAGCTTACCGCGAACCGGCGTACCCGCCTAGCGTCCCCCTGCCGCGGAAGGGTTAGCCGATGAGAGTGCCCGGTCCCGCTTCTGCCGGACGATACGGCTCACCATCTCCGTTGTAGACGTCCAGAGGTCGCGGGGTCGCGAAATGGTGTACTCTGTCCCCTTAAATGCGCGAATAGCATGGCTGATGGAATCTTTCCACGGAACAGCCTGCGGATTTAAGTTGAAGTTCATGTAGAACACCGGACACTCAATATCTCCGATGCGCCGCAGATCGTCTTGGGGTACATCGGCATCTAGAATCGCCTTCGGGCCGGCGAAGATCACCGCATCGGGGTGGTGGCTGGTATTCCCGATCTCCTGTTGGATTAGGGATTCGAGGAAATCGGTGTCGCTATGTTTTTGACCTAGCTTAAGTACGTTCACAGTTCCGAGTTTCACGTTGTCGAGAGCTTTGCCGAGGGCGGGGAAGTCGATCTGCTCGGCTGTCTCCTGCCGGTACACGACCCGGTCTTCTCCGATATTGAAGGCCACGAGAGAGAGATGGCCAATTCTCGGATCTCGCTGGATGGCTTTGAGAATGCTGACAAGGGCATCCGTATCACTGCGCTTTAAGGCGGCAGACAGCGAATTTTGAGGAGCAAAATTGACGAGAAGCTTGACATTCAAGTTGTCTTCCGATGGCGGCGTGGGCCGGCCCGGAGTGTCATTGATGAAGGGTTCGGGAGAAGTCTGAGTGATCTGGTTAGGAGAAATAAAGAGAGTGACGGGCTTGTCTTTGGGCGTGAGAGCGGCGTCCACGTCCCAATTGGAGGAACAGATCCGCTCCGTGCGGTCGCGCATGAGCCAATCGACGTGGTAGCTGCCTTCGCCGATATCGAACATCCCTTGCAGAAGCGCGTCGCCCTTTGCGTCGTCCGCGATAGGAGGGACCTGGAAGTGCTGCACGAAATAAGAGGCTTGAGACGGTTCACCCTCGGGAAAGACGCGGAAAACGAGCGTAAGGACCTCGCCAGATCCGGCCAGTTCTTTCAAAGGAACCGTGGATTCGTAGCCGCTGTGAAACCGAAGATCGAAAGCTAGCTCTGGTTTTCGCGGGGTAACAGTACAGGGAATCTCGGTACGGGAGTTCGAAGATTCGAGGATCGCCACGTCCGACGGCATAGGCGTGATAGGGTCACCGGGAGTGGGGGGCTTCATGATGAATTGGCCGTGCGCCGGAATTTCGAATGAAATCAGCAGCGCGAGAGCCCCGATTCGAGCGCACACCCGCGGTTGAGACCGCATTGCCGCAACGCGCTCACAAACCAGCGAACACGATTGAAAAAATCGGAATGCCATTACTCCACCGATTTGTCTATCTGGGTCCTCCTCGCCACGGGAGAAACCGCAGTTTCCTCATTATGCCCCAATTTCTGTGAAGCACGATGACTTTTTCAGCACTGGCGCGCACTCAATTTGTGTCGTGCCAGTACTGCTGAACGGCACAGGTCGTATATACCTTTCACCTTGAGAGATACAGTACCGGTTCCGTGTGTTACAGTTCGAGAGACTATGGCTTCCCGGAGCGTAAACAAAGTCATTTTGATTGGCAATTTGGGGCGTGACGCCGAGACGAAGTTCACGCCGTCAGGGGCTGCTGTGACGCGGTTCGCCGTTGCTACTACTAGGAGCTGGAAGGACCAGCAAACGAATGAGTGGAAGGAAGAGACGAACTGGAGCAACGTGGTGCTCTGGCGCCAGGAGAATCTGGCGAACTACTTGACCAAAGGCAAGCAAGTTTACGTGGAAGGCCGGCTTCAGACGCGAAGCTACGACGATAAGGACGGGAAGAAAGTATACGCGACCGAAGTCGTAGCGGACGAAGTGATTCTTCTGGGCGGCCGCGGCGAGGGCGGATTCGATCAAGGGGGCCGTACGGCGGCTGCGAGATCGAGCGGTCCGGTTGGAGGCAGCGGACGCGGACCTGGGGGAACCGGCGGACCCGGCGCGGGACATGAGGATGACTTCGGCGGAATGGGCGTAACGGACGACGACGTGCCGTTTTAGCGTTTTACGCTACCTCTCTGCGTGTCCCTAAAGCGGGATCGACCGACGATTTCGGATACAAGGCCTCGCAATTATCGCAGTTGTTACAAGGCGGAGTGTAGCGGTCGCCAAAATAATTCAATAGAAATTCGCGCCGGCACGCGCTTGTTTCTACATATTCCTGGACCTGCCGAAGGCGTGCTCTCTTCATCTCTCGCCGATTCTCCTGTTCTTCAGCGGCAGCGGCTCCCGCAATCTCCACATCGGCGTTCCTGGTCAGCATGATTTCGCCGGTCGGAAGAAGCCGAATAGCACCGACGTCTTCCAGCCGATGAATGGCGGCAGCAAGCTTGCGCTCCGAGAGATCCGTTTGATCA
>JAFATG010000049.1 GCA_019244055.1 Acidobacteriaceae bacterium | reverse complement strand
CACCGGGGGCGACGCGATTCTCGCTTGGACGCAATTATCGCCTAGAAAGTCAATTTGACCTGAGTCTGAATCACGCGGCCTGATACCGCAGAACCCTGGAAGGAGCCATACGCGCTACTGGGAGCAGACACGCTCGAGTTAATTACTCCGACGTTCCCTGCAGCCAAGTTGTTCACGGGCTGATCGAAGTTCGGGTGATTCAGGATATTGAAAAAGTAAGCTCCAATAAGCAGCCGGAAGCGCTCATGGATGGCAAACGTCTTGTTCACGTTCATGTCCGTATCGAAGTAACCTGGTCCGCGGAATGAGTTGCGCCCAAGCGTTCCGTAGTTGAGCTGCGGCCATGCCGGACTGCTGTCCGTAAGGAACTGTGACGTGTCAAAACACGCCACGTTTGGCGTGGTGCAGGTAGTCGTTGTGGGAACGCCATCGGCAAGGAATGTTTGGGTGGCGATGCCGGTCGCGTTCTTGACCCCACCCGCGCTGCGCACGGCGCTGTTGACGATGCTGAAAGGGTATCCGCTGTGATAGAAGAACGTGCCGGCAACGGTCCATCCACCTAAGACGCCTTTCAAAAGCGAATTGTGGAAGTACGAGGTCGGAACCGTGTAGACATAATTCGCGTTCAGCGAGTTTCGGACGTCGTAGTCGGCACTACCGTAGTTGAGAGCCCTCAGGTTAGCAGGGCTGACCTGATACCGGAGACTGGTATTGGTAGTAAAGACGAACGGTTCAAGGCACTCATTGGAGCACGTATCGAGCGCGTGGCTCCAAGTATAGGAGAAGCTACCCGAGAACTGGGAGCTCATTCTCCATTTGAATGCAGTGACGAGGCCGTTATAATTCGACCACCCTTGACTATTCAGCTCACGAATTTCACCAAAACGCGCATCGGGAGCGGAAGTCGGCAGGCCCTGGAAGCCCAACTTAGAGTATTGGTTTGCAAACAGCGTCTGGTTGATCTCCTGGTATCCCTTGTTGCCGACATAATTGACCGACACCATGTACTTGTTACCACCAAAGCCCTGCTGCACTTCAAAGTTCCACTCATAAAACTTCGGATTGTAGAGCTTGTTGGCGACCGTATTGAAATTCGGTACCGCCAACAGACCCGCCGAGATCATTTGATCTCGGGTTTGGCCGCTCGCGAACCCATTCTGGAACGCTGCATTGGAATTCGCCACAATTGCGAACGCACTCGTCGGGTCATTGAGCGCCACCAAACCCGAGCTCGTGGTGAACGATGTTACGGCGGGGGCGTTGGTAACTAAACGATCGGCGATCAGACCCTGGTACAGATCGGAGAAGATACCAAAGCCGCCGCGAAGAACGGTCGATCCCTCCGGATTCCATGCAAAGCCCACTCGTGGTTCAGCCACTATCGGCTCGACGCTTGGGAAAGCTTCGTGCAATCGAGGCTCGATGACGGCATTGTAAGGCTGAGTCACGGAGTGATTCACTTGGCCGAATGGCTGACCCAAAAGCTCGTTGAAACACCCTGACGGACACTGAATGTTACTGTTCCGGTCCAACCGCAAAGCCAACGTCAGGGTGAGATTCGGGCGAACCTTCCATTCATCTTGGCCATAGAAACCGGCACTATAAAGATTCAGACCCTCGGCTCCGATGCTGCTGAATGCTTGCGCGTATGTCGAGCCGTTCACAAGCGAACCGTCCAAGAAATCAGTCATCGAGTTGAATGTCATCAAACCGCTCGTGTTGGCGCCGTAGGCATAGGTACTCACCCAGTTTTTGCGTATGTTTGTACCGATCTTAATGCTGTGCGAACCGTGAATGATCGAGTAATCATCGACGACCTGCCATTGCCTGACTTTGCGGCCCTGCGGATAGCGGGTATCGTCCGAAAGCGAGGTGCCGGAGCTGTTCGAGCTGTAGAGACCATCATTGAACGCCCAGGTGGTGGGGAATGCATTCAGGGCTGCTTTCAAATCTGGGGAGAAGAAGGCGGAGTAGTACGAGGCGGAAAGCAGTAACTGATTTACCATACTTGCGCTTATCGTCTTGGTGTAGCCGAATTGACCGCCGTACTGCGGTTGATTGCTCACTGCATTGAACGCGGGATTGATCGGGTCGGTGTAGGTCGGCTGAGTTCCGTGGTCCTGGTTGTAGCGCAAGTACATGTGATCCGTGCTGGTGAGGTTGTAATCGCCCCGTACCGCCAGCAGCCATTCCTTGTTCTGGTTGTTTACGGTGCTCTGGAAGGTTCGCGCACAGGGTCGTGTAGTGCCGAATCCCGCACTGTAGGCCGCGAGCGCACCCGAATCCGTAGGAACGCCGCCACTGATAATGTCCCCGCAGCCGAGGTATGGATCGATTGCAGTCGTTACCGGCGTAGCCCGACCGGCGCCCGAAGCACCCGCGTACAGGTTCATGGCTGTCGTGTACAACGGAACAGCGGGGGTGTTAGTGGCCTGCAGATGCGCCAAAACGAAGTTGGAGAAATCGGTAGTTGGAAAGTATACGGGTCCGCCGGCCGCCAGGGAGTACTGAATGCCCTCATTATCAATAAAGAAGAACAGCTTGTTCTTAAGGATCGGGCCGCCGATCGAGTCCGCCCATTGGTTGGAAATTGAAAAGGGACGGGGCGTGCCGGTCGCGTTATTGAAAAAGTCGTTCGCATTCATGTATCGGCCGTTCCAATACCACGCCAAGTTTCCGTGAAACTCGTTGGTGCCCGATTTAGTGACATAATTTACGTTTGCACCAGCTTGACGCCCGTACTGGCCTGTGTAGCCGTTGACGACAACGGCAGCCTCAGAAAGCTCATTGGAACCCAACGTAAGATTGCTCGCTCCGGAGTTATTCAGGTTGAGATACGGGTCCATGTTGTCGTTACCGTTGACCGTGAACAGGTTCGACACGCCCGGAAGCCCGAACACCGAGAAGTTGCCATAGCCTCCCCCGGTGCTGATGGTCACGCCTGGAGCCGTGTACGCGTAGGCGGTCATGTCATTGCCGGGAGCGGGCAGGTTCTCGAGTTGGCGGGAGTCGTAGGCCGTGCTGAGGTTCGCATTCTCGACGTTCAGCAATGCCGGAGCCGCCGTGACCTCCACTACCTGCTGCGTGGATTGTACTTTGGCCACCAAGTCGACCGTGAGCGCTTGACCCACTTCTACCGCAACCCTTGTAGCGTCCGATTTCATACCGGAAGTGCTCGCTTCAACGATATAGTTGCCTGGCTTGAGCAATGTAAACCGATACGCTCCCGACTGGCTGGTTGTGGTCGTTTGCGTTTCCCCGGTCTCTACGCTCTTCAAGGTCATCGTCGCGCTCGGAATGACAGCGCCACTGGCGTCTGTCACCGTGCCCGCCACGTCTCCAGTGGTGATGGTCTGGGCATAAGCAAGTGGCAAGGCCAAAAACAAGGCCATCACTAGCAATGCCGCTGAAAACAGCGTAGTTCGACCCGATCTGACGTTCGGCTTACACCTTCTGCTGATTTTTCCTAACATGTCTGGCGCCTCCCCGTAAGTTTCCTAAAGAGGGCCGCGCAGCACACGCGCGGCACTGGTTAGGCGGGAAGCAACCGAACAGCCAAGAACCTTTTGCTTTCAGGTTAATGGGTTAGGAGTGGTTGAGCTGAGCGGAACTCCGGCTTTTGGAAGTAATACCTCTAACTTGCAATTAAAAAGCCCGCCCCCGTTGACGCGCCGCCCTGGTGAGGTAGCGGAACAAGGTGTCACCCGCCGTACGACTTAATGCGTTAGAAGTAGTTCGGCCAAGAGCGACTACGAGTTTTGGTAGGTGCGGCTTCGTGCAATTCCAATCAACGGAAGCTGGGCCAATCGCCAAGTTTGATGACGTTAACACATCTGAACTATTTAGCTGAAATGCACTCGCGGCATAGTAGTACCGGAACTCCGGACCGCAGTGAGGAGAAAAGAAAGGGGGAGCCCGAAGGCTCCCCCTTTGCAAACAACTTGTTGGGCTACTAGAAGGTGACCTTGCCCGAGATTTGGAGAACTCGGGGAGAAGAATCGAAGCCCAGGAAATTGCCGTAGGGACTCGTAGGCGTGCCGACCATTGATGTGATCTGGCCGAAGGTCGCATCTCCGAGACCAGAGTCCGGAAGACCGAAGTTTGGATGATTGAGGACATTGAACGCCTGCGCCCCTAGTCCAAAGCTTAACCGTTCGGTGATTCGGAAGTTCTTGAAGAGATACATATCCATGTCGAAGTAGCCCGGCCCCCGGAAGTTGTTACGGCCAAGCTGAGACCACTGAGTATAGCCGGTGAAAGTCGAAGCGCCGCTGTTGACGAAAGCGTTCGCGTTCAAGCAGGAGATGCCACTTACGTAATTATTAGACTCGCCGCAACTGGTTTGCAGCGAACCGGAAACCAGCGGCTGAGCCAAGATAGTTCCGCCTCCATTTCCGAGAGCGGCATTGGCGTCCGTGACCGAGAATGGCAGCCCAGTGTGCCAGAATATCTTCGACGAAAGCTGCCACCCGCCAAGTACGCCATTGAGAAGCTTGTTTCCGAAGCGGAAACCAGGGCTGTAGACGAAATCGGCGCTGATCAGATGCCGAACGTCGTAATCAGAGTTGCCGTAGTTGTTCGCGCGGAGACTGAACGGGTTGATTTGTCCGAACTGAGTATCTAAACCGGCCCCGTTAAATCCATAGGTGGAGACGCCACCATTAGAGACCTCATCAAGGTTATGCGACCAAGTGTAATTGAAATGTCCTACGAGGCCATGTGACATTTGCTTGGTCAGAGTAACCGTCATGCCGTTGTAATTCGAGATGGCGCCGCTCTGAACCGTGGTCACGGTGCCATAGTTCGGAACAGCGGGCGCAAGAGGCACGCCGGGCACCCCGTTACCGGTGGGTCCCGGGAAATAGCCGAACTGATCGTAAGCATTCGGCCATGCATTTGAGTACGGGATGCGGACGCCATGGTTCCCGGCGTACCCGATCGTCAACACGTACGAGCTACCGATTTGCTGCTGAACTTGGAAATTCCATTCCGACCATTCCGGAGCGTGAATGGTGCCAGTGATGGCGGTGAAAGCGGGAGCCGGAAAGGAAACCCCGAGAGCAGAAAGCTGCGCAGCTATCTGGTTGTAGCTGCTATTGATATTGAACGCGTTTGCGGCAGCCTGCCAGGTCGCCGCGCCTCCCGCGGGATCAAATGGCAGCACGCCGGTTGTGGGACGTACGCGGAAGGTGACCGAGACGGGAGGATTGAGTAGCAAGTTGTCAACTAAGGCCGCCGGAGGCGAGTCATAGAAAATTCCGAAGCCGCCGCTAACGACGGTTTTGTTGCTGTTTTCCGGAGACCAGGAGAAGCCGATTCGGGGCGAGAGGACAGCAGCGTCAACGCCCGGATAGGCCTGGTGTTGGTTATAGGCAATGTCAGAACTGTAGGGAACGCTACCTGGATCGGCATTGGTCACACTGGCCAGGCTGTTGAACCCGGTTTTGAAGTTGGCGAAGCAGTTCGTTTGGCAGACAGGATTGGAATTGCGCTCGACGCGAAGGGCAAGTGTCAATTTCAGGTTTGGCCTGATATTCCATTCGTCCATGCCGTACACACCCAGACCCCACATTGCAATGGGTACATCGCTAGAGGCATTGAGAGCTTGCCGGTATTGATAGGCGAGCCCATCGGCGAAGTTTTGAAGTCCGTTATCGGTGTAGCCAAAGTAGATCGTTGGGGAATTGTAGAAGAAATTATGATCACTCACGTCGTAGCGACGGAAGTTAGCGCCAAACTTCAGATTGTGTTTTCCGCGATTCAGGGAGTAATCATCAATGAACTGATACTGCGTGATGTTGCGACCCTGCGGGAAAGAGCGGAGGGGGTTGAAGCTTGTAAATGGGACTGTCCCGCTGGTTAAGATATCGTACGGGAACGTATTGACGGCCAGATCATGATTCTGTTGAAACTGCGCGACATAGTGGCTCAGCGTGGCCATGAAGGAGTTGGTTGCGGTGGGGCCGAAAATATGCGTTTCGTTCGCTTGCGCATCCCAGGCCGGCTGGTTCGAGATCGCGTCAAAGTTCTTGTTGATCGGATCGAGGGTCGTAGGCTGTACGCCGTGGTCGAGCTTGTAGCGGAAGTAAGCGTTGTCCTTATCGGTAATCTTCTGATCCACGCGTGCCGCCAGAATGTACTCGGACGCAAGCGCCGTGGGAGTGGCCTGAAACTTCGCCGCACACGCCTGTGTTGTAGGATCAAACCCAGGCAGGACGACTGCGTTGCAGGCATCGCTGTTGGGGATCGGCTGTGCGCTACTCGCACCCGGTGCATTTTGCCACAGACCTAGCATCTTTTGATAGGTCGGCGCTTCCGCGGGTTGCAGAGCGGTCACGTTGGCCAGGACTGCATTCGCGAACGCGGGCGTAGGGATGGTTACTGACTGGACGTTAGGCAGAACGAAGCGAAGGCCCTCGTTGTCCACGAAGAAGAAGGTCCTGTCCTTCAGGATGGGACCACCGAGCGAAGCCGCCCATTGGTTTGAGTTCGAGAATGCTCGGGGAGTCCCAGTCGCGTTGTTGAACCAGTTGTTAGCATTCAAATACCGCCCGTTCCATAGATAGGCGGCATTGCCATGAAACTGGTTGGTTCCAGACTTGGTGACGTAGGTAACTTGCGCGCCCGATAGTTGGCCGTACTGTCCCGAGTAGGGATTAGTGATGACCGACGCTTCCTGAATTTCGTTCTGGCCGATAGTGAGGTTGGTAGCCCCTGAATTGTTGATGTTGAAATAGGGGTCCATGTCGTTCTCGCCGTTGATGGTGAACAGGTTCGAGGTGGCAGGCAGGCCATTGGTAGTGAAGTTCCCGTAGCCGCCCATCGAGTTCACCACCGTGCCGGGTGAAGTGAATGCGATATTGGTGATGTCTCCACCGGCGGTTGGCAGAAGCTGCATTTCCGTCTGGCTGAAAGTGGTGATATTTGCTGGCTCCGTATTAACTGCGGCCACCCCCGACGAGACTTCAAGGACGGTGGTCGATTTTTGTAACTGCAAAGTGATGTCTACACTTGCGACTTTCCCGACTGCCACGTCTACGGGTGTCTCGATCGTCTGAAAGCCGGACTGGCTTCCCGTCACGGCGTAGTGACCCGGCTTCAGCAAGGTGAATCGGAACTCACCGGATGCATTTGCGGCACTAGTCTGGACCGCTCCGGTATCGAGGCTCTTCAATTGCACATTGGCGCCCGGGAGGATTGCGCCACTTGGGTCCCTGACCGTTCCGGCAACATCGCCGGTCAGAAGCGATTGGCTAAAGGCCGGCAAGTTCAACACAACAAGGGCCGCGAGCAGCCCCACCAGTTTCAATTTCAAGAGTTTCATGTGATATTTCCCCTGAGGTCGCTGGAACACCGCTCCGGATCGGGTTTCAGGTGCAGCTGACCACAGTCCTTCTGATTCTAATCTTGGCAGACCAGAGCAATTCCTACACCATCGATAGATGGGAATGTAGGCACAATGTTTCTAATGACTTGTGAAGTTAGTTCCTCGTGAGGTGATTCCGATTCTGGAAGCCTTACTGGAACATCTACACTTCTCAGAAATAGTCTGTCAGGCTAAGGAGGCAAGTATTCCAGAGCCGGCGGCACCTACCCTCAGTACCTCGGCCAACGCGGCAAGTATTTGGCGGCAACTCGAAATGAGGGTTACGACAGTAGAGCTGGGCTCGGGATGCGGTGATGCCGTAACCGCGGATCCACGGAGGCCGCCATGGCCGCGGTGTCGAGCCCGTCTAGGAAGCGGGACAGTTCGCCTGCCCACTTCTCTGGATTCGCGATTATTTCGCCATAGGGCGCATACATGGTGTGCATATTCGGTTGAGCAGCGAGCCAGGCGCGTGCCTCGCTGATCTCCGCTTGGAACGCGGCGATGATGCGTTTTTCATCCTGATCGGCGGCGGCGTCACCGCGCGCGCGGAGCATGTCTTGCTGGGACGCGAACACATCCGTGAGTTCCCGCTCCACGAAAATCACTCGATACTCCAGCTCCGGAGGCAGATATCGCAACAGACGATAAATGATCTTCACCGCTTTACCGCGCGCCAATCCGATCCAGGATGCGTCCCGACCAAGATGCTTCACGGGCTCATATTCGAAATACCCACGCGGATTGTGAGTGTCAGGGGCGCGGCTGTTGTCGGTAAGCACTGGCAGGCCGCCTGAATTCAGCATCTGCATCATGAGTGACGTTCCCGATCGGGGCATCCCGCTGACGACGGCGACATAGTTGCGCGGGTTCATAGCGCGACGCGAAACCAGCGTGCAAACACCACTGCACTCGCGCTCCATAGGAGCACGAACCATGCGATCCACGGCAGCGCCAGACCTGCCATGGTCAGGTCTGTCTCAGGGTAATCGACCTGCAGCCAGGCTACATCGCCCCGCGGCAAGCGGGCCTCTTCCGGCCTAAGCAGGAACGCTATGAGGGATTGGACGCGTCGTCGCACAAGGAAGAGTCGCCGCGTGCCGGCACAAATGGTCTTGCCGATTTCCGCGCCTCGAATCTGTAGGCGCAGACTGCCGCAAACCGGCCGGAGTGGGCGTATGCGCCAACTGATTTGCCGATCCGTGACGCTGCGGACGGCCGGAGTCTCAAGCGAGATTTCAGGCGGCACCAGAAGCATGGCGCTCGCGTCTGCGGATGTCAGCTCACCTGTGATCTGCGCATTGATTACGGCGGGCTTGCCTACCTCGAGCGGCGAATAGGCGTAAACAGTTTCGAGTTGCATCAGCAGCCACACCGTTGGCAACGTCAGGATCAGGGCTGGGCGGGCCAGCAGGTCCAACAAGTGCAGGTTCTCGCGTACGATCGCTTTTTGCGCGCGCCAGATCAGGGCAGGATCGTCATAGAAAAGCCGGAACTCGAGTAGATGGGCCAGGAGGCGCTTGCGGGTTTTTCGGAACGCGACGAGATCGACTGTGCGCCGGAATGTCCAAAAGGTGAAAAAACCGAAGAGCACGCTCAGGCCCGCCAGGCTCCATCCGATCATGCCGTCCGAGTCATTCCAGATGTCACTCCAAGTGTCACTCCAGGTAACCCAGACCCTTCAAGCGGCGCTCGACTTCTTTGTGATCGGCCTCTTTTTCGGCACGTGACAGCTCTCGTTCGAGTATGTGCTCGACAAACTCGCTGGCCGAGCTGTAGCCGGCCTGCTTTGCATATTCCTGCGCGCGTTCCCACAGCTCAGAATTAATTTTGATGGTCTTCATATTAGTAAACAGGCCGGCCGCTCATGGCAGCATCCGCCGGTAAGCCAAACTCATTCAGAATAGTGACGGTCAGATCTTTGAGACGCGGATCCGCAAGGCGCGGCTTCCGCAATCCCATCAACACTCCGGGCACCTCGGCCGCTGCGATGCAATGATCGGCGATCCAAGCATCGGTATTATCGATAAGAACATCAGGCGGGATCGCGCCGAGCGCCGTTTCCCACGACGCCCGGTACCCGCGCGCATAGCCAACCACCAGATCAGGAGCGAAGCGACTGGCCGTGTTCCCGACGCGCGAGACATCTCTTACGACGAGCTGGCCAGTATCCGGATCTCGAAATTGATGCAGGCGCTGAATCAACTCGGAGACCACGCTGTCGCGTTCGGCGCCCGGATGCACAATCCCGTTTTTTTCGCGACCTGCTTCATTCACGTAAAGGGCGTTCAGACCCATCCCGTACGCCTTGGTACGATGCCAATCGACATGCGCGAACATCTCGCCGGCGCCCGCGTTTGCAGGATCATCGAGCGCGAGAAAGCCTGCCCGCCATAGCCAGGTATTCAGATTCACAGCGCGGTTGAAAGTAGCAAAACCATGATCGGACATGACGATCACCGTCGCATTCGGCATGCGATCGAGAACGGTGCCGATATCCCTATCAACGGCTTCGTAGGTCGCGACCAGCTCTCTCTCATGCTTGCCCCAGAGCATGTGCGAGTTCTGATCGATTTCCGAAAAATAGAAGAACAGCAGACCGTCGCGAAAACGGTTCAGCACCTCACGCAGCATGGCCTCGCGCTCGCGGACAGCGATCCCGCTTTGCTCCAGATATTCGGGCAGGTCGAGGGCACCCTGCCTCAGCGCCGAGGTGTCCTCTTCAATGCCTTGCGTATAGAAGGGTCCGATGCGGTCGGCCAGCTCGCGGCTGTAGGACACAGGCGCGGAGATGGGCAGCGCTGGATCGAATGGATCGACGTTGAGCGGCGAGCGGTAAATGCGAAGCCCTGGATGCAGTTCCCGCGCATACAGTCGGAACATCCCTGCGGTGGTAGCCAGCCCCCGAATAAGCTGGAATCGCACGTGAATCCACGGCGACCACTCCGCCTGGCGAACGATGAACTGTTGCTCACCGACACGGCAACGCATTATGGCAGTGTCCGGATCGATATCGGCGACTAGGTCCAGCTTTGCCGGCCGGCGATCGCGGCGTAATGTGTTTGCGGGTCCTTCAATGGGCAGCACCGCGCGCCCGTTGTTCACTCGAACCGGGATGATCCGGCCTCCCGAAACAGCGCCGGGACTCTGTAGCGGATCGTCTGTGTAGTACGTGAATGTCCCGAATGTGCCCTGAAGATCGGGCACGCCCATGCCGGCAAGCGCCTGCCCATCGTTGACGGGCGGATAATTCGTCGGCATCCGAATCACGGTTACCGGGATGCCGTGCTGGTCGAGGATTTCCCAGAACGTTCTGCCTCGTCGGAACGACCGGACACGCGCTTTCGATAGGGGCAGATCATACGGCCCAATAGCAAAGTGATGCGCCGGCGGGAGGACCTCTGCCATGGAAGACAGCGGTTGCATAGTTGCCGGATTGCGATGCACGAAATCGAAAATGCCGTCCTGTGCGGGATCGGTTCCCGTGATGAAGCTGGACCACGCCACCGGACTCTGCGGCGGTGTGGTGGTCGCGAGGCGCACCAGACCGCCGCGTTCCCGCAACCTTCTCAGATTCGGCAGCTCGTTCCAATGCTGCTCGAGGAAACCGGGGTCCATGCCGTCGACGCCGAGGACAATGACGCGCTTGCCATGCGCGCGCGACTCGTAACGGCCGCAAGCTCCGCAAAAAACGAGAATGGTCGCGACCGAGAAAGCGGGCGAGAAGCGCCTCATGCAGCGCGCCGATTCGTATCCTCGAGCGGTAGGGGCTTCCCATCCATCCAAACAGGCGGCTCGACGCCGAACAACTCGAGTGCGGTGGGCGCCAGGTCCTCAATGCCCGGATCGGTCGCGTGGATGCGCCGGTTGCAGAACAGCACGCCCGGCACCAGCAGCGGATCCACGCAATGATCACCGCTCCATGCCTTGGAATTGTCTTCCATCACGCGAGCCGTCACTTGCCCTACCGCCGCCTCCCACGAAGTCCGGTAGCCTTTGTTGTATCCGACAATGAGGTCAGGAGCCGCGTCCAGATATGGCCCGCGGTAAAGGGACGATGTAGCATAGACCTGCCGGATTGCGATTTCGCCGCGTTCTTCATCGGGCAATCCAGACAGCTTATGAATGAGGTCGCGTTTCAGAGCCTCGGCTTCGGAGCGCGGGTCAACCACTCCAGCAGACTCTCGTCCTCTTAAATTCAGATAGAGGCCGCTCAAACCGAGGCAGTAAGCTCGGGTACGACCCCAATCCACGCCCTCGAAATAACGCCCGCTCTCGGCAGCGCCATCGTTGAGAACCAAATATCCATTTTGGTGAAGCCAGGAGTTCAGGTTAACGGCGCGCCGAAACCCGCAGAACCCATGATCCGAGAGCACGAACAGAAGGGTGTCATCGTCCACGTGTGCCATCGCCTTGCCGGCGAGTGCATCCATCCGTTGATACAGATCGCGGATGGCACCTTGCCAGCGCGATTTGCCGGAATCGAGGTGCCGAAAAAACATGTGCTGCACGCGATCGCTGGTATCGAATACGCACGCCACAACACCGCGCCGCGTGTGGCCTAGTGCGTTTTCAAACATAGTCTCGCGCTCGCGCATGGTCAAGTAGGCCTGTTCGAGAAATGCACCTTCATCGATCACGCCTTCGTTCAGTGCCCAGGTGTCTTCGGCCATGCCGGCCGTTGCGAAGGGGCCCAATAGCTTGGCCAAATACTGAGAGTAATAGGACGGATGACTAATGGGCAACGCGGGACTTTCGGGATCGATCTGGACCGGCGTGACATAGAGGGAAAACTCGGGTTCCGTCTCGGTGAGCAGGAACCGCACGATGCCTTGAATGGCGGCAGGCCCGGCGCGGAACGTGAGCTTGATCCAAGGCGAATATTCGCCGCGAGCGAGCCTGTGTGATTCGCCCGCGATCTTCAGTGCCGCCCCGTCCGGCGAAACAGGCAAGATGCGGAACGGCACCGCTAGTGCTCCCGCACCATCGAGAAACTCGTTTTCAGGCCCTTCGATGACCCCGGTCAGTTCGTCACCATCGCGCGCCAGCGGATACCGACCGCCGCTTTCGAAGGTCGGGCGGTCAATGCGTGTTGTGAACTGCGAGAAACTACCCTGCGTGCCGCGTAAGTCCGGCGTACACATGGCCGATAGCAAGCGCCCTTGGAATTTCTCCGGAGGAAAGGTGATGGGAACGCGGATTATGGTGCTGCCGATTCCGTATTTGCCGAGGATTTTCCAAAACGATTCGCTTTTTCTGTGCAGTTCCAGCGTCGGGCGGGCAAGCGGGATACGTAATCGCCCGATCCGCAACACCCGCCGGGGCGCTCGGATCCTTGCTGAGGATAGTTCCGGGGTGTAGCTCCGGAGGCTGCGGTTCAGAAAATCGAAGATGTTGTGCTTGGCGGGCGAGACTCCGGTCGCAAAGGTCGACCATGCGACCGGCGACTGCGGCGGATGTGTTGTGCGCAAGCGTTGAAAAGACCCCTGCTCTTTAAGCCGGCTCAGATTCGGCATGCCGCCTTCGCCCATGAACCGTTCGGTCAAGCCAGGGTCGAGACCATCCAGACCCAGAAAAATGATCCGTTT
>JAFATG010000370.1 GCA_019244055.1 Acidobacteriaceae bacterium | reverse complement strand
GCTTGCCAAACTGGCCGCGTCCGCCGCAAACGCAGTCGCCTTCCTTCAAACGGCTCTATCTGAACTGATCCGGCGATCTGCCTCACACGGCTACTCCGCCTTATCGCCCCGGATCACTCCAGATAGATTTCTAGCGTATTTCGCGATCTATGCTGCCGTGGAGCTGAATTTCCGGATTGCCCGTAATCGGCTCGCAATCGGAAATCGCACCCAGCGTTCGCATTTTCTAGAATTCAGGCAGTGAGTGCTGGTTCCGTCGAATCACCGCCAAGCTGCGACTCCGCCGCCGAGGCTTGACCGGCAGATCATGACTTCATACATCTGCGGCTCAGAGCCCGAACCCGTGCTCGGCGTGCGTTTAAACCAGTTCCCGCATTAATAGAGCTACTTAGCAGCTGTGATTTCAGGCGAATCGGCTCGGGCGAAGTCGGCTCGGGCGAAGAGAGCTCTTACATCCTGTGAAAGTTGAGTGAGGGCGCGCTCAAAGTTTGCATCCCGGTTCTTCTGTAATTCGGCGGGGTCGGCGTTTTCGCTAAAGCCCCAGAGAGCGATCCGCGTTTTCGGGTCGAGGATTTGCAGTTCGAGAACCGGGTGGCCTTCTTTGATCGACGGGCAGACCACATGAATCTGAAAGACGAGATCGGCATCGCTGGGTGCGAGCACTAGTTCGAACCGGCCCCAGTCTTTCAGCGCCGAGTAGAGCCCATCGTATGCGGTGGGAACTGCTGCGCTGACCTGACCGTGCCGAAGCGGCTGTCCGATTCCGAAGTTGAACCCCGGACTGTTGAAGTTCTGGCATTCTCCGCCCATGTTGGACACGAAAACGCGTTTGCCAGCTCCGATCTGGGTCGGGATAGGCGCCGCGCCATGTTGATCGGCAGCCACCGCGGGTAGGCAGGGAACGATGGACAGAGCAAGAAAGGCGTAAACTTGACGGAACACGTCTCACATCCTTGTACCCAGCTTAAGCCGGTTGTAGGATTATCGGAGCCGGATATCGATGCGGTCCAGCCGTGCACAACTCTGCTGAAATCAGTCAAACGCCGAATGCGCCTGGGCCGCTGTAAGCTGTGCGAATGATGATGAAGCCTTTGATCGTTGTTATCGGGGTTGTGTTTGGATTTGGCGGTCTGAGCGCGCAGACGCCCGGCTGGCAGCCATCGCCGGGATATACACAAGTGCCGATATGGCCGGGAGCGATGCCTGATGCGCAGTCTCTCCCGGGACCGGAAAACGCGGTGGCGGTGAAGGCGCTGGTTGCCAGCAGGCCGTGGATTTGGGTGAGCAACGTCTCACGTCCTACGATGACGGTCTATGCGCTGAAGGAAAACAATACGGGCGTTGCGGTTGTCGTGTTTCCCGGCGGGGGCTTTGAGGGATTGGCCATCGATCTGGAAGGCGCTGAGGTCTGCGACTGGCTGACGTCCAAAGGGATCACGTGCGTGCTGCTGAAATATCGCGTGCCGAGCCTGCCTTACAACTGGCAGTGCAAGTGCCGGCCCAACAACCTTGCGAAGTCGACACTGTCGCTGGAGGATGCGCAAAGGACGGTGGGGCTGGTGCGCCTACACGCCGCGGAGTGGCAGGTCGATCCGCGCAAGGTCGGAGTGCTCGGGTTTTCCGCGGGCTGGTATCTGGTCGCGGAAATCAGCACGGGCTTCGAGCACCGTTTGTACGCGTCTCTCGATGCGGCTGACAAGGAAAGTTGCCGTCCGGATTTTGCGGTGGCCGTTTATCCAGGACATCTGTGGGTTGGTGGTGACGCTTACGGATTGAATCCGAATGTTCCGGTTAGGCGGCAGACGCCGCCAACTTTTTTGGTACAAGCGGAGGACGACAAAGTGGACGGCGTAAACCAATCGGTGGCGTACTACATCGCGCTGAAGAACGGTGGGGTTCCGGTGGAGATGCATTTTGTATGCGCAAGGCGGGCATGCGTTTGGGCTGCGGCGCACGAAGCTTCCGATCACGGAATGGCCTCCGTTGGTAGAGGCGTGGCTGAGGACGATCGGTATGGTTTCGGAGTAGTTTAATTTATGTGCAGCAAAGGGTGAGCACGAGCAAACTCGCTCCCCGTCGCTGACTCCGGCGTCGTCGGCGATCTGGACATTAAGTCCGTGTAGCCCGTCGTTCGGCACAAGCGAAGCATCGCTAACACAAGACGCTGTTCACAACTTATCAATATAGCGGTTAGAGCCCATCCCACAGGCTCCGCGCGTGTCATCCGCTACCGACTCCTACATCCACCAGCAGATAAGCAGTTCGCGGACGAACAGCGGCTGCGCCGTCGAAATGCGCACCGCCATTTTCGCGAGCGTGCAACAGCTGAAGTTATCAGATTAGCTGCATTCGCACGCGATACCAGGAAGGAGGCATCTTAGCTTCCGTTCAGGATAGAGGAACCAAATCACTCCATCCGTAACGTGTCCGCAGGATCGAGCAGCGCCGCATGCAGCGCCGGCCACAATGACGCCACGAAACCTGCCAGCAAAACGACCGAGGCTGTTCCAATTAAGGTCATCGGATCCAGCACGTCCACTCCAAACAGCATCGATCTCAATGTCCGAGCTGCCGCCCACGCACCAACCAATCCCGGCAGCAATCCGACTATGACCATCGTCGCGGCCTGTCTCGTCACTAACTGCGTGGCGCCTGAGCGCGAACACCCGAGTACAAGACGGATCCCGATCTCACGCCGCCGCAGCGCGACCGAGTGCGCCAAGACGCCATATACACCAATCGAGGAAAGCAGCAATGCCATGAATCCAAATCCCGCTACCAGCCGCAGCGCCAGTCGCCGCTGATTGAGCGATTGTGCAACATCCTCCTGCATGGAACCCAAGTGCATCTCCACCATGCCGGGAGCTATCTTTTTGATCGCGCCGCGTAGTTCCGAAGCCAGCACATTCGCGGCCAGCGTCGATCGAATCGCATACTGGGCGCTCATGTTAAAAACCATACTGAGCATCGATGCTCTTGGAAGCTGCAAATTATTTACATACACCATCGGTGCGTAAGGAGCACCCAAATTATCACCCTCCAGTTCGTTCTCGACCATGCCAACAACTGTCGTCGGCTGACTGAACGGTACGTCGGCATCCGTATCTTTTGGCCCGCGATGAAAACGGATAACCTGGCCGATCGGGTCGCGGTGAGCAAAATATTTCCGCGCAAAAGCGCGATTGATCAACACGCCTACGTTAGCGCGGGATTCATCGGCCGGAACGAAGCTACGGCCGCGCAGCAAGTGAATTCCGCTCGCTGTCACAAAGTTCGTACTCACCATGCTGTAGTCGGCCGTGTCGTCTTTCTGAAAAGCGCGGCCAGTCACATCGGTCGTGCCTCTCAAAGTAACGGCGTAATTAGAAAACGGGAGAGCGGTTTGCATGGTTGCCGCTGCCACTCCCGGCAAATGTTCAAAGGCGTTCAGCAAACGCGTATCGGTCTCTCTCGCCAGTTCCGGATCCTGCTGCTGATTGCTCGGCATCAGCACCAGCGTCGTTACGTTGTGTGGATCGAAGCCCAGTCCGACCTTTTGCAATTGCTGAAAGGTACGTACAAACAAACCACATACCACCAGCAGCACACAGGTCAAGCACACCTGCACGGCCACGAGTACACCCGGAACACGCGACGCGCGAGTCATAGTTCGCGTTGAAAAGGCAGCTTGCGTTTGCCGTCTAATTTTCAGCGCGACTACGAGCGATGTTGTTACACCGAGTAAAATCGCCAAGAAGCCGAGCATTGCCAAAACCTCAGGCCGCACTTCGAGCTCATCGAAGCGCGTGAACTGCTCGCCATAGGCAGAGCTCATCCACGCCGTTGCGCCGTAAGCCACGCCGCCAGCGAGGACGGCACTCGTAACGGAGACCAACACGTTCTCCGCCACCAACTGCTGCAGCAACCTCGCGAAAGGCGCGCCCAGCGCGGAGCGAATCATCACCTCCGGAACACGCCCCACCGCGCGGGCGATCTGC
>JAFATG010000313.1 GCA_019244055.1 Acidobacteriaceae bacterium | reverse complement strand
AGCGAGCGCCTGCGAAGCGCAAGCTTTCTGGAAGAACTTGCATTCATCGTAAAGTGTGTTGCACGAACAGAATCTGGCTGCTTGTTGGAAGTAAGGAATGGTGAGCCGGGCGGGAATCGAACCCGCGACCACCGCATTAAAAGTGCGATGCTCTACCGACTGAGCTACCGGCCCGCTGAGCGATTTCGAATTTCAGGATAACATCGGCCTGGCACTTCTCTTCCCAACCAAATTCTGCAACGTTACCTGAAACCTTTGCCTGTTGGCGCAGTTCCTCTTGTGGGATGTCCGAAGTCAGCGTGAATCGGCCCGATGTTGGAAAAGGCTCTTCCTGGCTGACAGCCGCGGGTGTTTCGGCGCTTGCAGTGCTTGCTGCGAGGCATTTGATCAAGCGACGCGATCAACCTCTGGTGAAACTACGAGACAAGGTTGTCCTGGTCACGGGTGGATCGCGCGGCCTCGGTTTAGCAATCGCGCGAGAGTTTGGCCGGCAAGGCGCACGCGTAGCTCTTTGCGCTCGGGATGACGAAGAACTTCGTAAAGCGTGCGAAAAGCTAGCGGCTGAGGGAATTGAGGCAGTTTCATTTCCGGCCGATATCACCGACGCGGCGAACATCGAGCCGCTCGTCAGTTCCGTGATCAGCCGCTTGGGCAGTCTGGACGTGCTGGTCAACAATGCCGGACGTATCTCTGTAGGGCCGTTTGACAGCTTCACGCACGCCGACTTCGAGGAAGCCATGAATCTCATGTTCTGGGCGCCCGTAAACCTCACGCTAGCAGCTCTGCCTCATATGAAAGGCCGCAGCGGCCACATCATCAACATCACTTCGGTAGGCGGTCGCGTCAGCGTCCCTCATCTGCTGCCATATAGCTGCGCGAAATTTGCATTTGTCGGATTTTCTACCGGCCTGAGCGCTGAGGCGCATTCGAAGAATATCCGTGTGTTGACCGTGGTGCCCGGATTGATGCGAACGGGCTCCTATCTCAATGCAGAATTTCAAGGGGATGCGAAACATGAATTCGCCTGGTTTGGCTTGCTAGGAAATCTGCCTGGGCTTTCGGTAGCAGCAGAGTATGCGGCGGAACGGATTCGCGAGTCGTTCGAGAGTGGACATAAAATGTGTACCATTTCCCTGCCCGCCAAAATTCTGATCGCGTGTGAAGCTCTGGCTCCCGAGGCCACGAGAACCGCTTTCGGACTTATGACAGATTACTTCCTGCCTTCTAGCAGCACAAAGCAGACGCAACGAGGCAAGGTGTTGAATCCCGCACTCAATGCGCTCTTTCAAGGGCTCACGGCTTTAGGTCGGAGGGCCGCACATCAGTGGAATGAATGACGCATTATCAGGAACTTTCCCAGTTAGTTGTCCGCTAAGTAACTAAATCTGGATAAACTCATCCACTCTTAAGCAGGGCGAAGGCGAGTGTCTAAGCCCTGTCGAACAACGTCTGTTCTCACCGTTAGGAATGACGTATGCGATGGTGTATTGAAGCGTCGTGCGCCATCCGGGGGGACGTGGTTGCCGGAAAGGCCGCTATTTCAAAGTTTTTTACAAGTCCGTGTCGAATGCTCGAGGTACAAGCGGCGCAGCGGCGAACGCCTCAATTTGCTTCGCTTAACCGAGCAAGACCGGCTAATGCGCGCTGATTTTCCTCTTCTGCGGCCTTACACTCGACGTACGATCTGCACGGGCGCGCGTTGCCGGCGATGGTGCCTCCGTCAATCCGCATGCGCGCAGGCACAACTGCGCAGTTCACTGACCTCCCGGAAACGAAATCATTAACACCAGCGGCGTTTTATCCGCCGCGAAGAACTCGACCATGTCTCTAAATTCAATCGATCTGATCTGTCTCTCGCACCTCCGGTGGGGGTTCGTTTTTCAACGGCCACAACATTTGATGGGCCGGTTCGCGAAGACTCAAAGAGTTTTTTTTCTCGAAGAGCCACTTTTTGAGCCAACTGAACCGTACCTCAAGGCGGTGCGGTGTCCCGACACGGGTGTCCACGTAATTACACCAGTGCTGCGGTCATTGGAGAGCCCAAAAGAAAATGCAGCGCAAATGCGCCGCTCTGTCTCAACCCTGATCCAGATGCACGGTATCGAAAACTTTGTTCTTTGGTACTACACGCCGATGGCGAGACAGTTCAGTTCCGGACTTAAACCCGCGGCAATTGTATACGACTGCATGGATGAACTCTCGGCCTTTGCGGGTGCTCCTCCTGAATTGCGCAATCACGAACTTGCTCTGTTCCAGGAAGCAGATCTCGTGTTTACAGGAGGTGCAAGTCTGTATAGATCGAAGCGGACGCAACATCCTTCGGTTCACTTGTTTCCTAGCAGCGTTGATGTTCCGCATTTCTCGCGAGCACGTACGCGTCAGCAGGACCCGGAAGATCAGGCTCACATTCCATTTCCCCGGCTCGGGTATGCAGGAGTGATCGATGAGCGTATGGATATTGATCTTCTGCGCAATTTGGCAGCGGCGCGGCCTGACTGGCACTTTGTCCTATTAGGCCCAGTAGTAAAAATTGACCCCCGCAGCTTACCAAAATCCGAAAACATTCACTACCTCGGGCTGAAGAGCTATTCGGATCTGCCGGCCTATCTCTCCGGATGGCAAATAGGAATGCTGCCCTTCGCCTTGAACGAATCCACGCGTTTCATCAGCCCGACAAAAACTCCCGAATATCTCGCTGCCGGCTTGCGCGTCATTTCCACCCCGATTCAGGATGTAGTCAGTCCTTACGGCGAGTTCGGGCTAGTAGATATAGCAAGGAATGCCAGTGAATTTATCAGAGTTGCTGAACGTTCGATAAAGAGTCCACCTACTAGAGACTTGTTACACCGAATCGACAACTTTCTATCTCACTCGTCATGGGATAAGACCTGGAGCGCCATGAATCAATTAATCAGAGAAGTCGTAGACACTAAGTGTGCCACCCGCATCGGCACTCCGGATGTTGCTCAGGCAACTGCCGAAGGCATGGCGCATGTTTGATTATCTTGTGGTCGGCGCCGGTTTTGCGGGGGCCGTTACTGCTGAACGGATGGCTCGCTGCTACGGCAAGAAGATCTTGCTCGTGGATCGCCGTAATCACGTGGGCGGAAACGCTTATGATCACTACAACGATGACGGTCTCTTAATTCATCGTTATGGACCACACATCTTTCACACGAATTCTGAGCAGGTGTTCCAATATCTTTCGCAATTTACTGCGTGGCGCAGCTACGAGCACCGGGTATTAGCCTGTGTGGACGGGAAACTAGTTCCCGTTCCCATCAACCGCGACACAGTAAACACGCTCTACAATCTGAACCTGAGAACGGACGAGGAGGTCGCCGCCTTCTTTGCTGAGCGGGCGCAATCGCGTCCTACAGTTAGAACTTCGGAGGATGTCGTCGTCAGTAAGGTTGGCTGGGACCTCTATCAAAAACTATTTCGCAATTACACGCGGAAGCAATGGGGTAAAGATCCCTCCGAACTCGACGCGCAAGTTACGGCTCGTATACCAGTCCGCACGAATCGTGATGACCGCTACTTTACGGACCGGTTTCAGGTGATGCCGAAACATGGCTACACGCGCATGTTCGAAAACATGCTCGATCATCCGAACATCAAACTTGGGTTAGGGTGCGATTACAGGGATCTGGGGGAAAATGTCCATTACCGGGAGGTTATCTATACCGGACCTATCGACGAGTTTTTCAATTTTCGCTTTGGAGAGCTTCCGTATCGCTCGCTGCGCTTCGTTCACGAGACCCTAGCCCAGGAGTTGCTCCAGCCGGTTGCTGTTGTGAATTACCCTAACGATCATGCGTACACTCGCATTACGGAATTCAAACATCTAACAGGACAATCTCACCACCAGACAAGCGTGGTTTATGAGTATCCGGCGAGCGAGGGTGATCCATACTATCCAGTACCCACTCCGGAGAATGGCGCGCTTTATAAAAAATATGCGGAGCTTGCGCTCCAAACTAAGCGGGTCCATTTCGCTGGCCGGCTGGCGACATATCGGTACTACAACATGGATCAGGTGGTGGCCCAGGCCCTGACGCTCGTGAAGCAACTTGTGGCATCGCCTGATTTTGTTCCCACAAAGGCGGTCGCGGCCGCAGCAGGTTCAGGACTCGTACCGCAACCAGCCTTCGCGAGGTGATGCGGACAATCACAGTTCTTTCCCCGCACCGTGATGATGCAGCATTCTCTTTGTGTGTAGCCCTTCGCCGGTGGGCAGCAATGGGCATAAAACTTACGGTCATCAATTTTTTTACCGTAAGCGCATACGGACCTCAGGCCAGCTCCAAGGATGCGCTCACGATCTCAGGTATCCGAAAACGCGAAGACCGCCGCACAATTGCGCTCATCAGTCCGCGGATCCGCGTGCGGGATGCGGATTTATTTGATGCGCCATTGCGGCTGGGCATTGATGCAAGCGCGGTATGCCGGCACGAAACTAGGTCGCTTCTGCAGAACGGCGAGATTCGGGAGGTCAGCAACTTCATCCGGCGGTGGGCCCGCTCGGGCCTGTTGATCGCGCCGCTATCTTTGGGCGACCATATCGATCACATCGCCGTTCGCGACGCTGCCATAGAGTCTGCAGATGCTCATCGGCTGGCCTATTTCGAAGATCTTCCTTACGCGACTTGGGCGTCGGAGAAGACTCTGAATGCGCGAGTGCGTGAAGCGGAGCAGAGGACCCGGATGAGATTGCAGCCTTCGATCATCCGCAGTGAATTCGCATCGTCGATGAAACGCCGCACGATCTCGCGCTATCAATCGCAGATCTCACCGGAAGAGGGCGCCGTGATCGCGCGGTTTTCGGCCAGATACGGGGAAGGAGAACGCCTCTGGATACCGCAACACGCCCGCGATTGGATTGCAGTCACGTAATTGGCTATGCCGCGATTTAGAGCAGAGGTTCTCGTAACACAGCCTCCAGAGCCGTCAATCAAGGCTTGCATTGTGATTCCGGTTCGCAATGAGGAAGATCTCCTGCCGAACGCTCTGCACGCGCTGGCCGAGCAGCAGTGCGCTGATGGGTCGCCCTTCGCGCACTCCGCCTATGAAATAGTCCTGCTGATCAACAACAGTGTGGACCGATCCGCACAGGTGGCTCGGCATTTTGCGCGGCTATACCCGAGTTTGCGGCTTCACGTTGTGGAGCGGGATCTGCGCCCGGGAACTGCGCATATTGGTTACGTCCGGCGCCTATTGATGGACGAGGCGTGCCGGCGAGCCCGCGCTTCACACGTCAGTGATGCGCTGATGCTCTCTACGGATGCGGACACTCAGGTCGCTCCTAATTGGATTGCAGCAAATCTCGCAGAATTGTGCGCAGGCGCAGATGTTGTCGGCGGCCGAATTCTCATTAACGGCGATGAAATAGCGACCCTGAGTACCGCGGCCGGCACCCGCCTAAAGCTGGATCGGCTATACCGCAGGCTCGTCTCCTGGATTGAGTCACAACTCGATCCGGAGATGCATGACCCATGGCCGCGCCACCCTCATCATTTTGGCGCCAGCCTGGCTATTTGGCCCCATGTGTACGAGAGAGTGGGAGGCGTTCCTCCGAGGCGCCATCTGGAGGACATAGCATTCTATCGCGCCCTCCTACGTCACGACATTCGGATCAAGCACAGTATGAAAGTCCGAGTGATGACCTCCGCGCGCCTGATAGGCAGAGCCCGCTACGGACTATCTAAAACCTTATCGGATTGGTGCGAATCCGGACCGCGCGGAGTCAATTCGCTTGTCGAATCGAAGGCATTTCTTGAATTCTTGTTCGGCACGCGCCGGCAACTTCGAAGCGTCTGGTTAGAGCAGAAATACGATCGACACGTAGCCGAGGCAGAAATCCACTCATTGGCGGCAGCCATGGACTGCTCGTATAGCACTCTGTGGAACCATATCCGAAACGCGGCGTCCTTCGGCTCGCTACTCGAAGACATCCGCTTTTACGCTCTATGCCGGTCGGCATGGCCAGACTGGAAACGATTGCAGGGGCTTCAGCGCGTGGTAGAAGACCTGCTTAAATCCTTCCTCTGCGAACGCGGGCGCGCCGTAGCTGTGGTTGCATCGACGCGCCACAACGCCTCGGCAAACGGCCATTCGGCATCGACCCAGTTTGTGACAGAAGCGAATCCGCTCGCACGCGCATAATCGTCCAGTTCAACCGTCGTGAACTTGTGAGACGATTCCGTCCAGATCGTCTCGCCAGCCCGAAACGCAATCGTTTCATCGAGAGCGGCGATGTATACGTGCTGATCGCCGCAGCACTTCAGGTGCATTTCGATACGGCCCTCAGCTTGGTTCCACCGTACTTCATGTGCGAACGTGCGAAGGTCAAATTCGGCGCCAAGCTCGCGGTTCACGCGACCCAAAACGTTCAGATTGAAAGCGGCGGTTACGCCGGTCGGGTCGTCATAGGCCAGAAGCATCGTGCTCACGTCCTTCACCAGGTCTGCTCCGATGAGAAAGAAGTCACCCGGCCTGAGACACGCGCGAATGCCACGCAAGAACTCGGGAATACATTTTCGTTCGAGATTTCCGATTGAACTTCCCAGGAAGAGCAGAAGAACCGGCCGGGAACCCCTTCGAAGTTCTGCGAATTGCGCCAATCCTTCCTGCCAATCCGCGCAAATCGGCTCCACGGAAGCAAGATCGCCTAATTCTTTGCTGCAGGAAGCGAGCGCCGAGCTTGATACATCAATCGGGACGTAGCTGAAATCGTTCGGCTGAGCGCGCAACGCTTCAAGAATCGAGCGTGTCTTACGACCGCTGCCGCTCCCCAGTTCCGCAACCGCGATCGGATCTTGGATGAACTTTGGGAGCTCTCGCGAATGCGTTTGCAACACCCGTTCGTCCGCGCGAGTAAGGCCGTATTCGGGCAGCAATGTAATCGCTTCGAAAAGTACGCTCCCGAGTTCATCGTAGAAATAGCGGGACGGGATCGATTTCTGCTTTTCCGAGGCGAGGCCACGGGCCGTGTCTGAAGCAAACCGGCTCAGTTGTGGTTTGGCGATGGGCGGCACGCGCTACTCCAACACGCAACGAAACGTCGCGTATAGGTAAGGGTAATCGCGACGGAACCAGTTACGGAAGGAGCGTCGCAGCAGGCGCGAAGCGGTTCGTGGCGATCCACCTTTCAAGACAAAATGATCGCCATCGAAGAAGTTAGCTGAATATCCAGGATAAGCAAGGTGCGGCTTGAAACCGGGAAACGGCTCAAAGGGCGTTCGTGTCCACTCCCAGCCATTTCCGATTAACTGACTTACGCCGAAAGCGCTCTCGCCTTGTGGGTGTGCATAAACCGGTTCGGGATTCCAGCGTGTGAGGTCGAAATTGCCCGTGGCTACGGATGGAGCAGCATCTCCCCAGGGATACAAGCGGTTGCCATCCGCCTCGCTGCCATAAGCGGCCCTTTGGAACTGAGCTTCGGACGGAAGTGTCGCTCCCGACCATTTAGCGTATGCCTCCGCCTCAAGCTGATTCACATAAACCGGCCAGTCGAGAGGCAGCGGTATCTCCTCGAACATCCCTCTCCAGAAGAGGCCTTTGTCGCGCCTGATCCAAAAATGCGGTAATTCCGCGCCATCCTCCACAAATTTCAGATATTCACCGTTAGCTACATCGAATTGCTGAATTCGGAAGGCGGGGACGTGCGATTCGAACTCTTCATATTCGTTGTCCCAGCCGAACGTACCATCTCGCGGCTTCCCGAGAAGCGTGGAGCCTGCCGGAATATCGCGCCATGAATTCACGTGTGTGGGGCGCGATGCATATTTTTCGGTTTCCGCGTTCTGTGCCATTTTCTTGTCGTACGGAAAACTATGAAACATGTAGGCGAGCGTCTCAAAGTGCATCACCCGGTGCTCCAGAGCCATGCAGACGCTCTCCTCCGGCGCATCATCGAGATACTCATCAACACGCTTCCTGCACCTCTGCACGTAGCTTCTTACGGCGTCAAGAGAAGGCCAATCCGCGGGAGTATCCGCCGGGAGGTGACCTGAATCTGGATCGATGCCGGCCTGAAACAACGCGTCCAGTTCCGGATCTGTAGACTTCAGGCCGAGCCCTTCGCGGCAAATTTGAATGGAATCGAACGCATCCAGATGTCCGATGTAGAAGATGACCCGATGGCGTTCCGCGATAGGCCGATCGTAAATTGCGTCGGGTTTCAATAGAGTGAAAAGATCGTCGCCTTGTTTTCGGGCGGATTCGAGTTCTGAACGTACTTTGATGGGTGCCGCTCGCGCAACGGCCATAGACACTCCTGTCGACGTGGTGTTTTGCGTACTGCTTTTGGATGTCGCGGGGACTTGTTCCAGTACGAAATTTTGTTGGGCGCAGCGGAATGCCATCAGGCCGAGTCACGGTCCAGAACGGAACGTGCTAGCGCGAGAGCGTCCTCTTTGTTTGAGATTTCGCCTTCTAATTGAGCAGTTTCAACCGCCTCCAGGGCACGCCCGAAGGCCGGACCCGGCGAGTAACCAGCGTGAATGAGATCCCGGCCGGTAACCAAACGTGGAGGCCGGAGATCCTCTTTGTCCAGTTCAGAGAGCTTTCCCCGAACGTAATCGTAAGAATCGGTGTAGCCATTGCTGCATAGGCAATCAAGCCGGTGCAGCTCCAGATGCTCATCGAAATGGGGCAGGTTCAGGAAACGCTTTAAGGTGCTGAGCCGCATCTGGCGAACATCTTTGAAGCGCATATGATGCGCTACTAACGACGTAACCCGATCAATTTCTTCGTTCGAAAACTTGAGGTCGCACATGATATCGTGCGTCATTTTCGTCCCTAGCTCGGCGTGCCCATCGAAGCGGATACGGTCTGCGAGGCGGAAAGTTCCGGGCTTTCCTATGTCATGCAACAGGACTCCGAGGGCAAGACTCGGGGAAGGATGGTCCATCTCAGCCAACATAAGCAATATGTGGGTCCAGACATCACCTTCGGGATGAAATTCGGGCGGCTGCTGGACGCCCTGCAGCGCCTTTACATCTGGCAGCACAAAACGCAGCAGCCCGGAGTCCTCCAGGAGTTCGAAGCCGCGGCGCGCGCCCCCCTCCGTCAGAATGCGCACAAGTTCATCTCGGATACGCTCAGCCGAAATTTTCTGGATACAGTATGCTTCACGGCGAATCGCATCCATAGTTTTCGATTCGATGACAAATTTCAAGCGAGCCGCGAACCGCACTGCCCGGAGCATTCGCAAATGATCTTCTCGAAAGCGAACTTCAGGATCACCAATTGCACGCACTACTTTCGCTGCGATATCGGCCCGTCCGCCGACATAATCAAGAATTGTGCCCGTCAGCGGATCTTCCATCATTCCGTTGATCGTGAAATCGCGCCGCAATACATCCAGCTTCGGATCGCTTTCAAAGGTGATATGGTCCGGATGACGCCCGTCGGAATAATCGGATTCACTCCGAAATGTCGCCACCTCAACCTGCACTCCTCCGCCGCTCGAAACGAGAACCACACCAAAGTGAATGCCAACTAATTGGGAACCAGGAAACAGCCGGAGCACTTCATCGGGTTTGGCATCGGTGTTGATATCGAAGTCTTTCGGCATGATCCCGAGCAAACGGTCCCGAACGCAACCACCCACGAGATAAGCTTTGTAACTCGATGCGCGAAGGCGCCGGACGCTGGCAAGAGCGAGAGCCTGCCGAGCTATTGCGAGGTTCGCAGGAACGCCGCCTAGGGAACACTCCTGAAGCATCTGCACGTTGGACCGACCGGACTCGACCGGCCAGGTCATTGAAACGTAAAACGAGTTCCGGACCTTTGTAGGGGCTTTTCCCTACGCGCCGGAGGAATCGGAGCCGCTCGCATGGGCCTGGGCCTCGAGTTCCGCTTTCTTCAAATCCTTCTTTGAAGGGGGCGGCTGCTCATGGCGATAGTCGTGGTCATGGTAGCAGGTCCGGCAGCGAACTTTAGCCGCCGCTCCGTCTACCAGGGACACTACGGAATGGTTCGTAATTCGGCGGCATTTGACGCAATGATCATCAATCACATCGCCTAATCGCATTTCACCCATGATTCGAGCCCGACAAGCGGAGTATATCAAGTTACCGCCTATCGCGTTTCGAGTGACGCGCGGCTCCTAGAATTCGGCGTGGGAGCTAAGAGTTGCGCGGTGATCGGTGAACGCCCGTGATATGTTGAGTGAAACCGGAGTGTCGCCCCGGTAACATCGGTCGCCGGCTAACCGTCATCCTCTCGATAACAGGTCCGATTTGGCGCTTTCTAATTCCAGGACACGAGATTTGAGGAGCATTGCGCTTATTTGGGTGACAGGAACGCTAACGGCCACAGGCTTGATCGCTTTCCCTCAATCAGCGACGACGGATGCCGTGGATTCTTCTCCGCTGGCATTCGATCAACATGTAGGCGCGTTCGTTAAACAAAATTGTGCCGTCTGCCACAACGAGCAGCTCAAGACCGGCGGGCTAGTTCTCACGAAATATCACGACACCGCCTCCATGCTGCAGGATCGGGCCGTGTGGGAAAGAGTAGTCGCCCGGCTTCGCGCTGGCGAGATGCCGCCCAAGGGCATGCCTCGCCCGAGCGCCGAACAGATCGCCGCGACGACCGATTGGATCGAAGCGCAGTTTGCGGCGTTCGATAAAGCGAGTAAGCCCGACCCCGGCCACTTAACGGCACACCGGCTGAATCGCGTCGAGTACAACAACACAGTTCGCGATCTGCTCGCCATTCGCTTCAAGCCAGCAGCCGATTTCCCCGCCGACGATTCTGGCTACGGATTCGACAATATCGGAGATGTTCTCTCTGTGTCACCGGTGCTGATGGAGAAATATCTCAACGCAGCGAAGAAGATCGGCGGCGAGGCGATTCCGACACCCGGAGTCATTCCCAACCCAACACGGACACGTTATTCGCCCGAGCACGGGTTAAAAGAAGAACGGCTCGAGCTGGAGCAGACGTTTGATTTTCCGGCCGAGGGCGATTATGATCTGCGCGGCACAGTCTCAGGGCGGCAGGACTCGTTTCGAATTCAATTGACGCTTGACGATAGAGAAATTCAAGCGAGCGACATTCCGATCGTAAAGGATAAGCCTCGATACTGCGAAATTCATCTGCATGTGCCATACGGCTCGCATGTATTGCGTGCCGTCATCACCCATCGCGCTCCGACATCGGAGGAAGCCGCGCTCGGCAAGGTGCTCGCGGCCGAGGAACAGGCGCAAATCGCCAGGCAGATCGCGAAGCATCCAGCCGAGGAAGCACAAATACGGAAACAGCATGCCGTTGAAGATGTGCCGACGTATGTGGACGCGCTGGAGATCCGAGGTCCCTTCAACGCTCTCCCGCCCCCGTTGCCGGAGAGTTACCGGCGCATTTTTATTTGCGGTCATGCCCCGGGCAAGCACACTCCCGAATGCGTCCGTCTGGATCTTGCGCACCTGGCGCGTCTGGCCTATCGGCGACCAGTAACGGATGTAGAGATCGAGGAACTCACGGAACTGGTATCCTCCGGGCGGCAAGGCGGATTGAGCTTTGAGCAGGCGATGCGCCTTGGGGTGGAGGCGATCCTCGTGTCGCCCAATTTCCTGTATCGAATCGAACGCGACCCGAATCCTTTCGATCCGAGCGCGGTTCATCCAGTCGGCGAGTACGAGTTAGCTTCTCGCCTTTCCTACTTTCTGTGGAGCAGCATGCCGGATGAAGAACTTCTAAACGCTGCGGAGGCAGGCACGCTGGGCAAGCCCGACGTTCTTCACACGCAAGTAAAGCGGATGCTGACGGACGAGAAGGCGGATGCGCTGGTGGACAACTTCGCAGGCCAATGGCTCGAGCTCCGCAATCTGGAAAGCATTCATCCGGATACCGATGAGTTCCCGCAATTCACGGAGAGCTTGCGAAAGGCGATGTACACCGAGACGCGAATGTTCGTGCGCTCGATCATTCGTGACGACGGCAGCATTCTCGACTTCCTGGATGGAGATTACACGTATCTGAACGAAACGCTCGCCAAATTCTATGGCATACCAGGCATTACAGGTCCTCAATTTCGGCGTGTGACGCTGGATGGGACCGAGCGGAGCGGAGTTCTGACCCAGGCGAGCGTGTTGGCGGTGACTTCATATCCATCGCGGACATCGCCAGTACTGCGAGGTAAATGGATTCTCGAAAACGTGCTGAATGCCCCACCCCCACCGCCTCCGCCCGGCGTGGGATCCATTGACGCCAAACCGGGCGCTCTCAGCGGAACCATGCGCCAGCAGATGGAAAAGCATCGGGCGGATCCCGTTTGCGCAGCTTGCCACACGCGCATGGACCCGCTCGGATTTGCTTTGGAGAACTACAATGCCATCGGAAGGTGGCGCACGCACGAAGGTCCGTTTCCGATTGATGCGAGCGGGGTATTGCCGAACGGGACAAAATTTACCGGGCCGGCAGATCTGAAGAAGATTCTGGCATCAGACAGCGATGCCTTCGCTGACTGCCTGACCGAGAAACTCATGATCTATGCACTGGGCCGGGGGTTAGAGACGTACGACAGGCCGGCGGTGAAGAAAATCGTGCAGCAGGCCGCAGTGAAGGGTTACCGCTTCTCGAGCCTGATCAACGGGATCGTAGACAGCGTGCCGTTTCAGATGGGACGAGCGGATACAAGCGAAGCCCTGAACGCAAATCGAGAAAATAGTGGAGGAGTGAGATGATCATCACCCGGAAGCACATTTCGCGCCGGACTCTACTTCGCGGCATGGGAGCGGCGATAGCGCTGCCGATGCTTGATTCGATGGTTCCGGCATTGAGCAGGGCGACCGAGCTCTTGAAGAAAGCTTCGCCGAACCGAATGGTGTTCGCGTACGTGCCGAACGGGATTGATATGCGGAACTGGACCCCGGATGCGGTTGGGGAGTCGTTTACACTTCCGAAAATCTTGGAGCCGCTCGCACCGTTGCGGGACAACGTTCTCGTGCTGAGCGGTCTGGTAGATCACAACGCTGAAGCGTTGGGGGATGGACCAGGCGACCATGCGCGCGCTTCCTCGAGCTTTCTAACGGGCGTGCATCCGAAGAAGACTGCGGGCGCGGACATTCAGGTTGGCATCTCGGTCGATCAGGTGGCGGCTCAAAGCATCGGAAAGCAAACGCGTTTGGCGTCGCTCGAGCTGGGATGCGAAGACGGCCATCTAGCTGGCAACTGCGATTCGGGTTATAGCTGCGCTTACGTGAACAGCATTTCGTGGCGGACAGCAACGGTCCCGAATCCTCCAGAAGTGAATCCGCGCGCCGTGTTCGAGCGGCTGTTCGGAGCCGATGAAGATGCTGGCAATCCCGCAGCCAGAGCGAGAAACGCACGCTTCGATCAAAGCATTCTGGATATGGTGTGCGACAACACCAAACGCCTGGAGAACGGGCTGGGAGCCACAGACCGCAGAAAGCTGGATGAGTATCTGAGCGCCATCCGCGAAGTGGAACGCCAAGTCCAGATGATGGAGAAGCAGGCGGAAGAGAATACTCTGGCCGTGCCCACAATTGCAAGGCCGGACGGAATACCCCTCGAATTCGACCAGCACGCCAAGCTAATGTTCGACCTGCTCCGGCTGGCCTTACAGACGGATACAACCCGAATTGGAACATTCATGCTGGCACGAGAAGGCAGCAACCGCTCCTATCGTGAGATTGGCGTTCCCGACGGCCATCACGGGCTTTCGCATCACCGCAATGATCCGGTGTTGATGGACAAGATCGCGAAGATCAATCGCTATCACCTGGAGCAGTTCGCCTGCTTCCTGTATAAGCTGAAGAGCACACCGGACGGGGACGGCTCGCTGCTCGACCACACCATGATCGTGTACGGCAGCGGTATCAGCGACGGCAACCGTCACAACCATGACAACCTGCCGGTTCTGTTCGCGGGTGGATCACGCTCGTTCCGGCCTGGCCGTCACATCCGTTTCAACCAGAGCACGCCGGTAGCGAATCTGTACCTGAGCATGTTGAATGAGATGGGCGTCGCGGCGGAAAAGCTCGGCGACAGCGAAGGCCGCTTGAATTTCCTGTCCGATATCGCATAGCATTTCTAGAACTCCAATGAAGAGAATTGCACTCGCAATTTTGTGTAGCGCTATACCCGCATGCGTGTTAGCGCAGGTCCATCCACTGCAGCAATTGATTGAAGCGGCGCGGCAGGGTCCAACAGCGCGGGGGCTGGCCGATCTGATCGGCAAAACACTTTCTCCTCACGGCGGAACAGCGGTTTGGGGCCAAGATTATCTGTTTGTGAGCAATCTGGCGCCGGACGCAACTTCCGCTCCGGTACACGCTTCGATGGCGGCTGTTTCCATCGACGGGCAACCGCCGGTTCCGATGGTAAAGATTAATGGCTCGGGCCTCTGGATGCGGCTGGTCAAGATGCGGGTTGGTGTCACTCACGCGTATCAGTTCTACGCGGACGGCAAACCGGTTGGGAATCGATCGGATGTGCCGGGATACAACCCTGATTCCTATCCTCAACCCGGCGTTCCCAAAGGCAAGCTCAGCGAAAAGCAGACGATTGTCAGCAAGATTTATGAGGGCATGAAGGCGGATTTCTGGTACTACGCCTCGCCTGGCGTCGATCCGAACGTTCCTGCCCCGCTGATGGTGTGGCAGGATGGCCAGGGACTCGTCGGGGGCGACCTGTCGCGCCTGCGCCTCTTCACCGTGACTGAAAACTTGGTTGCGCAAAAGCTGATTCCGCCCATGGTACACGTTCTGATTGCGCCGGGACTCGCGCCGGATGGCAAGCCGATGCGATCGATCGAGTACGACACGATAAGCGATCGCTATGACCGCTTTCTTCTGGAAGAAGTGCTGCCTGAAGTCGAAAAACCTTACAAACTCCGGCAGGATGGGTACAGCCGCGGCATTGCGGGCGAATCGTCGGGCGGAGTCTGCTCGCTGAACGCAGCGTGGTTCATGCCGGACAAATTCAGCCGGGTGCATTCCACCATTGGCAGTTTTACATCCATTCAGTGGCATCCCGAAGACAAGCAGGACGGCGGCAATTTGTATCCGTTCATGGTGCGTAAACAGCCGAAGCGCAACATCCGTATTTGGATGAGCGACGGCAGCGACGATCTCGAGAATAATCACGGATCATGGCCGCTGCAGAATATCGAGCTGGCGAATTCCCTCAAGATGCGCGCCTACGATTTTCATTTCCGTTTTGGAATGGCCACGCACGATTCAGCGCAAGCGGCGATCGATTTGCCGGAATCACTTTCCTGGCTATGGCGGGATTACGACTCAGCCAAGACGTCTCAGGACTTCGTAATGGATCCAGCAGAAAAGGACAAGCCGTACTACCGGGTCACGATTTCCAACCGGGACGCCTGGTGACCCAGCGGCTCCAACTTAGGAGTACTTCGGTTCGTAGGCCATCGCTTCCTGAAGCGTGATGCGGCTCTGTTCTCGATAAGCGATGTTAGACATTAATACGGCGATGGCGGACTTGTATCCGATTTCAACCGGGGCATTCGGCTGCTTGCGCGATCGCACGCAGTCGAAGAAATTCGCCATGTGATTCTGATCCGGCGTCTCGGAGACAGCCGAGTCTCCACTCGGCCGGTTCGCCTTCTCGGCCCAGTAGCGGGTTTCCTCTCTGGACCTGCCGCTCACCATGTCGGTCGAGCCGGAAACATGCTCAACCGTTCCATCGCTTCCAAGAATGCGCTCGCCTAGTCCGAAGCGACTATTGCTGAAGGTGGATTGCCAGCAAACGATCTTTTCCGGGTATTCCAGGGTGACGGAGATTGTATCCGGAACCTGCCTGCCGTCTTTCTCAGACCAGATTCCGCCCATCATGGATGCTGCGCTGGGGAGATCGAGGTCGAGGGCGGAAATGATCCACGCGATCTGGTGGATCATGTTCTCGGTTGTGTTGCCGCCTGAGAACTCCCAGAACAATCGCCAGTTGATGAACTTATTGCCATCGAATTCGCTCTTGGGCCGATTCTCGAGGAAGAGAGCCCAATCGACATGCTCGGGATTGCAGTCGCCGGGAACCGGGCGAACCCATTGACCTTTTCCATGCGGCGTGTTGCGGCTCATCCAGGATTCAACCTCAGTTACTTTTCCGACCCACCCGCTATCGATCCATCGTTTGGTATCTGTGAGCGAGCCGGAACTCTCATGCTGGAGACCGATTTGAATAACCCGGTCGGAGTTGCGGGCCCCGTCGCGGCATTTCACGGCTTCAGGAATCGACCACGTCATGGTCTTCTCGCTGTACAGGTCCTTGCCGGCCGCAAGCGTGGCGAGAAAATGCGGCGCATGCAGATGCAATGGCGTAGCGACAATCACGGCGTCGATATCTTTGCGGTCGAGCAGCTTCCGATAATCCGTGTAAGCTTCGACCTTCGGAACAAACTGGCGTACTTCATCATGCCTGCGCGTGTAGACGTCAGCCATCGCGACGCACTCCACATTCGGCACAGCGATGGCGGCCTTCAGATCTTCTTGACCGCGAGCGCCGGCGCCGATGATGCCGATGCGAATGCGATCGTTCGCGCCGACCACGCGCGCAGCGGCGAGAGGAGCCGAGATGAGAGCACCTGCGGTGGTCGCTCCGACTAGTGTCTGGCCGAGAAACGCCCGGCGGCTGGTTTGTTGAGGCATGGGTGTGGTCCTGTATTTATTACAGCGCTTCCGCTTCCTCGTCGGTCGCGGTTCTGAACTGGTTAACTAAGGCAATCGGCTTTACGGAGCGTATCTTTCAGACCAGCCATGCTGATGCGTGTCGAGGCTTCCGGGCTCCCCGCGTCGCGCCAGTGCGTTTCGAGACTGACGGCATAATGATAGCCATCACGCTTGAACGCCTTGAACTGACCGACCCAGTCCACACTGCCCTTCCCTACCGGAGCCCAATCATACTTTCCGTCCGGTTTGCGAATCGAATCCTTACAATGGCAATGTCCAATGCGATTCTTCGGTAACAGGTCATAGCCATCCGGATATGGACGCGCTTCTCCGGCCGCGAAGGCGTTTCCGGGATCCCAGTTCAACATGAAGTGCGCCGATGGGATGGCGTCGAGCACTTTGGCCGCTTCCGGACCGGTGGCGGTATTACAGCTCATCTCATTTTCAAGAATGAACAGCAAGCCATTCTTGCCAATGGTCTCGGCAGCTTGGCGCAGCTTATCATTCATGGCGGCGCGATAAGGAGCCTGATCGTCCAGGCGCCAGAAGTCGAATCCGCGAATGCGCTCAGTGTTAAGTGCCTTTGCCAGACTGATAGAGCGGTCGAGAACCTCGCCCTGCTGAGCGAAAGTCCAGTCGGCCTTGAACTCATCGCGCTTAGGACTGAACTTCGAACGCGGCGCTCCTTCCCAATCGACCTTGAATAAGGGGCTGGCGATGTCCGTTACACGGAGACTGTATTTCTGCAGAATACGTTTGGCCTCAGCTATTTCGTTGGAATCGAGCGCGATTGAGTTTTTCTTCCACATTTCACGCACTTCTACCCACTCGAGGCCAAATTCGTCCGCGGCGATATGGCAGGCCTTGTCGAAGTCCTGTGTGATCTCGTCGGTGATCACGGACAGTCGAAACGGTGTCTTCACCTTTCCAGTGTCGGCTTTCAGTGAAGATGCTAAAGCAGCGATGGCGCCGCCGTAGCGGGAAAATTCTCGTCGCGTTATTTTCACGTCATTCTCCTAGAGAGTTGGGCCTCGAGGCGCCGGCACTTGCACCCGTACCGCGGAGGACCTTGCCCGGCAGCGCATTTGTCATGGTTCCGTGATCAATGACCGAGACGCCATTTACGAGGACGTATTCCATGCCGACGGAAAGCTGATTTGGGGTTTCGAACGTAGCCACATCACGAATTTTTTCAGGGTCGAAGATCACGACATCCGCCCACATGCCTTGCTTCAGCACGCCTCTGTTCGTAAGACGCATTCGCTGCGCTGGCAGCGCGGTAAATTTTCGAATCGCGTCCGGCAGAGTCAGGACGCCCTCTTCGCGAACGTATTTCCGGAGGATGCGAGGAAAAGTTCCGTAGCCACGAGGGTGGGGGTGCTCCTGACCGAGCAAGCCGGTGGGAGCGGTTCCCTGCGAATCATTATCAATAGAGACCCAGGGCTGCTTCAACGCCTCCACGATATCGCTTTCAGACATACCGAAGACGGCCACGGACATTCCGGGATCTTCGATGAGCAGGTCAAAGATGGCATCGATAGGATCTTTCGCCTGCGACTCGGCGATTTGAGCGATGGTCTTGCCCTGCAGTGAGAGCAGCTTCGGATTGCTTACAACGCTAACCAAAATCGCGTCGGGGCCTGGAACTTCGAGCCATTCGTTGTCCCAGCCGGACGCGTCCGTTTCCATCTGTTTGCGAATCCGGGCGCGCGTGGTCGGGTCTTTCAAACGTTCGATCATCTTGGCATCGCCACCCTCGTGGGCCCAGGGCGGAACGAACGCCGAAAAGCTATTGAACCAGGCTGGGTAGGCGTAAGTATCAGCTTCGATGTCGACGCCTGATTTCCGGGCATCGTCGATACGATGCACGATTTCGGGCATGCGTCCCCAATTACGCTTACCGGCTGCTTTGATATGCCAAATCTCTACCGGAATCTTTGCTTCGCGGCCTATGCGAATCGTTTCGTCAAGAGCGGTATCAATCGCGTCGCCCTCGCTGCGCATGTGAGTGGCATAGATACCACCGAATTTCGCGGATTCCGAAGCCAGGGCGATCAACTCCTCCGTACCGGCGTAGGGCGCGGGCGCATATTGAAGAGCAGTGGAGAGGCCGACAGCTCCCTGTTGCATGGCCTGGCCGACGAGAGCCTTCATTCGCTCAAGCTCCTCAGGTCTCGGGGGACGATTCGCTTCGCCAATCACGATACGGCGGACCTGCGTCGCGCCGACGTAGCTGGCAAGATTGATGCCCATGCCGTGCTTTTGGAGATGATCAAAGTATTCCGAGAAGGTGGTCCAATCGGGCTTGATCCCGTAATGCGAGTAGCCGTCCCGATCTTCAGTGAGCAGCCTGGGCGTTTGCGGAGCAATGGAATTGCCCTCGCCCGTGATCTCCGTCGTAATTCCCTGAAAGATTTTCGAGGGGACATGCGGATTAACAAGCATGGAGAGTTCGGATTGACCGAGCATGTCGATGAACCCTGGAGCGACCACCAGGCCCGCGGCATCGATGGCGCGGCGCGCGGGAGCGTTCGCGAGCGATCCAATCTCGGCGATGTGGCCGTTCCGGATGCCGATGTCGCCGGAGTACCAGGGCGAGCCTGTTCCATCGATGATATGGCCGTTTCTGATGATCAGATCAAACTGCTGCGAGCTGGCCAGAACAGGTGAGAAAAGAGCGATGAGGAAAGCGAGACAAGTTCGAGTCAAACAAGGATTATATGAGAGACTTGTCGGATGCCTCAGCGAACCGGCAGTATTGCAAGCGCGATTGCGTGGATGTTCATTCTCTCGATTCTGCTGTTTTGGCTGCCGATTCTCGGACCGCTGATCGCGGGCTTCGTAGGCGGACGCAAAGCCGGAACGCTCGGAGATGCAATTCTGGCGGTGATCATCCCCGGCCTCTGTTTCGGGGTGGGGCTCTTTCTGCTGACTGCCGTGCTTACGGGCATGCCGCTAATCGGATTCGTCGCTGGAGCAGGCGGAGCGTTTCTGGTTCTTGCGCACGTCGGTTCGCTGCTCATTGGCGCGATTATCGGCGCGCTGGTGTAGGGCAGGGGCGCAGGAGCGAGTGATGGCCGCGGATAAACGCCGAGCAACGCTGATTTCGATCACCGCAGACCTCTCATTCTGACTAAACTGGTGAGTGAAATGGATGCCCAGGCACACTGGGAGGAGATCTATCGCTCCAAATCTGCTGACGCGGTCAGTTGGTTTCGCCGGCATCTCGAGATTTCGCTTGGCCTCATAAAACGAGCTGCCCCTGAGCCTTCGGCTTCGATTATTGATGTTGGAGGCGGTGAATCCACTCTTGTTGACGATCTGCTCGCCGAGGGCTACTGCAATCTCGCAGTTCTCGATATTTCTCAAACAGCGCTGGAGGTGACCCAGAAACGCTTGGGGCCGGCTGCGACGCGAGTCCGATGGCTATGTGCGGACATTACGCAAGAGGGAGTGCTGCCCGATTTCTACGATCTTTGGCATGACCGCGCGGTATTTCACTTTCTAACAGAAAAGAAACAAAGAATTGCCTATGTACAGAACGTGATCTCGACCATGAGACGGGGCGGTCATGTCATTGTAAGTACTTTTGGCCCGAAGGGCCCCCACCGCTGCAGTGGACTCGATGTCGTCCGATATGACAGCGAATCGCTTCACGATGAGTTCGGGGATCGTTTTCGGCTGATCAACAGCACTACAGAATCGCATCGTACGCCGTTCGGAACAACACAGCAGTTCCTTTATTGCTATTGCAAAGTGGAATGAAAACCGCTTCGGTGTCTTCCGTTCGGTCGAACGCGCATGCTTTCGCATGCGAATGCGATTGGTGCGCCTCCACGCAGCTATCAACATGTCTTCCATGCTCTCGCGGTCGAAAGACGACTTATCTCAACCCAGAGCCTGTGCGTTCCCACCCTTTTTTGGCAAAAGCATGCTCCACCATCAGCAGCAATCGCGAACGATTCAAGTACCAAAACCCGTTTGAACTTCCATAACCGTCCGCCCCATCAACGGCTTCCTTCAAGTCTCCTGATCGAAAGTGACTCGGCCTTTACCTGATCGCGTCCCCTCAGCTCTCCGCGCCGAGTCACTCCCGATCAAGCCTTATAGTTGCTCAGAGGCTGAAACTTGCTGGATGAGATTTCCACAGTAATCGCGCTGCGGCCCTGTGGAAACCATCCCGCTGCTACGAATTGATCAAGGTGACATGGGATGTCTCTCGTTAGAGGTTCGAGCAGCGGGAATGTCTTGTTTCCAGAACGAATACTCAGATAGCGTCTGAATCGCAAGACCAGACTCGGCTGTAAGGCCTTCGCGGAAACAAGGCCAGCCTAACAAACCGAAGGCGAGAGGACATGGAAACGGAAATTGATATAAACCACCAGGATGAGTTTGCAGCGTTTATCGGCATCGATTGGGCGGCAAGAAAACATGTATTCGCGTTGTGCGACGGCACCGCAGACCGAATCGAAGTCTCGGAGATCGAACACACGCCGGAAGCGGTAGATGCATGGGCCATGGAGCTATCGCGACGTTTTGGCGAGCGCCCGATCGCCGTAGCGTTGGAGCAAGTACGCGGAGCGCTAGTTTTCATGCTGGCGAAATACCAACACCTGGTCATCTTTCCGATTCATCCGGCAACGCTGGCGAACTATCGCAAGAGCTTTCGACCATCAGGGGCTAAAGGGGATCCGCATGATGCCCGCCTGTTGCTTGATTTTCTACTTCGCCATCGCGACAAGTTGCGACGCATTCAGCCCGATACGCCAGAAACGCGAACACTGCGCTTTTTGGTAGAAGAGCGGCGCAAGTTCGTCGACGAGCGAATTCGCTTCACACAACGTCTCTGTGCTCATCTGAAGTTGTATTTTCCTCAAGTACTGAACTGGTTTTGCGACATGAGTTCGCAGATTGCCGAAGATTTTCTCGAGCGCTGGCCCACGCTAGAAGAGCTACAAAAAGCCAGGACCAGCACGATCCAACGTTTCTTCATCGACCACAACAGTCGGAATGCGGGCAAGATTGGCAGCAGAGTGGAAGACATTCGACGAGCCGTACCCGCGACG
>JAFATG010000265.1 GCA_019244055.1 Acidobacteriaceae bacterium | reverse complement strand
GCCTAATCGTGGAGGCGGCAAAACCATTTGGCGAATCTCCCGCGGTGACCGTTTTTGCGCCAGGCACTGACGAGGCAGAAAGCATCGCTCAACAGGTCGGCGGGACGGCTAGTTTGGAAATCCGGCGCTCCGATATTGTCTTCACCTCGGGCCCGATGTACTCTACCGCGGGCTGGGGAGCCGCTTATCGGCATCAAGTTAACAGCCGAGAACATATGCAATCAGATCGCATCGCAACCCGGACCAGAAAAGCCTTTTGTGATTCTGTCGACGCCCGCCGTCGACTAACTCGCCCACACCTTGGAACAACTCCTGTTCCGGAACCAGTTCGCGCAGGCACTGGCGAATAGCGGAGTTCTCAGAGGTGTGTTGGCTACCGGGTAGGCGACGTGAAGCATTTGATGCACGCCGTCGTAAGTGCACCGACGCTGCTCGATGTCCCCGCACGTCTGCTGAGCGAGTCATATCCGCCGACCACAGTTACCCAGATAGAGGCACTCGCGGTCTTCGGCTCAGCGATGTTCCTGCCCATCGATTTGCCGCTCAGTAAATGATGCCCGCGGACGCCAGCAGATTCCGCGATCAGAAAGAGCGCGAGCTTCGGTTCAAGCTTGGCAGCCCGCCACTGGAGTTGCAACACTGGCGGTCAAAGGCCGCGAACTACCAGTCATTGGCGAAAAATCACTCGCAGATCGAACGGGTAACTTACCGCATCGAAGGTCTTCAGAGCAGAGTGGAAGCCGATCTGCAGAGCGCTCTCGCAGCGTCCGAGTTGTGGAGGTGCGCAGAGGGTATCGAAAAGAAAGCTCTTCTGGTGCATATGGCGTGGGATTTTTTCCGGACACGATTTCCTTGCGGCTGGTTCCACCGTTTGACCGATATCTGGCGCTGGCGGACGCCTTCGCTCGCGCCTGCTATGAGTTACCGATATGCTTCTCGAACAACATAGCAATCGACCAGCTTTGCCCGACGCCCTTCGTCACCTTCAACGATCAGATCTCGCCGTGGGCGAAGCCGGCCGAAGCTGAGGAGACCGGCGCGATAACGGTGCTCCAGCTCGCCGCGCAATCAATTCTATGCCGTTAACAGTCTTGGGTGTTCCCTGGTCCTATCTCACCTACCTCCCGCATATGGCGCTGCTCGCCTACGAGGTGGGCCACGCCGTGGAGCGGGACGGTCGATTGACAGCGGCTTTGCTGAGCGCAGTTAACGGCTCAAATGTGAAAATCCGGGGCGGCAGGTCGCGTGGGAGGCATGGGTGAGAGAGATATTCGCAGATGTTTTGCGTGTTGGATGGCGGGTCCGGTATTCGTGTGGAGCTGGGCAGACTATCTGCCGGTCCGGATTCTTTTCCAAGCGTTGCTCCTCCGTCTTGATGTAGCCCACTGGTGCCGTAATCAGCAGCTCACCGCGCCTCGCTTTGGCATGCGGCGCTTCCACTGAACGTTGGCGCAGCCGGTCCAACTCATATTCATTCAAACTGCCTTTTAAACCAAGCAGGAGCCTGTCGTTACTCTGGCGCGGCGCATACACCGTCTCCTGATCAATCAGCACCGTATCTACGACGCGACAGACTTCCACGAGCTGTTGCCAATCACGGCTATTCTTGGCGAAACGAGATACTTCCCGAGCGGCCACGGCGCCTACTTTGCCCAGACAGACCTCGGCTACCATCCGCTCGAAACCGGATCGAGCCACCGTGCCTGCAGCCGAAAGGCCTAGATCGTCAACGACGATCTCAACCTCGCGCCAGCCTAGCTTGATGCAAATGCTTCTGCATCGCGTACTGCAGTTTCTTGCTTTCCAGGTTATGCAGTACTTGGTGCGCCGAGGACTGACGAATGTAGAGAACGGCTTTTCGTTCGAGGTGGTGCGGCTTGATCTTGTCACTCATGGCCGCGCTCCGGTTGACTGGGTGCGGCCGCTTTTCCCTTTATGTATTGATGAAACAGTTGGACCAGCAAAGGAACTAGTTTGGGATCGATTACTCGAGGCAGATTCTCCCTCGCAGAAATCGACGGAAACAGACCAAGTATCGCGGAACGAATGGGCGATAGGGCGGCTAGGGGAAGCTTTAAGAGAATTCGGTTGAAGAATTGGAATTTTTGGTGCTAATTAAGGTCCGGGTGCAATCAACCCTTGCATCACCGGCCATGCGGCAAGCGACTGATAGTGAGTTACTAGAGTCTGGTGGCACGTGCGTCGCAAGCGAACGACGTAAATCCCAGCGCTTTTCCATTGAGCTTGATGTGCGCTAGGAGTCTGAGCAAGAGGTCCGAAGCTGTGGTGGGTGCTGGGAAAACCATTAACGTTAGCAGTTCCGGCGCGCTGTTTACCTCGGAGCATGAGCTTGCCAACGGCACGCGTCTCCAAGTCTTCATGCACTGGCCTGTGAAGTTAAACGAGAAGCGCGGTTTAAACCTGGTCGGGACTGGCCGTGTCGTCCGCCATGCGAAGGGATAAGTCGCGCTGCAGTTTCAAGGATGGCAATTCGCACCACAATTCAGGGTGTGGCCGGCAAAGAGTTGGTGCAGTCTTCCAGGAGGCTCACCAAATGCCTCCGAGCTTACATGTAGCGGCTGCGCAGGACTAGAGCGGTCGACTTTAGGACAGCGTTACGGATCTCGATCCCCAAATTCCAGTCCATCGGAGGTACCGGCCGTATGGAACACCTGTTAGGACGCGATTCGTTGCCCCTTGCAATTACGACAGTACCTGACGCGAACACTGCAAGTTTTGCGTGGGAGCTTCGGCCACAAATAGCTTTCTTGTGCAGCATACGTATTTACGCGTAAAACGGCAGCTTTTCTTAGTAATTCCGCCGTATTCTGAGCGCAGATTCCTTGTTCCGAACGACTGGCGCGTTTTCTCCTCTGTTAAACGCTCCACGAGCGTGAGCACGTCCCGAAGGATCTTGACGCCGTGCGTGCAACTTGTACTGCTCTGTCGAAACCAGTGAATTTTATGGTGGCATCAAAGGGAAATCCTTTTCGGTCGCTGAACTTGCCAGCGCTAGAGTGACGTGTTGTTCGCGTGGGTCGCATGCGACCTCGGCCGTGCTAATCTAAAGCGTCGTAAAATCTGGGTTCCGATCATTCGACTAGTCGCGTCGGTCGCGCCGCAGCAGGCAACAATGGGACCTTTCAGAGTGAAACTGCTGATCTCAGAGTGAAACTGCTGATCCGAAAAAATGTTGCCACTGCTAACGCTCCCTCCACAGGAGTAGCAAGCGCGTGCCCGAATGGATGATACTGTCGTTCTCGGAAATTCCAAACCGAGTCGCCATAAAGGAAGAAAACAGCATGCGCGGAGCAAGCGCGTTGTCCTCTACGGTCCGTCGACAAGGTCTGCGATGACGTTGCCTGGAGGTGACGGCGAGAGGGGCCCTCAGATCGAGCAGGCAAGCAAAGCCAAGCAACCGGATCGTCTTCTCGGCAGGGGTTCTTCAGGCAGCGCGACGCTCCTAACGATGATGAAAGAGACACGCTGATGTCCACGGAATGGGAACATAGCGGTTTTTCATTATTTTATTTAACATTCGCCATTGTGCTGTGGAAAGGGTGGGAATCCCGGAGGGATTTCCAAGGCCTGTGGAAAGGTTGGGAAACCTGTACTTGGTTCTCCAAGCTTTCCATCAGTGCCGTCGCTTTCCACAGCCCTCCCGAATTCATCCGGCGTCGCGTAGTGCAACGGGTAGAAGTCGGCGACTCGTAGATATGGTTGGCGCGGAGATCGGCGACAACACCTCGGGCGTTAACTAGTAATATCGGAAGCTATCATGGAGCCGGTTCCGTCGAGCCCTCACCCGCGAACGACGAGCGAGGTAAGCACTTCATAATTGCTCACCGGTACTTCTTGGCCTCAAAGCCAATTAAGGCTGCACCAAAAGCAAATCGAATGTTGCCTGGATGGAGCCCACCATTGAGGCTTGCACGCGCCACAAACAGCGGATCGCCGTTTGCCTCCCCCCGCAAACGACCGCTCCATCAGGAATCTGCCCTCCGGAGCCGGCTACCCAGATCCCCGCCTCTATGAGGACCTCGTAGTCGGCACCGCTGCCTCGTTGCCGCCGAATGGATAGCGCGGTGACGATCAAGAGTTGAGAATCGCCTATTGCTGTTGTTGCTGTTGCGCGTGAAGCAGTTCGGATTGCTGGTCGCTTTCTAAGAATCTCGACCACTCCTGGTCCGACGCGAATTCCTGATCCGGGGGCAGAATTGCTTCCGACGGCGTCACACGAACCCGCACTTGTAGCTCGCTGTCGGCTGAACCTTTCATGACGCCGAGA
>JAFATG010000187.1 GCA_019244055.1 Acidobacteriaceae bacterium | reverse complement strand
GGCCTCCGTGGCGGCCTGGCGCAATCACTGGAATGAGCTGACGACGTTTTTCAAATACCCGGTCGAACTCCGCCGCATGATCTACACCACCAATGCCATCGAAAGCCTGCATTCGCAAATGCGCAAAAATATCGCCAATCGCAACGTCTTTCCCAACGATGAGGCGGTCATCAAGATCCTGTTTCTCAACCTTCGCAATTTTGCAAATTGCTGGACAAAACGGCAGGGCTGGGATATCGTGATGAATCAGTTGATGATGATCTTCGGTGATCGGCTTAAGCCCGACTTAGTCGATTCACTGTGATCTTTGAACGGCTCCGCCCGTTTACACAGTTTCCGTTACAGTCTCGGCGCGCGGCTGCCTGAGTTTTGCTAAACGGCTACGGGCTACGCCCTTCGCAGCTCAGCAAACCCGTTTATGGGACTCATGACCCATCTGCGATTTGCAGAAGCTTCGGGACACAACTTCCTCGGCAAGGCAACTCGGAGCCGCACTCACAGCACTTGCTCCCGTCTACTTGCTCCGATGGTAACTGCTGGCATCACAGCGCAGCGCTCGCTGGTAATTTGATTTTGCGCATCCACAGTTCAACCAGCGCTTTACCCGCGTGTGACGGCCAAGTATTTAGTTTCCGATTTGCTCCTGATCGTCCGCGACCGTAAAGGTGTAGTCCAGATATGGAACGGGAAGTCCGCTTCTATCCCGCGACTACTCGCACCTTTCTATACAGCGACTCGCAACGCGAATCCGCAGATCTCCCGCAAACGCCTGGATCAGCTCGCGGGGCCCCTTATCTCCCCGCTATCTCCCCGCCCGCAACCTCTCCCGGTTCGCCGCGCAGCTTTTGCATTCGCAGTGGCCCCATACTTCCGGTTTTGGCAGATTCCCGCCACATTTGCCTGGTTTGCCCGTCGCCTTCTCCTGTTCGATAATTCGCAGCCAGGTATCCACGCTCATGCGCTGAATCCCCAACCCGCCAAACTCCATCGCCTCCGGATCGCTCGTTGTCCAGGCGTACTCCGGCGGCACGGCGTCCACGAAATGGAAACGCCGGTACACCATGGTCGGCGGTGGAACCATCTTTTTGCCTTCTTCCCAAAGCTCCTCGTTCGAGGGGTAGTAGCTCACCGTTGTCTCACCATCGACGATCTCGATCTCGATCCACTGGTCCATAATCTGCGGCTTGCCCTCCGGCTTAGCCTGCCTCTTGCCGTCCCGCTGCGCCTTAGGCTGATTCTTCTCGAACTGCTGCACCTGCGCACGCAGCTTCTCGTTCTCCTGCTGCACCTTGAAGATCCCGGTATCTCTCCGCATGATGTCCTTGTACTGTCGGATACCTGCCAAACTGATGCATTCACCAGAAGAAGTACCCCGAAGCTTATCGATGCGCCTCAATCCTTATCCGCTCGGCAGTCAGCGATCTGCAGAGAAGTGTTCGAAATTCGAGGCTAACCGTGCGGCTGGGTCTCCGGAAGCCCCCTGTTCGGTGCTCATGATCTGACCAAATTTCACTATGCGAATAGTTCGTATCTTGCGGCTGATGAGTCATAAAGAAGACGTAAGCAGGACCATCGGGCTGGTCAACTCTCGGAGGAATGTCCGATACTTTAAATTCAATTACCCCGAGGGCGTCATATTCGCCGCTTTCCGAAAAAAGCACGTCCTCCGGTTCGCTGAAGTTTCCCCGATTGACAGACTGCTTCATCTGCGAACGAATCGCGTCGGGCGTTAGTTGTCCCTGCAAGAAATATTGACTGCTGTACCGCAAATAGAGCGATTCTGTGCCAGCAAACTCTGGCACAATTCCTCGACCCCGCCTGTAAAGTCTTTCGGGACGCTCACGCGGTGAGATATACACGAATTCGGGCTATTGTGTCTAGGATTTGATCTTGGCTCGCTTCGAGTTCCCAAATCTCAGGTGCGCCCTCGTTCGAATAGGTAGCCGCCGCGACTTCACCGCTGTTATAGATTTCGATCACCGCGCGTTTATCTCTGTTCACAAAAGACAATCCGATTCCTCCTTCAGCCGAAGGCCTCAGATGGTCGGGCGGTAGCAACACTTGCTCTAGCGAGCCGAGGACCTGGGCCGTTATCTGACGCGCTAACCCACTCGGCGCTTCCGCTCCATAACCATTCCAGCCTTCATTGAGCGAAGCCGTTAAGTCAAGGTGCTCCCGGGCTTCAGCAAATTTCAATTTGCTTTGCCAGAATGCACTTTGCTTGTAAATGTCGTGAAGTGCACCGAGAAGAGGGGCTCCGTACCTCGACGCGGTAGTTGCTTCGTCGTTCCGGCCCACAATTCGGTAGATTCCCAGTGCCTGACTGTGTGTTGGAGCGTGAGCAGCTAAAGGCATTCGCTAATACTCCTCCCTCCTTCCAAATAAACGTCGCGTTTCGTCCGTGATGCAACCCTCAAAAAATTCATTCTTCCGATCGCGCAGAGTTTCGAGCAACTCCCAAACGCGTGCCTCGGGTATAGTATCCGATTCCTGCCTGAAGACATCGAGGTCTAAAATTACCGAGTTCGTTCCCGGATTCGCCGGGGGAACAGCAGTCTGAGTCAGGATCAGCATTCCGCCAAAATCCGGTTGAGGGAACTGAAGCTGCATAAAAAAACCACTTAGACCTTGCGGCAGATCGGGTGATACTTCAGGGGTAGTGCGGAAGTAGTCCTTGTAATCAATTGCCTCGTGGGGAATATCGATCTGATTGACGTATCGAACGGCAGTCCTCGTGATCCTGCCTGGGGTCGCTACGTCTCGATAGATCTTCCAGAGTTTCTGGCTCTCAGAGCGCAATTCACGCCAGGTGCCATACGGTCTCAGACGACTAAAGGTGAAACCGTCTAGCCTGGCCTGGAAGATTTGTTTGCCATCCTCGGAACTAAATGCAAACCCCATAAACGTCTGCTTGGCTTTAGCGCCCACGTGATCTCCGGCCGAGAATTCGCCCTGAACGTAGATGCGCTTATCTTTTCGCGGATATTCGTCCTTTACGAAATTGTGTACCGCTTCAAGAGCTTCAGGCGTTACACGAGCCGGAAGCTCCACCCTAATGTCGATCAGGGCCTCCGATATGGGCGCGTTTTCGTAGTGAACAGCCATGCCTAGATGAGAGTGGCCCCGAACAAATAATATCAGTAATGTTCCCGCTCCGTTCAGCGAGTTTCTACCCGCACCCCGCCACAAACCCGGCAAATGTCACGCTCAGCCGGACATGATCATGTGGAATTAGCAGATACCGCCAGCTTTCGCCCGTAGCCTCTGTCGCGCGCTGGCACCAGAGTTGCGCTGTTTGTGCCTTCGCCTGCACCTCGGGATCTGATATGTCAGAAGCCCTTTTTACCTCGCAAATCCATTTCCCGGTCTTCGTCTCAACGATGAAGTCCGGCTCGTATTGTGCTTCGGCGCCGCGCAATTTATAGTAAATCCGAATATCCCGCTTCGTGGGCCGGAACCACTTCAATACGTCCGTATCGTCTTCCAAAACCACGGAGAAGACCCGCTCTGGATCCGTGCTGTATTTGCACTCTGTCTGCAAGCACTTCTCAAAGCCGGTGAACAGCATTCCGGTAATTTCCGATTTATCTTCTACCGGGGCTCTGAAGTTTCGCGCCTCGCCGTTCGCTTCAACCGCCACCAACCGAGGCTGCACTGTTATGAACCCAGGGCGCACCGTAACGTCGTACTCGGTCGCGGTCTCCTCGAAATGCTGTTCCATCTGGGCGTGGATCATCTGCACCAGCGCCTTCCGATGGTATTGCAGAACGTTCTCCACCTCCTCGCGGTTTCCCAGATAGGACCGCAAGTGCGCTACCGCTTGCCCGGACAGTTTATATAACAGTTCCGATGTCTCGTCGTAGCTGATCTCGTCGTAGTCGATAAGACCGAAAACCAAGTAATCCTCCAACCGCTTCTCGGTGACGATGCCATTGCCGCTCACCAGCCTGTAGCGTTCGTGATCCGTGAGGTGTTGGATTACGATATCCTTCGCCACCGTCGGATATCGCGGACACTTCCGCGTGTCGAGATCGAAATCCAGGTACCGCGCAGTCACGTTTCCCTTGGGAACGACAACGATCTTCGGGATAGATATCGTTAATGCGGCGATCGCATCGGTCGTTTTCTTCACCACGGCAGCCAGATCCACCGCCGCGCCGTCAGGCAGCGAAGCCTGGGCCCCGCATTCCAGCTTTAGCCGCTCCAGGATCTCCTGCTGGACCTCCGGCTTCCGCAAATCGGCGTTCCGCAAAGTCCGCGGCGCGTTCTCGAGCACCCGCAATACGCTCCGTGCCGCCGTTCGTTCCTCCTCCGACTCAAATAGCGGTTCCGTGCCTCCGCCGTCGGGACTCGTGGACGCAATCGCCGCCGCCAGCTTCGATTGCACTTCCACCGTCTTCTGCGCCTTTTCCGGAACGTCCCGCCCGATCACAACCTTGGCTCGGATGATCGAGTTCGGATCGTTCGCGGCGTTCACAATCTCATCGAACCGGTCATGCGACACAATGTTGAGCCGGTCCACCGCAAACACGCCCGTCCGCGTCCCGTAAGGCAATCGCAGGCCGCGGCCCACCGACTGCTCCACAAGCGTCTTCGAATTCGCCGCCCGCAAGGGAACGATTGTGTATAGGTTCGTTACATCCCACCCTTCCTTCAGCATGTTGACGTGGATCACGATCTCGGTCGGATTTTCCGGGTCCTCCACCGAGAGCAACTGCTGCACGGTTTCGTCCTTTTCCTCGCCGGTCTGGTTTGAGTGCACCGTAATCACGCGCCCCTTATAGCGCCCGCCCAGAAAAGTCTCGCTCGTGAGCTTCTCCTGCAGGCGGTTCGCATGATTCGTATCCTGCGCCACCACCAGCATGAACGGCTTCACCACCGGACGGCCGTTCTCCTGGGCGTAAATCGCAAGCTGTCCCTTTGTATCCTCATGCACCCGGATGCCGTCCGTCAGCTTCAGGTCTTCCAGCCCCGCCTCGTCGTAATTCGAAGCTTTGAAGTTCTCCCGCGTCACCACTGCCGGAATTTTGACGAAGCCATCATCCAGCGCCGTCGCCAGCGGATAACTGTAGATCACGTTCTGGAAGAGCTTCGTCTTGCCTCCGCCGCCCTCGATCTGCGGTGTCGCCGTCAACTCCAGCCCCAGAATCGGTTTCAGCTCATTGATTGCCCTCACGCCCGCGCTCGCCCGGTAGCGGTGCGATTCGTCCATCAATAGCACCAGATCATCCAGCTCTGCCAGGTACTGGAAATAGCTCTCGCCGATGTACTCCTGCAGCCGCTTGATCCGCGGGCTCTTCCTGCCGCGAACTTCGGAGTTGATCTTCGAGATGTTAAAGATGTTGATGTGAATCGGGTCTTCGGCGACACTGCGACCGCCGAGGTCGAACGTCCTCTGCCGTCGCCGTTCCTCCCGTACGCCGCGCCCGCTCTCGTAGTTATCGCCGGTGATAATCTCCGGCGCATTCACCGCGAACGCCGCAATTCCCCGGAACACGTACTTCTGGGAACCCGGCTCGAAATCTCGAATCAGTTTGTTGTAGATCGTCAGGTTCGGAGCCAGTACGAAAAAGTGCCGGATGCCGTGCGCCAGGTGCAGATAGGAGATGAACGCGCCCATCAGCCGCGTCTTGCCCACGCCCGTTGCCAGCGCGAAGCACAGCGACAGAAAATCCCGCTGCTCCAGCCCCGTCACGCTCGGGAATTCAGCCTGGACCGCGGCCAAAGCCTGCGCCGCATCGGTCGACTTCCCGAGCGGTACCAGTTCGCACACCCGGTCCAGAATCTGCAGCGATTCCTGTTGCGGCGGGCGCAAGCTTAACCGCTGCGAAATCGAATGAACAACTTGCTTCACTTCGTCTCCACTTCAAATAAACTCGCTTGTGCCCCGTTCTCTTCTGCGGGCACTGGAGCCGCCCTCGGCAGGTTCTCCACCCGCAGGCTGTAATCGTCTTTTCCCCATTCGCACCGCTGCAGCACTGCCGCCGGAATCTTCTTCAGCTCCAGATTCGAAAACTGCTGCGTTCGCGTGCGGAAAGCCGTCCCGCAAATCAGGAGCGTGCGGTCCTCGCCGGCCTCATCGCTCAACTGATGCAATCATTCCACCGAAAGCGTCTGGGTCGTGACGAAAATGAAGTCCGTTTCGGTCGATTTCCCGTGCTGCCAGTACACCGAGTCGCTCGGCTCGTAGCGGAAGCCCATCAGCTTGCACATCGCCTCCGCCAGCATCGTCGCGTTGTACTGCTTGCTGATGATGACCATTCCGAAGCGGTCCCGCTCGAGGAGCGACGGCGCAAGCCGGTAATATCGGAATCCGCCTCCGCCTTTCCACTTGAGCGCTTCGGTAATACCGCCGGAATCTTTCCCGTCGATCACCTTCTGCAATCGCGGAATGATATGCGTATGGCAGTGCTCCCCGAGCTCGACCATAATCCATCTCCGACCCATCTTTTGGGCAACGGCCCCGGTGGTTCCGGACCCGGCGAACGAGTCGAGCACTAAGTCTCCTGGAACGCTTGCCACCTCAAGCACCCGCTTCAGCAGCCTTTCAGGCTTCGGAGTTGAAAACGAAACGCCAGGAAACAGCTTCTCGTTTTCCAATTTCGATTCTTGATTGTGGCCAGCTTCCTCGTATTCCCAAATGCTCCTCGGAACGACCGGCCTAGTCTCGGTCTCGAACTTCTTTATCCGAGGCATGCGGGCCGTTCCATCCTTACCCCAGTAAAGAAGACCCTGTTGAACATTTCTCTCATGAGAACTCCGATCGTATGCCCAAACCCGCGTACGGCTGGGCCAGACCTCCTGCCCACTGAAAGGGTTCTTAATCGGATAATAGAGATTGGGTCGCTCATCAGCCGTTTTTGCGCATGTGTAAGCTGATGAGTTCCAGGCTCCTCTCGCGTCACCATCTGGATTCCTGTAATTCCCAAGCTGAGACTCGTTCCGCGCAAGGCGATTGGGCCTCCAAACCTCTTTATTTCTTGCAAACACAAGAATGTGATCAAAATCTCCACTGAAGAACTTCGCATCGTTCGCCGGAGAAACTCGCTTGTGCCAGGCTAGACTCGCAACGAAATTCGACCTACCAAGCACCTCATCGCACAAGACTTTGAGATAGTGCACCTCGTTGTCGTCGATCGTGATCCACAACGATCCATCATCCGCGAGTAATCTGCGAATCAGTTCCAACCGGTCCCGCATCAGCGAAAGCCAAATCGAATGTTCGAGGCCATCGTCGTAGTGACTGAACGCGCTACCGGTGTTATACGGCGGATCGATGAAAACGCACTTAACCTTCCCAGCAAACTCCTGCTCCAACGCCTTCAGCGCGAGCAGATTATCGCCGAAAATCAGCCGGTTATCGAAGATGTCGTTTTCGCCAATTCGTTCCGCAGCGTGGCAACTCTTCTCCGGGTCCTCCAACAAGACCCTCGGCTCCAGCCGGGGCCGGTTCTCCTTCCCAATCCAAGTCAGTTCTAACTTCTGCTTCTGCCCCATCCGTCCCTAATTCACCAGAGTCCAGGCGAACGCAAACAGCGGCTGGAGGTCATGCGTCTGCTTCATCTGCGACTGAATCCGTTCAATCAGTTCTTCCCGCTGCGCATCGATTTTGTCCTGCGTCTCGAACAATTCGCGGCGCTTCCGGTTCCGCGCTGATTCCAAGGCCTTGATCTGCTTCTGCGCCGCTAGCTTCTCATCCAGCGTCGTGGCCGCGCTCGATGCACGCTTCGCCTCCCTGATCTCTCTATCGGCGTCACGAATCTGCTGCTCCAGGCCCAGCTTCAAATCCTCCGCCCAGCGATCCAGCTTCAACTGCTCCTCATCCAGATACCGCACGTTCCGCGCCTCTACATCCTTCAACTGTGCCGCAAGGGCCTCATCCCGCAAGCGATCGAGCTCCGGTATGGGCCCGCTCGCCACCGGGTCAGCAATTTCCGCCGGCAAGCTCAGCAATCTCCGGCAATGCTCGTCTGAAATTGCTTGCCCGGCATCATCCACGCCCGTCAGTAATACAGATTCTTCCGTATCAAACGATTGCGTCTTCAGCTTCCAGGCTCGGAGCCAGCCCGACCGTTCCAGCAGCGGCTCCAGCATTCCAATTTTTCTTCCGTAAGCCCGGTAATTCAAACGCAGCCGGCATGCTCCAGCCGCCGCGCGCGAGCCTGCTCAATCACCCGCTGACCAAGAGGATGCTCGACGCGCAGGAAACTCTCGTTCTGCCGCTCGGCATCTTGCCAATCCAGGTTCCATCGGCCCTGAAATCCGTGATCACCTGTGTACGTGAAGCGCAAGCCGCTCTCTTCAAATCGCGCATCGGCCGCCAGCTCCTGCCGGAGTAAACCCGAGAACCAGCGCAGACGCTCGTTCAGCGCCGATGCGGCCTGCTCCTTGCTCATTCGCAGCCGGTCTCGCACCTCGTCATCGAAATGTTCCAGCAGAGCCCGCCGCGTCTCGGCCAGGCGCGATTCAATTGTTTCCTCCAACTGCTGTTGCAACTCCGCAAACGCCCGCTCGATCTCCTCCGGTGACCGGCACGTCTGGTACTCCGCCGCAATGCGCTTCTCCAGGTCTACTCCCGATTCCAGCGCACCCAGAACTTCATCACTGGCTCCAAACACGCCCTCAAACAGTCGGAATTTGTCCTTTAACAGCGCATAGACCCTCTGATCTGCCGCGTTGCGTTGATTGACAAAGTTCACCACCACCACGTCATGCTTCTGTCCATAGCGGTGGCAGCGCCCAATGCGCTGTTCGATTCGTTGCGGGTTCCATGGAAGGTCATAATTCACCACCAGCGAGCAGAACTGCAGGTTCACGCCTTCCGCCGCCGATTCCGTCGCGATCAGAATTGTCGCCCGGTCCCGAAACTCTTCCACAATGGCCGCTTTCCTGTCCGCCGTCGGCGAGCCTGAGACTGCATTAGTCCCCTTATGCCGTTCCAGCCATTCGCGGTAAATCCGAACCGAATCCGGATCGGAGTTCGCGGCATTCATCAGCACGATTTGATCTTGATAACCGTGCTCCGACAACAATCGCTTCAAATAATCCTGGGTACGGCGCGACTCGGTGAAGATGACCGCTTTCCGCTGCGCCCCCAACTCGCGCACCTTGCCGAACGCCACTTCGAGTGCGGAGAGAAGCTCCTGACCTTTGGCGTTGAGCGCAACCCGCCTCGCCAGCTCGACAAAGCTGCGCAATTCCTGAATCTCCACTTTCGCAGCGCCCGGATCAAAGTCCAAATTCAACCTCGGAGTTTCTTCTTCCTCGTCCTCATCCTTGCGCCACTCTTCCGCCGTTTCCGAGGCTGTCTCGTAATCGTCGTCGGGAAGAGCCAGTTGCTCAGGCTGATTGGCCGACTTTGACGCCTTCAACGCCTCCTCGAGGCGATTCGCCATCCCTTCCAACGTATTCGCGATCGCAAATGTTGAGGACGCTAACAGCTTGCGAAGGACCAGTGTGATCAGTTGCCGCTGCGCGTTGGGAATTGCGATAAGCGTGTCGCGCTGTAGGTAAGCGGAAACACGCTCATACAGATCGTGCTCCTCAGTTGTAGGGAAGAATGGACGGGTAATGCAATGCCGTTCGGTGAACGGCACATACTCCAGCACTTGCTTGCGCAGTGTCCGTATGCAAAGCGGCCTCAACCGCTCCCGCAGCCGCTCTCGGCTGGTCGGATTCAAAGCCGCGTCGGCAAACTGCTCGCGAAATGAGTTCTCATCTCCGAACACTTGCGGATCGACGACGCTCGCAAGTCCATACAGCTCTAATAGTGAATTCTGTAGCGGTGTCGCCGTAAGCAGAATTTTTGGATACTGGAGCGTGGCTTCCCGAATGTTAGCGGCAATCTTGCTCGATTTCTTATAGACGTTGCGCAGCCGGTGCGCTTCGTCAATAATCACCAGATCCCACGGGTTCGTCCCCAGCTCAAAGCTCTTGTTCGAGGCAAGCTGGTATGAGCAGATCATCACCTTGCCCGGCTGATCGAACGCGTTCAAAACTCTGCGCTGCCGGAATGCGGCGCTCTCCAGGATCTCCGATTGGATGCCGAACTTGTCCATCAGCTCCTGCTGCCATTGCTTGCGCAGCGTCGCGGGAACGATGAGGCACACCCGCCGCCGCCGCTCGGCCCAGCGTTGCGCAATCACCAGACTGGCTTCAATCGTCTTTCCGAGACCAACCTCATCTGCCAGAATGACGCCTTTTGACAGAGGCGACCGGATTGCAAACAGCGCCGCATCCACCTGATGCGGATTCAGATCAACCCGAGCTGTTGCCAGGGATTGCGACAAACGGTCGATCGACCCAACGGGCGCGCGAATAGTTAGTAGGGTAGCCCAATACAGGCTGTGATACGGCGTTGACACGAGGATCTTGTATTGTAACCGGAACCGTGAAACGCCTTACCAACTTGCCGCGAAATCGCGGCTTACTGCGCCATAGACTTCAACCTCTCCCGGTTCGCCGTGCAGCTCTTGCACTCGCAATGGCCCCAGGCTTCCGGCTTCGGCAGGTTGCCGCCGCATTTGCCGGGTTTCCCGGTCGCTTTCTCCTCTTCGATAATTCGCAGCCACGTATCAACGCTCATGCGCTGAATCCCCAGTCCGCCAAACTCCATAGTCTGCGGATCGCTCGTTGTCCAGGCGTACTCCGACGGCACGGCGTCCACGAAATGAAAACGGCGGTACACCATGGTCGGCGGTGGAACCATCTTTTTCCCTTCTTCCCACAGCTCCTCGTTCGAGGGGTGGTAGCTCACCACTGCCTGACCATCGACCATCTCGATCTCGATCCACTGGTCCATAATCTGCGGCTTGCCCTCCGGCTTAGCCTGCCTCTTGCCGTCCCGCTGCGCCGTCGCGGCGGGCTTCTCAATGCGCCCCTGCGCCTTAGGCTGATTATTCTCGAACTGCTGCACCTGCGCGCGCAGCTTCTCGTTCTCCTGCTGCACCTTGAAGATTCCGGTATCTCTCCGCATGATGTCCTTTCGTAGCTGTAGCAACGCGTTCAGCGCCCGGTAAAACGAACGTTCCGCTGTGGTCAGGTAACGCTGCGCTAATTCCACCTGATGCGCGTCCTCTTCCGACCAATCGGCTGGCTCGAGCCCTTTATCGCCGGCCGCCCGCGTCTCCGCCTTAAAGCGGTTGTGTTGGGCCCGCAACAGCAGCCAGTCGCAGATGAAGAGGTTCTCCACCAACCGCTCCTCCATGTATCCTTCCGGCTCCCACTCTTTCAGCCAGCCGGTGCGCATGCTCTCATGCTCTTCCGGATCTTCGCCCGGTAAAAGGCGCGCCACTTTCGAACGGCATCCATGCGTTGTTGAATTCTGAGAGGACCGTTTCCGCCCGTCCCTCGACTTCGGCCCGCCCCCTTTGCCTCTACCCACGCATCAAGGATCTGCGGACGCCCGTACGCTCGACTGCCCCGAACCTACCTAACCAACTGATTCCACCTTCCGAAATAATTTCCCTCAATCCGAACTGAACAGGTCTCGAAGTTCGTTCGGCAATTGGGGGCGGGCGTTCTAGCCCGCGCAGGGCTTCAGCCCTGCAATTGCCTGTCAGAACCGCGCGCGTAGCAAGCGGCCCTCGTGTGACGAACGGCTTCCGGCTCGCCGTTCGCTCTCCTTGTGATACGTTTGTCGCCAAGGCTATGTCTTCCCGATTTGCCGCACCCCTTCTCGTCCTGATTCTTTCCGCCATGCCGCTCAGCCTTGCTCACTCCGATACCCCGAATGCCCAGGGTTGGCTCCTTGTTGCCAACAAAGGGGAACACTCCCTCGGCCTCATCGATCCCGCCGAAGCGAAGCAGGTCGCTAACGTTCCAGAAGGCGGTATCACGGGCCATGAAGTCATTGCCTCGCCTGACGGCAAGACCGCCTATGTGCCCATCTACGGCAACTCCGGCGTGGGCAAGCCAGGCACCGACGGCCGCAACCTGGTCGTGATCGATCTCGCCTCCCGCAAAGTCACCGGCCACGTCGATTTCGGTCATGGCGTGCGCCCACATTGCCCTCTGTTCGGCCCCAAGGATGGCATGCTCTACGTCACCACCGAGCTCGACAAGACCATCAGCATCATCGACCCCAGCACGCTGAAAATTATCGGAACCGTGCCGACCGGCCAGCCTGAATCGCACATGCTCGCGATCTCGCACGATGGCCGCCGCGGCTACACGGCCAACGTTGGCCCCGGAACGGTGTCTGTCCTCGATCTGGAAGCGCGCAAAACTCTCAAAGTCATCCCGATCTCGCGCGAGACGCAGCGCATCTCCATCTCGCCCGATGACAGCATGGTGTTCACCTCCGACCAAACGAAGCCGCAGCTCGCCGTCATCGATACCGCCAGTGACACGGTCAAGACCTGGATCCCGCTTCCCGGACTCGGCTACGGAAGCGCTTCCACCAGCGATGGCCGCTGGCTCGTGATCGCCGTCCCAACGGTCAACAAGGTTGCTGTGATTGATCTAAGGTCGTTGAAAGTCGTTCACACCATCGACGTTCCGAAAGCTCCGCAGGAAGTTCTGATTGGCCCCGGCGACAAGGTCGCCTACGCTTCCTGCGATTCCAGCCATCAAGTGGCGGCAATCGACACCTCAGACTGGAAAGTTGCCAAGCTGATCGATGCCGGAGCAGGCGCTGATGGCTTGGCCTGGGCCCGTTAGGCAGAACCGCGCGCGTTAGCAAGCGGTGTTATAGCATGCTCCCCAGCGCCGCCACTCTGCTCGTCGCCTTAACTTGTCTTTCTCTATTCGCGCAATCCGGCTCCGATGTGCCGGAGCGTGACAAGAATTCGCGCTTGCAGCGCGGCCGTGAGTTTCTCGGCCTCGGCGCACCGCCCGATCCCGCTGCCGCCGCTCGCGGAGAAAAGCTCTTCGCCCGCAACTGCGCGTTCTGCCACGGCTCCAAGGCCACTGGAGCGGAAGGCCCAAATCTCATTCGCTCCACCCTCGTTCTCCACGACGAGAAAGGCGAACAGATCGGGCCAGTCGTATTGAAGGGTCGACCCGATAAAGGCATGCCCGCCTTCGCAACCATGACGCCCGATCAGCTTTACGACCTCGCTGAATTCCTTCACCAGCGCGTCTACGAAACGGCGAATCGCTGGGGCTATCAAGTCCAGAACATCGTAACCGGCAACTCACAAGCTGGCCGCGGTTTCTTCGAAGCGCACTGCACAGCGTGCCACTCCACGACGGGCGACCTCGCCCATATCGGTAGCAAGTATCAGCCGGTCGATCTGCAAGCTGTCTTCCTCTATCCCGGGACAAAGCTGCATGTACCCGACAAACTCGTCCTCACTCTTCCGACCGGGGAGAGAATCACTGGCACTCTGAAGCACCGGGACGACTTCACAATCTCAATGGTCGACAACGCCGGCGCGGTTCGCTCCTGGCCCAGTGACGCCGTTACCGTTCAAATTGAAGATCCGCTCGCGGGTCATCTCGCGCTGCTGAATGTCTACACGAATGAGGACATGCACAACGTGCTCGCGTATCTCGTCACTTTGAAATGACCCTGCGCCGCCTTCTCGCTCTCATCGCGCTCGCGTCCGTCCACGCTTCCGCACAGATCCTCGATCCAGCGAAGCTCCTGAGCCCGCCGACCGACACTTGGCCCACTTACAACGGCGATTACTCCGGCCGCCGCTTTAGCCCGCTCACTCAGATCAACGCCGGTAATGTAAATTCGCTCGCCCTGGCCTGGACGTATCGCGTCAGCGTCAGCACATTGCGCGGTGTTCCTGCGGTGCAGATCAAATCCACCCCGCTCGCAGTGAATGGCGTTCTCTACTTCACCATTCCCGATCACGTCTGGGCCGTCGACGCCCGCACCGGCAAAGAACTGTGGCACTACTCCTGGGTCGATCAAGGCGGCCATCTCGTCGGCAATCGCGGCGTTGGCATGTACGGCAACTGGCTCTACTTCCTCACGCCCGACGGCTGGTTTGTTTCACTCAACGCAACGAACGGCAAGGAACGCTGGAAGGTGCAGGTGGCCGACGCGCGGCTTCAATACTTCACGACCATGGCGCCGCTCGTCATCCGCAATCACGTCATCATCGGCGTCGGAGGTGATGCGATGGACGTCCCCGGTTATCTCGAAGCGCGCGATCCCGAGACCGGTGCCTTGCAGTGGCGATGGAATACCGAGCCGGGCCCCGGTGAGCCGGGCGCGGAAACCTGGCCCAATGCAGGCGCTATGGAGCACGGCGGCGGCATGACCTGGCTTCCCGGTACCTACGATCCCGAGTTGAATCTCCTCTACTGGGGCACCGGAAATCCCAATCCCGTGTATGCCGGCCAGGGGCGCAAAGGGGCGGATCTTTGGACTTGCTCTATCGTTGCGCTCAATCCAGATACCGGAAAGCTCGTATGGTACTTCCAGGCTTCGCCGCACGACACGCATGATTGGGACAACGTAGAAACGCCGGTGCTGTTTGATGCTGAAATGGGCGGCCATCCCCGCAAGCTGCTGGCCCAGGCCGCGCGCAACGGACTCTTCTTCGTGTTGGATCGCACCAGCGGTAAGAGCGTTGTGACCGCTCCTTACGTTGGCAGTGATTGGGTGGAACGAATCGATTCGAACGGTCAGCCTGTGGCCAATCCCAAGAAGGATCCTCAGCCTGACGGCGCTCTACTGAACATCCCCGGTAGCGGGGGCACCAACTGGTTCGCTCCGAGCTTCAATCCTGAAACGGGCCTATTCTACGTAAATGCTGAACGCGGTCACAGTCTTTTCTATCTGACGGACACCGACGCCGCTCCCCAGGGCTATGCGGGCGACCGCCAGAATCTCTGGTCCCGCTCAGTTCTGGAAGCGATCGATGCCGTGACCGGTAAGATCCGCTGGTCACATGAATTTTTCAAGGGCGGCAACTTCTCCGGTATCCTCAACACCGCAGGAAAGCTCCTCTTCACCGGCGATCCATTCAGCAACCTCATTGCGTTCGATCCAGCTTCAGGACGCATTCTCTGGCACTTTCATCTCTCGGCGGCCGTAACCAACGGCCCCATGACGTTCCAACTGGATGGTAAGCAGTACCTGATCCTCGGCGCGGGCGATACGCTCTACGCCTTTAAGCTGCCGCGTAGCGCCGCAGAATCGCCGGGAGGTTCTGGGAAAAGGCCGAGCGCGCAATGACCATATCGCAGCCCTTCTCCTGAGCCGCTTTCTTCAGGTCGGCTTGCACGTGTGATACATACCCGAGCAGATTGACCCCGCTCGTCTGTTCGTCGGCTTTCAGTTTCGCGATCACGTCGAGCGGCTGAACTCCGGCATTATTCAAATCCAGAATCATCACCGCCGGATTCTCCTTGGCCCGGGCGAGGGCCTCCTGCTCGGATTTCACAAAGATCGCTTCCAGGCCGGCCCCTTTCGCGGCCTCTTGGATCTTCACCATGAACATCAAGTCGCTGAGTACAGCGACAATTTTCTTCTTAGGATTTGTCATGCGGAAAAGCGAGACGTGCGTTAAATCTGATTCTAGCCCGAGCCCCTGTTTCAGCTCTCCAGCAACATTTTTCCATTTGCCCAGACACTTCCATTTCGCCTTATCATCAAAGAGATCATGAGCGTCCTCGTCCAGCCGGTTCCAGAAGTCAATCCGCTACAGGATTCGCTGCGCTTTGCCAGGCGGGTTCCCCCCTGCGCAGTCGTCATTTTCGGCGCGAGCGGCGATCTGTCGAAGCGGAAGCTGCTCCCCTCTCTCTATCGACTCTTTTACGAGCGTAGGATCTCGACCAACTTCGCCGTTGTCGGGAGTTCCCGCACGCCCATGTCCGACGATCAGTTCCGGGAGAAGATGAAAGAGTCCGTCTCGAAGTTCCTGGAAGACGCTCCTTTCGATCAGGACGTCTGGACCTCTTTCGCGCAATCCCTGTTTTACGTCGCGGGGGATCTGAATAACCCATCGTCCTATGACGATCTGCGTGAAAAGTTGGATGAGGTCGAGAAATCACATCAGACCGCTGGCAATGTTCTCTTCTATCTGTCGACCCAACCCAGCCATTATGCCGAGGCGATTCTCGAACTTGGAAAACACAAGTTGAACGAGGGTAATGGCTGGCGCCGCGTCATTATTGAAAAGCCCTTTGGCCATGACCTCGAGAGCGCTCGCAAGCTGAATGAGGAGATTCACAAGGTTTTTGACGAGTCTGAAGTCTACCGCATCGACCACTATCTCGGCAAGGAAACTGTCCAGAACATTTTGGCGTTCCGCTTCGGCAACAGCATGTTTGAGCCGCTCTGGAACCGGCGTTACGTGGACCACGTGCAGATCACTGCAGCCGAATCGATCGGCGTGGAAGGACGTGGCGCGTATTACCAGGAAGCGGGCGCTCTGCGCGACATGATTCAAAACCACTTAAGCCAGGTCATGGCCACCGTCTCCATGGAACCTCCGAGTGTCTTCGATGCGACGAACGTGCGCGATGAACGCGCCAAGCTGCTCCGTGCTGTTCGCGTGATGAAACCGCAAGACGTTCCTCTGTACGCCGTCGCCGGCCAGTACGGTCCGGCCAGAGTAGGCGGCCAGGATTTTCCGGGCTTTCGACAAGAGCCGAGCGTCAATCCAGATTCGCAGACCGATACTTATGCTGCGGTCACGTTTTTCATTGATAACTGGCGCTGGGCCGGCGTTCCGTTCTACATCCGCACCGGCAAACGCATGCCGAAACGCATAACCGACGTTGCCATTCAGTTCAAAGCGCCCCCGCTCGGTTTGTTTACGCAGGAAACCAAGACCGGTCCTCGCGAAGTCCGTCCGAATCTTCTCGTGCTGCGCATTCAGCCGGAAGAGGGAATTTCGCTCCGGTTCCTCTCAAAGAGTCCCGGCAGCGGAATGCGTGTTCGTCCTGTCTCAATGGATTTCAATTACGGTTCCAGCTTCGGAGAGCGTACGCCGACCGCATACGAAACACTGCTGGTGGACGCGATGGCCGGTGACCCGACGCTCTATACGCGCCAGGACATGGTCGAAGCGAGCTGGCAAATCGTCATGCCCATCCTGGACAGTTGGGCCCACACGAGATTTGATTTTCCAAACTATCCTGCCGGAACCTGGGGCCCGAAGGCCTCTGACGATATGCTCGCCCGGCAAGGGCATGTGTGGAGGGTGCCATGAGCGCGAACATTTTTCCGGTTCAGCCGGAAGCGATTCTCAAAGGTCTCGGCAAGCTCTGGACTTCTCTCGGCGAAGAAGAGAAGCAGCTCGGCAAGCCAACCGTTCTGCGCGCCTGCGCGATGACTCTGATCGTCGCGACGGATGAGAGCGATGCCGGTTTCTTTGCTTCTCAAACGATCTCCGAACTCATGCACGAGCACCCCAGCCGCGGTATCGTGCTCGCTGTTTCCGACACTGCCGAGCATGGCCTCGAGGCTCGCGTTCTTGCGCAATGCTGGAAGCCTTTCGGCAAAGCGCAGCAGATCTGCTGCGAACAGATCGAGATCAAAGCGCGCCCGGAAGTCTGGCCGAATGTGGGCCCTACCTTAGTTGGCCTCACGGCGGCAGATCTGCCCGTCATTTTCTGGTGCCGTCATCAAGGGGCGCTCAGCCCGACAGCCACCGCCGATCAGAAAGCAGGACTCGAAGCTGTAATGAGCCTTGCCACCAAAACTATCGTTGATAACAGGGGGATGGAGTTGCAGTCTGCGTTTTCGTTTATCGCGGATTCCCAATCGCGGGGTCGCATCATTGCGGACCTCGAATGGACCCGTCTTACTTTCTGGCGCGAACCGCTGGCCGGAGTTTTCGACAGTAGCGCTTGCGGGAGTCCGCTCTCCAGTTTTCATTCAGTCGAAATCGCGCACTCGGACCCGAAATTATCCGCATCCACTGTTTACATCGGCGGGTGGATCTCTGCTCCGTACAAAGCGAGGGTCCAATTCAGCAAAATAGACGGACACGGACCTGGTGTTCACCGCGTGACCTTGCGTTCGGAAACAGAAACCATCGATTTCGAACGGACCGGACCGGATTGCATGACCCTGCGCAGTTCGAATGGCCGCTCGCGCCAGTACAATTACCCCGATGCCGATCTCACCGCGCTGATGACGGAGGAACTGTCCGTCCTTGGTCCCGATCCGGCCTTCAACACAGCGTTCGCGCGCTCTCAGGAACTAATCCGTGAGCTCAAATAATTCTCCACGGCTGGAGATCCGCAAAACACCGAAGGAAGTCGCAAACGCCTGTACCGATTTCATTGCTGATTCGCTCCGTCAAACTCTGAAGTCGCAACCGCACGCTACGTTTGCGATTTCCGGCGGCAGCACGCCGCGTCCGCTTTTTTCCGCGTTGACTTCGGCCGATGTCCAATGGTCGAAGGTCCACTTCTTCTGGGTAGATGAGCGCTGCGTGCCGCCAACGGACGATCAGAGCAATTACAAACTCGCCAACGAAACACTTCTGAAGCCGGCGAAAATATCCGCTGCGAATATTCATCGGATTTATGGCGAAATCAATCCCGAGGAAGCGGCATCGCGCTACGTCTCTGAAGTTCGGCAATTTTTCAAGCTAACGGACAGCGCGCTTCCGGTATTCGACCTCATTCATCGCGGCATGGGAGCGGACGCGCACACCGCGAGTCTGTTTCCGGGCAGCCCGCTTATTCGCGACATGACGCATATTGCCGCTCACGTTTGGGTCGAGCATCTGAAAATGGATCGCGTCACTCTTCTGCCGGGAGTTCTCGAAGCCGGCAAATGTACTGTTCTGCAGGTTTCCGGCGACGATAAGAAAGAAGCGGTCCGGCACGTGCTGAAGGGTGGAAATGACCCCATGCGCTACCCGTGCCAGATCGCCAGCCGCGATGAAAGAGCAGTCTGGTTTCTCGACGAAGCCGCTGCGTCGATGATCTAGTGCGGGCAGGCGTTTCGTTACTAGCGATCGCTCTTGCCGTTTTCTCTTGTTCGCCGCAGGATCTACCTCATGCTGGCGCGCCCCGATCTTACAACCGCCTGATCTTCGCCGGTGACGTGATGTTCTGCCGAGACGTGCGGAGACAGATTCTCGCATCGCACGATACCGGCTTTCCGTTCCGAAAAATCGCGCCGCTCATGATGGGCGCCGATATCGCGTTCGTAAATCTGGAATCGCCGTTTTCCGATCGTGGCCCGTACTTCGATCATGGCTTAATCTTCCATGCGGCGCCCGAAATGATCGACCGACTGGAATTCGCGCACATTGCAGTTGCCTCTACGGCAAACAATCACGCTCGGGATTGCGGCCCCCGCGGAGTTGAATTCACTGTTTCCTGGCTACGCAGTCATGGCATCGAGCCGCTCGGGAGCGGGCTTACAACGGCGGAAACGCATCGCGGCGTGGTGCTCGAGAGAAACGGAATTCGCTTCGGATTCCTCGGCTACACCTACGACCAAGAAAATGGAAACTGGCACGACATCGACAATCGAATCGCCTTAGCCGATCCGAAAGTGCTCTGTCAGGATGTCGCCGAACTGCGAAAGCGCGCCGACGTGGTCATCGTTTCCATGCATCAAGGAATTGAATACCTGCCGAAACCGTCGGCCGCCCAGGTCAAGTTTGCTCACGCGGCCATCGATGCCGGAGCGACGCTAGTGATCGGCCATCACCCACATGTAGTGCAGCCGGAAGAAACGTATCGGGGCGGACTGATCTTCTATTCGCTCGGGAACTTTGTTTTCGATCAGTACCAGCGCGAGGCCACGCAACACGGCGAAATGGTGCAGGTCTCATTTGTGGGCCGCGATATTCTAGCGACGCACATCATCCCGATCAAAATTGCGCCCACAGGGCCCGAGGTCGAGTAACTGAAATCAGCCGCCCGTCGGCTGCTCCACATGACCGCCGAACTTATAGCGCATCGCCGAGAGCACCTTCTCTGCAAAGGTGTGCTCTTTTCGCGAGCGAAACCGAGTGAATAACGCGGATGCCAGCACTTCGACAGGGATCGCCTGCTCGATGGCCGCATTGATGGTCCAGCGGCCTTCGCCGGAATCCTCCACGAACCCACTGAAGTTCGAAAGGTCCGGATTCTCGGCCAGCGCCATTGCCGTCAAATCAAGCAACCAGGAGCCGATCACACTGCCACGCCGCCATAGCTCAGCGATATCGGCGACATTCAGATCGAACCGCTCGTTTTCCGGCAGATCCTTCGAATTCTTATGCTCCAGCAGATCGAAGCCTTCGGCATAGGCCTGCATAACGCCATACTCGATCCCGTTGTGGACCATTTTCACGAAGTGTCCCGAGCCGGGAGGCCCGGTATGAAGATACCCCTGTTCCGCCGTGCCGCCCAGCTTATCGCGCCCGGGTGTTCGCTCAATGTTCCCTATTCCGGGCGCGAGGGTTTTAAAAATCGGCTCCAGCTGCTTGAAAGCTTCAGGTTCGGCTCCCACCATGAGGCAGTACCCGCGCTCGACGCCCCATACGCCGCCGCTGGTTCCGGCGTCTACGTAATGAATTCCCTTTTTCTTCAGCTCCGCCGCGCGCCGGATATCGTCTTTGTAAAAAGTGTTTCCGCCGTCGATGATGGCATCGCCGGGTTCCATTGCGGCAGCCAAGGTCTGGACCGTGCTCTCGGTGGCTTTGCCGGCCGGCACCATCACCCATACTGCGCGCGGCTTTGGAAGTTTCTTGACCAAGTCTTCCAGCGAAGTCGCTCCTTGCGCTCCTTCGCTCGAAAGCTTCTTGACACTCTCGGGGTTCATATCGAACACGGTGCATTTGTGTCCGCCGTTTTGTAAACGGCGCACCATGTTCGCGCCCATGCGTCCCAGACCTACCAGCCCAAGCTGCATTCGTCCACCTCGCGTAAGCTAAACAGTTTCGGACAACACCTGCTAGCTTACCTCGGTGCCGAAGCGCGTCAGTGCCGGTAGTCGGCGATCAACACGTCACCTGTTTGCGGCGTCACGGCCGTGCTCTTGAAGGTAATGGTTGATCCGCTCAAAGTGTAATCACCGCCTTGCTGTAACAGCACGCCATTCTTGAAGAGCTTCAGGCTGCCAGTGGGATTTGGCGCCGCAGCCAGCGTGAACGTCAGATTCACGCCGTTGATGGTCCCGCTCGGAGTTTCGGAATCCGAGAAGTTGACGCTTGTCGTTGTACCCGCCGCGCGGTAGAAGGCCAGCAGAGTATCGCCACTTTTTGGAATGCTTGCAGAAAGGAAGGTGATGCTCTGCCCCGACAAAGTGAAATCGATACCGCTCGCCTGAACCAGCCCGTTACGGTAGAGCATAAGACTGGCCGTTGGACTCGGGGCCTGAGACAAAGTGAACGTTGAGTTCGTTCCGTTTACTGATCCCTGTGGCGTCTCGGCATCCACGAAGGTCGCGTTGATTGAGGTGCTGCTGCTCAGTCCACTGACCGTCGTCTGCAGTCCGCTAACTGTGCTGTTCAGGACGGCAACGGTTGAGGTCAGGTTCGTAACTGCAGTGTTCAGCACATTAATCTGATTCTGAACGCCGGTGAGGCTGACACCCGAATTCATCACGCTCGACAAGTTGTTCACCTCGACGGTCAAGGATGTCAGAGAGCTGTTGATGGCATTCAGATCGGCGCTCAAATTCGTTACATCGCTGATTGAAATCGTTCCCCCGCCACTGCTGTTACCACTGCTGCTCGTGTTTCCACTGCCCGTGCCTTGAGTAGTCGATGCGCGGACCTGGGCAAGGGTAAGCGGTACCGAGCTCGGCGGAACATTCCACGTTTCGGTCCAAGTAGCGGTTCCATCGGCGCTGCTGTAAACGGCTTGATAGTAAGCGTTCGTTCCAGTGGTGCTGGGAACGAGCAACACGGTGAGTGCGCCGTTTTCAATTCGAGTCGTAGTGGTCAACGGGGAAACGGTGCTGCCGTTGGGCCCAGCGCCGCCGATCCAGGTGATGACAACCGTCCCGTTGAACAAGGTCCCGTTCGAATTGGCGACCGTATCCAGGATTTCAGTAAGTTGCGTCTGCGCCATGGCCCACACAGTGAGCAGCGTCGAGCTGATAAGAATTGCTGATAGCAGGCGGCCGAGTTTTGCCATGAATCCTCGTGTGGAAGTTGCTATGCACCTTGTGCAAGCGACTTCAGTCAAACACGCGGATCGGGGGAGGTTTACACGCTCAGGCGATTGGAA